>NZ_LHVN01000011.1:0-91400 GCF_001269815.1 Pseudomonas sp. P1.31 | reverse complement strand
AATCTGTGTAGGAGCTGCCGAAGGCTGCGATCTTTTGATCTTCTATCTATAAATATTCAATTCAAGCGGTGGCGGCTACGCACCTCCTGTTTCACGCCCCACCCTTCGATTATTCCGCCCAAAGGCTCGACCACCGCCGAAAAGCCCTGCTCGAAATCGCCAATATCGTCATACGTCGCATACATCACTTTGCTTAATTCCAGCGCCCACGCACCGTCATCACGCACGCTGACCTGGGCATTGATGGATTCACCGCGAAATTTGCCTGCTGCCCTGCGCGCCCGCTCCTCGTCCGGGAAAATCGCGTAGAACTCGATGGGATGGAATCGGGAAAAATCGAAACCGCCTTCTTTCATGCGGCGCAGAACATTGCTGCTGATGTCTTCTTGATAGGCTGTGCTCATGAATCGTCCCCCTCGCATAGATGGATAGACTTTCCGTATTCCCGCCCCGGGCCTTTGGCCAAAGTACTGCGACAACGTCGTTGAACGCGGGAAACAAGCATGTAGCTGACAAGACCAGACCTTAGCGATCCGTTCGCTGATCTCGCTTGCAGAGTAGCCCCAAGATAGAGCTGCTGCCAAGGCCTGGTGGTGAAGGTGACAAGAAGAATGTCAGATGGGGGTGATGCTGCGGATTTCGATGCTGTTCTGGGTTTTCAGACTTTTCACGCCAGCATCGGCGGTGCGCCCTTCCAGATCGTTGAGATCCAGCTCGGCGGCCACGGGCAGGAGCCGTGCCTTGATCAGTTGTGCGGCCTCATCGTCACTGGGGCATTCCGCACGTTCGAACACCTCATCGACAATTTCACCATGATCGTCCACGAAAGTGACTTTCCACTTTTGCATCGGTGCCTCCTCGATCAAACCCGCAAATGGGCTTACAACTATCTCGACTGTTTACGCAGAAAGTTGGTTCAAAAGGATTACAGCGGACGAAGATGAAAAAAACGACATTTTAGGCGCGGGCGAAAAATCAGGGAGAAAACCATTGTGGTGAGGGAATTTATCTGTGGCGAGGGGATTTATCCCCGATGGGATGCGAAGCGTCCCCAAAACCAGCCAACGCGATCCATCAGGCAGACCGCGTTGGCCGGGTTTACGACTGCTACGCAGCCGGTCGGGGATAAATCCCCTCGCCACAAAAGCTCCCTCAATGGGGAGCTTGCGGTGTGATCAGTCGTTGCTTGGCTTGTTGATCGCCTGCAGCACGTACTGCGGCAAGGCAAACGCGCCGATGTGGATTTCCGGGTTGTAGTAGCGGGTGACGATGCCGCTGCCGATGAAGCGCTGTTGCAGGGTTTCACGGCTCAGTTTGCGGTAGGCCGGGTTGGTCGAGCCCCAAGCGAAGGTCATCGAACCGCCGATGTAGGTCGGCACGGCCGCTTGATAGAAGTGCCAGTCCGGGAACAGGCTCTTCAGGCGACCGGCGGTGGTTTTCACTTCGTCGATCTGCATGAACGGCGTGCCGTTCTGGGTCACGAGGATGCCGCCCTCGTTCAGGCAGCGGTGGCAGGCCTGGTAAAAGTTCTCCGAGAACAGCACTTCGCCCGGGCCGATCGGGTCGGTGGAGTCAGAGATGATCACGTCGAATTTTTCCGTGGTGGTGGCGACGAAACGCATGCCGTCGTCGATCACCAGGTTCAGGCGTGGATCGTCGTAGGCGCCGCTGGAGTGGTTCGGCAGGAATTCTTTGCACATGTCGACCACGGTGCCGTCGATCTCGACCATGGTGATGTGTTCAACGCCAGCGTGTTTGGTCACTTCGCGCAACATGCCGCCGTCACCGCCGCCGATGATCAGCACGCGCTTGGCGCTGCCGTGGGCGAGGATCGGCACGTGGGTAAGCATTTCGTGGTAGATGAATTCGTCGGCTTCGGTGGTCTGGATCACGCCGTCCAGCGCCATCACGCGGCCCATGCGCGGGTTCTGGAAGATCACCAGATGCTGGTGTTCGGTGCGCACTTCGTGCAGCAGTTTTTCCATGCGAAAACGCTGGCCGTAGCCTTCGTAGAGGGTTTCCAGGTACTCGCTGGTTTTGGTGACGGTCATGGTCAAGTGCTCCGATGAATGCGCGGGCGTCAATCGTGGGGACGATTGCCCGGGAAAGGCGCGCATTCTACGTTGCCGAAGATGACAGGTCGAACCTCACAACCACAATCCCTGTAGGAGCTGCCGCAGGCTGCGATCTTTTGATCTTGTTTTTTACAATCAACATCAAAAGATCGCAGCCTTCGGCAGCTCCTACAGGGGTATTGCGGTGTTAGCTGATTCAGATCCGGACGTTACCGCGTGGCCCGGCGATTGCCCAGATGATCAGGCCCAGTACCGGCAGGAGGATGATCAGCAGCACCCAGACGATTTTCATCCCGGTGGTCGCGCCGCTTTTCAGCACATTGATGATGGCCCAGATGTCGAGGGCGAGGATGATCAGGCCGATCAGACCGTTGAACGTGGAACCCATGGTGTCGCTCCAGAATAGTGGCATGCACTTTTAGGATAGACGGTCGCGCGCAGGGTTCCCTTTTATTGCACTCAGACGTGAACGGCGATCTTCAAGGCTTCCAGCGCGGGTGCAGCGTTGATGCCGACTTCGGCGCACAGTTCCAGCACGCGCGGCACGTCGTTGCCGAAGACCAGCACCATTTGCAGCTCGTCGTCGAGCAACTGACTGAAGTTCATCAGCGTGTAACCGCCGTTTTCCTTGTTCATGCTGCTCATCTGCACCTGAATGCGGTTGAGCGCGGTCAGGGCTTCGGTTTTCGCCAGTTGCTTGGGCTTGAGATTGAAATCCACGCCCGGGCCGAACGAGGCGACGATCTGCGCGAACAGGTCAACGTAGGTGTCAGCCTGGAACAGCACGGTTTCCGGCAGGCTGCCGACGACCACCCACTCGCCCAACGGGATCGGGAAGGTGTCGTCGTAGTTGATATCCGGATTGGCTGTCAGAAAAGCACCGGCATCGGCGTAGGCTTGCGCCGCTTCATCGGCCACTTTCAGGATCTCGTCCTCGGCCATGCAGCCGGAGCTGATTTTGCTGATGAGTTCGACGAGTGCGGCTTTCATGAGGGCGGATCCTGTGGAAGGTGAAATTTGAGGGCGCGGAGGATAGCGCACAACGCAAAAGATCGCAGCCTGCGGTGGGATCATTGTAGGAGCTGCCGCAGGCTGCGATCTTTTGATCTTATCAACCCAACAATTTTTCCAGCTGCGCCGTGGTATCGACCGCGCCCATGGTGCGCGCCGCGTCCAGCGCCGTTGCGCCGTTGGCGTCCTTGGCCTGCGCGTTGGCACCTTTGCCGAGCAGGTAATCGACGATCTCTACACGGTTAAACATCGCCGCCATCATCAACGCCGTGCGGCCATCAAACGACGAACCTTCGATCTCGGCACCCGCCTCGACCAACGCCTTGACCACCGCCAGATCACCTTTGAATGCCGCCCCGGCAATCGGGCTCTGGCCGTTGCCATTGCGCATTTCCGGGTCGGCTTTGTGTTTAAGCAGCACATTCACCGCGTCGATATGGCCGTAGTAGCTGGCTAACATCAGCAGCGTGTCGCCCTTGCTGTTCTTCAAGTTGACCGGCAAACCGGCGCTGACCAGGCGATCAAGCATCTCGGCATCACCGTCGCGCGCTTTGTTGAAAACCTGCTCGGTGAATTCGGCGGCTTCTTCAGGGGTCATCTGGCGGCTTTGTTCGGACATGGGCAACTCCACTTTCGGTCAATCGGAAAGCCGACAGTTTCCCGAGCGCGAGGAAAACTGTCACCCCCTTTTTCTCAAGTCGGCCTATAGCCAGATTCAATAACGATGCTTGCCCTGATAAATGCCCGCCAATATTTCATCGGTCACGCGAACATAAGTCTGCGTACCGGGCAGCCATGCGTAGATCGGGTCATCGCCCGTCTGGCCGGGGTCAAAGCCTTCATTTTTCAGGCGGGTTTTCTGGTATTTGAACGTCCCCGTGGTTTCCATCTTCACCTTCACCCGCAGGAACAACGGCACCGCGTACGCCGGCATGCGCTCCCGAGCAAAAGTCAGTAACTCGGCGAAATCCAGGGTCGCGAGGGATTCCGCCGGCGTAATCGCCGCCATGCCGGCGCGGCCGTTGGTATTGCGGATTTCCACGCCATAGGCCACCGCCTCGGAGATGTGCGGATGTTGCAGCAGCAGGTTTTCAACCTCGGTGGTCGAGACGTTTTCGCCCTTCCAGCGATAGGTGTCACCGAGTCGATCAACAAATTGCGCATGACCGAAACCGATGTTGCGCAGCAGATCGCCGGTATTGAAGAATCGGTCACCTTTGGCGAACACATCCTGCAGCACCACTTTCGCGGTTTTCTGTGGATCGGTGTAACCGTCCAGCGGCGCTTTCTCGTCGATGCGTGCCAGCAACAGGCCCTGCTCGCCTTTGTCGACCTTGCGCATAAAACCGTCGTCGCTGCGCAGAGGCTCACCGCTGTCATGGTCGTAGGCGACCAGCTCCCAGGCCATCAGCGAAAAACCGATGGTGTTGTCGAAGTTGAGAATATTGGTGAAGCCGATGTTGCCGTCGCTGGCCGCGTACAGCTCACAGATGTGATCCACCGCAAAACGCGTTTTAAACTCGGCCCAGGCGCCGGGGCGCAAACCGTTGCCGATCATCTTGCGCACCTCGTGACGGTTGTCGTCGGCGCTGGCCGGTTGATCGACCAGATAGCGGCACAACTCGCCGACATAGCCGATAGTGGTCGCGCGATAGCGGCGCACGTCGTTCCAGAACTGGCTGGCGCTGAACTTGCGCCTGATCGCGAAGCCCGAGGCGCCGTTGACCGCCGAGCCCCAGCACACGCAGAGGCCGGTGGCGTGGTACAGCGGCAAGGTGCAATAGACGACGTCGTCGGGGCCCATGTTGAGGGCGATCATGCCGAAGCTCGCGGAGCTGCGCATCCAGCGCCCGTGCTTGAACACCCCGGCCTTCGGCAGCCCGGTGGTGCCGGAGGTGTAGATGTAGAAACACGGGTCGTCGAAGAAGATCTGCTGGCTGCTCGGCGGATTTTCGCTGCAGGCGTCGGCACTGGCGCTGATCAGATTGACGAAGCCGTCGGGCGCAATGCCCGGATGGCTGTAAGTGTCCTGATCGGCGACAAACCAGGTGCGTGGCGCGGTGATTGCCACTTGCTCGCGCACCGCTGAATAAGCCGCAACCAGCTCTTCGCCAACGACAATCGCTACCGGCGATACCAGATTAATGCTGTGGATCAGCGTGTCGCGGGTCTGCGACGTGTTCAGCAGCGCACTGACGGCGCCGACCTTGGCCAACGCCAAAATCGTCACCAGCAACTCCGGACGGTTCTCGATAAACACCGCGACCACGTCGCCCTTACCGATGCCCTGCCCGCTCAGATAGTGAGCGATGCGGTTCGCCCACTGGTTGACCTGTGCATACGTCAGCGCCACGTCGCCGTGCAGTAACGCCGGGCCGTCGGGGTTGCGCAGGGTTGCTTGTTCGAACGTCCAGCCAAGGCCACAGCTTTGGGTCGGATCCGTGACATTGGCCACCTTCATGCCTTTGACCACCCGCGGGATGGCTTTGGCAATCATCGGCAGTTTGCGGAGCATCATGCTCCAGGTAATCGTGTCGCTTGGCGCGTGACGCATGGAAGCTCCCCGTTCGACCTTGGCGTGCAGGTCGATGTTTTTATTTTTCGGGCTGTGCTTTGAAGCAACCGGCGCATTCGAGCGCGGGTCGAGATCGAAAATACGTCAGCGCTTCTCAGGCTGTACACGCGGTTTTTGCAATGTTTTGTATCCGCTGACGTGGCGGGTGCGGAGCTGATCTCCGGGTCAGCGTTTGGTTCCGTAGAAATGATCATGATCCCGCAAAATGCAGGATGCACGATGGCCACTCATGCAGATTGCACGACACCTTCAAAAATCATGATTTTCAAGCTATTGATTTATAACAATATTTTTTTAATCAAATGCTGGCACAAACTCTGCAACCTCCTCTGCATGCTTGCCATTCAAGTGCATACGGAGCTGAAAGACATGAGCCTGATCCAAGAGAAATTTACCTCCCTGTTCTCCAACTTCGACGTCACCACTGCGCCACGTCCTGATGGCGGGATCCTGCTGACCCTGCGCAGCAGCGACGGTAAAGTGTTCAAACGCGCACTGACTTATCAACAACTGCATGCCGGCGACCAACTGTCGTGGGCGATCAGCGCGATCCGTCGTGACCTGGCAGAACAAGCCAGTGAGCTGCCGCAAATCGGCATGCTGCAAAGCCAACAGCGTTTTGCCCTGCCGACGTATCACTCGCTGTAATTGGTAGAACGCTTTAAACAAAACAGGCCGTGGAGCTCTCGCTTCACGGCCTGTTTTTTTGTGCGCGATCCCTACCGCAATCGCGCACTCTATTGCGATCGCGATCTCAACTACGATCGCTAACTCTTTGTAGGAGCTGCGGAACGCTGCGATCTTTTGATCCTGATTCTAATAACAAGATCAAAAGATCGCAGCGTTCCGCAGCTCCTACAGGGGTTTTGTGTGGTTAGAAGGCTTCGGGTTCTATTCCGGTGAAGGTGTCGACGGTGATGTGGTTGCCCAGCTCGCCGCCTTCGCGGGCCAGGCCGCAGGTTTGCAGGCCGGCTGCTTGCGCGGCATCGAGTTCTTCGACGATGTCCGAGAGGAATAAAATTTCCTCGGGCGCGACGCCAATAGCTTGCTGAATGTTGGTGTAAGACTGCGCCTCACGCTTAGGCCCCGACGTGGTGTCGAAATAGCCGCTGAACAGTGGCGTCAGATCCCCCGCCTCCGAGCAGCCGAAAATCAGTTTCTGCGCCTGAATCGACCCCGACGAATACACAAACAGTTGATAACCCGCCGCGTGCCAGCGTTGCAGCGCTTCAACCGCGTCCGGGTAAACGTGCCCTTTCAACTGCCCAGCGTGATAACCCTGCGCCCAGACCATGCCTTGCAAAGCCTTGAGCGGCGTGGCTTTGCGGTCTTCCTCGATCCAGCTCAGCAGAATTTCAACGACCCGCTCAACATCGGCCTGCGGCGCATTGCTGTCACGGCGCACGGCGTCGAGTTGCTCGGCGACATCGGCACGATCGGCGTTCTGCCGCACAAAGTCAGGCAGGTGTTTGGCCGCGTACGGAAACAGCACGTCGAAGACGAAACTCACCGCGCTGGTGGTGCCTTCGATGTCAGTGACAATGGCTTTGATCGACATCGAATCAGTCCTCCAGTCGCGGGAAACGGCCGGCGATGTCTTCGCCGGTGAAGTTGGCAACCCAGCCTTCAGGGTTGTTGAACAGGCGGATCGCGACAAAGTGCGGATGCTCGCCCATGTCGAACCAGTGTTTGGTGCCGGCCGGTACCGAGATCAGATCATTCTTCTCGCAGAGTACGGCGTAGACGTAATCGTCGATGTGCAGGGTAAACAGCCCACGGCCGGCGACGAAAAATCGTACTTCGTCTTCGCCATGGCGATGTTCTTCGAGGAACTTGGCGCGCAATTCGGCTTTTTGCGGGTGATCGCTGTTCAGGCTGATAACGTCGACGGTGATGTAACCGCGCTCGGTCATCAGTCGGTCAATCTGCTCTTTATAAGCGCTGATCACTTCTTCCTGGGTAGCGCCGGGCTGGATCTTGGCGGCGGCTTGCCAGCGGTCGAAGCGCACGCCCTGCTCGGCCAGGGTCGAGGCGATGTCTTCAAAGTGGGTCAGCACTTTGTTGGGAATGTCGGGGCTGGAGACGTGATAGACGGACAGGCTGCTCATTGGGGCAATTCCTCGGTATCGGCCTTGCCGTCCGGTTCTTGCAGACCGGTCGGGCACAGCATTTCATCAGGCAAATGGGCTACTTCTGGTGAAGTCAGCCTTGGCGGTTCATGACGCTGCGGGTTTTCAACTCGCATTCAAACAGAAATTCAAAGGCCTCGATCTGCCGCAGCGCGTCGTTCATCTGCGCGCCCCAGGTGTAGAGGCCGTGACCGCGAATCAGATAGCCGACGCAATCAGGGTGGGCGTCGAGCCAAGGCTGCACCTTGGCGGCGAGGCGCGCAATGTCCTGATCGTTGTCGAAAATCGGCACACGCACCCGCGATTCGTGGGTCGAGATGCCGCTGAAGGCTTTTTGCAGTTCGTAGTCTTCGAACTCGATAAAGTCTTCCGGGGTCAGGCGCGACAGCACCGTGGCGTTGACCGAATGGGTGTGCAGCACCGCGCCGATCTCCGGCCGCCAGCTATACAGCTGAGTGTGCAGCAGGGTTTCGGCGGAGGGTTTTTTGCCCGGCTCCAGACTGTTGCCGGAAAGGTCGGTGGCGAGCACATCGTCCAGACCCAACTGGCCCTTGTGCTTGCCCGACACCGTCAGCAGCGCCTCACTCGGCGACAGACGCGTCGAGTAATTGCTGCTGGTGGCCGGCGACCAGCCGCGACCATAAAGAAAACGCCCGGCGTCGACGATTTGCTGGGCGAGCTGTTCACGCGTAAGGCTCATGGCCTGTCCTCTTGCATACGTGTGGCAATGATAACGGCAGCGGCGAGCGCCGCGAGACTGGCAATACTAAAGGTCAATGTCGCGCCGAGGGCATTCCAGCTGTAACCGGAATACAACGCGCCGAGCGCACCGCCGGTGCCGGCCAGTGCCGCGTACAGTGCCTGGCCCTGCCCTTGCTGGCGCGCGCCGAAGCTACGTTGCACGAAAGCGATGGCAGCAGCGTGAAAACTGCCAAAGGTCGCCGCATGCAGAACCTGCGCGAACAACAGCACCCAGAGAAATTCAGCGAACGAACCTAGCAGCAACCAGCGCAGCGCCGCCAGCAGAAAACTCGCCAGCAACACCCGACGCAGAGAAAACCGCGCAAGAATCCGGCTCATCGCCATAAACATCAGCACTTCGGCGACGACACCCACGGCCCAGAGCATGCCGATGGTGCCGCGCGTATAACCAAGCCGTTCAAGGTGCAAGGTCAGAAAGGTGTAATACGGGCCGTGGCTCATCTGCATCAGCGCCACGCAGCCATAAAACGCCAGCACGCCGGGATTGCGCAGTTGTTTGAGGAAACCGTCGCCGCTCGGCCGATTGCCTTGCGGCGGTTGCGCGTTCGGCACCCACAAGCTACTGAGGACGATGCCGGCCATGATCAGCACCAGCGCCGCCGGGTAGATGTCGAGGCTCAGCCATTCGAACAGACGACCGAGCACGACCACGGTGATGATGAAACCGATCGAGCCCCACAAACGAATCTGGCTGTAACGCGAGGTTTGCCCCTGCAAATGCGCGAGGGTGATGACTTCGAATTGCGGCAGCACGGCGTGCCAGAAAAATGCGTGCAGCGCCATGACCATCGCCAGCCAGGCGTAGGTCTTGCTGACGAAAATCAGTGAGAACGTCAGCAGCGTACACACGGCGCCGAAGCGCACGATGGCCAGACGTTTGCCGGTGTAATCGCCGAGCCAGCCCCAGATGTTTGGCGCCACGCAGCGCATCAGCATCGGGATGGCCACCAGTTCACCGATCCGCGCCGGACTGAAACCGAGGTGATCGAAGTACAGCGCCAGAAACGGCGCTGTCGAACCGAGCAAGGCGAAATAGAACAGATAGAAACTGGACAGCCGCCAGTAAGGGAGCGCCGCCACGCCAGTTATGCCGCGGCGGCTTTAGAGCCTGCCATCAAAGCTGACCCAGCACCGGCGTGCTCACGCGCACATCGGCGTTCTGGCCACGGTGACGCAGCAGATGATCCATCAACACGATGGCCATCATCGCTTCGGCAATCGGTGTGGCGCGGATGCCGACGCACGGGTCGTGACGGCCCTTGGTGATGACGTCGACGGGGTTGCCGTGGATGTCGATCGAACGGCCCGGGGTGGTGATGCTCGACGTCGGTTTCAACGCCAGGTGCGCAACGATCGGCTGACCGGAAGAAATACCACCGAGAATGCCGCCGGCATTGTTGCTGAGGAAACCTTGCGGGGTCATTTCATCACGGTGCTCGGTGCCGCGTTGGGCGACCGAGGCGAAACCGGCGCCGATTTCCACGCCTTTGACCGCGTTGATGCTCATCAGCGCATGGGCCAGTTCAGCGTCGAGACGGTCGAAAATCGGCTCGCCGAGACCCGGCATCACGCCTTCGGCAACGACGGTGATCTTCGCCCCGACCGAGTCCTGGTCGCGGCGCAACTGATCCATGTAGGCTTCCAGCTCCGGGACTTTGTCCGGATCGGGGCTGAAGAAGGCGTTCTCTTCCACCGAATCCCAGGTCTTGAACGGGATTTCGATCGGGCCGAGCTGGCTCATGTAGCCACGGATGACGATGCCTTGGCTGGCCAGGTATTTCTTCGCGATTGCACCGGCCGCCACGCGCATTGCGGTTTCGCGCGCCGAGCTGCGGCCACCGCCACGGTAGTCGCGCTCGCCGTATTTATGGTGATAGGTGTAGTCGGCGTGGGCCGGGCGGAACAGATCCTTGATCGCCGAGTAGTCCTTGGACTTCTGGTCGGTGTTGCGGATCAGCAGGCCGATCGAGCAACCGGTGGTGCGCCCTTCGAACACGCCGGAAAGGATTTCGACTTCGTCGGCTTCCTGACGCTGGGTGGTGTGGCGGCTGGTGCCGGGCTTGCGGCGATCGAGGTCGCGCTGCAGGTCTTCGAGGGAGATCTCCAGGCCCGGCGGGCAGCCGTCGACAATGGCGACCAACGCCGGACCATGGCTTTCGCCAGCGGTGGTGACAGTGAACAACTTGCCGTAGGTATTGCCGGACATGCAGGACGCTCCGTGAAATCAAACCCAAATTCGTGATGCGCGCCAGTATACGCAGGCTAACCGAGTAGTTCATCCTCGAACCTTAGCGGTGTTGGCGAGTCCAACCGGCACCTTGACCAATGATGGCGTGATGATGCTGCGAGTTTTGCTCTTGAGTCTTACCTTGTTTACGGGCTTTGCCCAAGCGACGGTCTTACAACGCCCGGTCACTCTGGATACCGGCAGCGGCGAACTTTTCGGCTCGCTGTTGCTGCCAAAGTCCGACAAGCCTGTGCCGGTTGTCCTGATCATTTCCGGCTCCGGCCCTACAGACCGCGACGGAAACAACCCCGACGGCGGGCGCAACGACAGCCTTAAACGGCTGGCGTGGGTGCTGGCCAAACACAACATCGCCAGCGTGCGTTACGACAAACGTGGAGTGGCCGCGAGCCTGCCGGCGACGCCCGACGAGCGCAATTTGTCGATCGAATCTTATGCCGCCGATGCCGTGGCGTGGGGACAGAAGCTCAAGGCTGATCCGCGCTTCGGCCCGCTGATTCTGCTCGGTCACAGTGAAGGCGCGCTGATCGCCAGTCTCGCCGCGCCGAAAGTCGATGCGGCGGCGGTGATTTCTCTGTCGGGGAGTGCCCGACCGGTCGATCAAGTCATTCGGGAACAACTGGCACGCAGCCTGCCGCCCGCGTTGATGCTGCGCAGTAACGAGCTGCTCGACAACCTCAAGGCCGGCCGCACTGATGACAACGTGCCGCAGCCGTTGCAGGTGATCTTCCGCCCGAGCGTGCAGCCTTATCTGATCTCGCTGTTCCGTCAGGATCCGGCGCAAGACTTCGCGCAATTGAAAATGCCGGCGCTGATCATTCAGGGCAGCAACGACATTCAGGTTAGTGTTGACGACGCCAAGCGGCTCAAGGCTGCCAAACCGGATGCCGAACTGGTGGTGATCGAGGGCATGAACCACGTGTTGCGCATTGTGCATAACGACATGAAGCGGCAATTGGCCTCCTACAAGGATCCAAACTTGCCACTCGCGGCCGAGTTAGGCGCGACAATCCTCAGTTTTATTGACGGACTTCGCACCCGTTAAACGCTTTTGCCCTCCAGTACCGCAAAAAACGGCCGATAAGCCTTTGTCGCCAGCGCAACGGCTGGCGACAAGCAGGGCTTGGACAGGATCTCGCCGTTATGACTGATACCCAGACTTCACCCGACACCGCCGCTGAAAAAGACGCACCGCCAGCGGCCGAGCTGCCGTGGGCGGACGTCCACGTCGAGCACCACAAGATGCTCCGCCTGGCCCCGCTGCAGACCGACCGCAACACCGGCGGGCGGCCACTGCGCTTTGTCGAATTCGGTTACGCCGAGCGCAACAGCAAAGAAACCAGCCTGATGCGCATGGCGATCAAACTGCCGGGCCAGCGGGTGCGCAAAGAGCAGAACCAACTGGATGTGTGGGTTGATCACGCGACCAAGCGTGTGCATTTCGGCCCGGACAGCGGTTTGCAGATCGAACCGTTGAACCGTGGCATCGGCCGCTATATGGCCGCGCAAGGCATCAATTGGGCGAAGAAGCGCTGGCCGACCTACACCGTCGACGGCATGGATTTGAACAACAAGGACGCGCTGAACGAAGACACGCGCCTGCGTCGCGATCATTTCCTGCGCGTGCACGGCTTTGATGTGGTCTACGCCGATGCCCAGCATTTGAAGGGCAGCGTCAAGGAAGTGCAGGTCGGCGATTTGCTCGGCGACTGGAACAGCGAAAAGCTGCAAATCGTCGAGATTCTTGAAGCGGCGCAGATGCTCCAGCAGGCTGAGCAGAATCTGGCTGAGCAGGAAGTGAAGCTGAAGAAGCAGGAAGAGAAAGTCGGCAAGTTCAAACGTGAAGACGCCGGGTTGCGCTTTACGATTACTTGTCTGGTGGCGTTTGCGGTGTTTCAGGCGGGGTTGTTGATCTGGATTGCGACGCACCGGTAGATCAAAAGATCGCAGCCTGCGGCAGCTCCTACACTGGGATCGGTGTACACCCTTTTTGATCGTTCCCACGCTCCGCGTGGGAATGCAGCCCGGGACGCTCCGCGTTCCAAAAGCGGACGCAGAGCGTCCATTGAGACGTTCCCACGCAGAGCGTGGGAACGATCGGTCTCGATTAGACGCGGGAAGCGAACAGGGCCTGGTGGTTGCGGCATTGTTCTGCGGTCAGCATGAACACGCCATGCCCGCCGCGCTGGAAGTCCAGCCAGGCGAAGTCGACTTCCGGGTACAACGCGTCAACGTGCACCTGGCTGTTGCCCACTTCCACGATCAGCAAGCCCTTCTCGGTCAGGTGATCCGCCGCTTCAGCCAGCATCCGCCGAACCAGATTCAAACCATCATCACCGCAGGCCAGACCTAGCTCGGGCTCATGCTGATACTCATCCGGCATGTCGGCGAAATCTTCCGCATCGACATAAGGCGGGTTCGACACGATCAGGTCGAAACGCTGACCCGGCAAGCCATCAAAACCATCGCCCTGCACCGTGTACACGCGCTCATCGACGCCGTGGCGCTCGATGTTCTGATTGGCCACTTCGAGCGCTTCGAACGACAGATCGGCCAACACCACTTCGGCGTTCTGGAACTCGTAGGCGCAGGCAATGCCGATGCAACCGGAGCCGGTGCACAGGTCGAGAATGCGCGCAGGCTCGGTGCCGATCCACGGCGCGAAGCGGTTTTCGATCAGTTCGCCAATCGGCGAACGCGGAATCAACACACGCTCGTCGACAATGAACGACATGCCGCAGAACCACGCTTCGCCCAACAGGTACGCTGTGGGAATGCGTTCTTCGATGCGGCGCTTGAGCAGGCGTTGCAGGTTGACCAGTTCGTCGTCTTCCAGCGCGCAATCGAGATAGCTGTCGGCGATTTCCCATGGCAGGTGCAAGGCACCGAGTACCAATTGGCGGGCTTCGTCCCACGCATTGTCGGTGCCATGGCCGAAAAACAGATCCTCCCCATGGAAGCGGCTGACGGCCCAACGGATGTGGTCGCGCAGGGTACGAAGTCGGGAAGTGATCACGGGGCAGAACTCCAGAAAAAACGACTGGCGATTCTACCAGCCAAAACGCGTAACGACGACGCAGGAAAAACTTCGAGCGACGGTAGGAGTTTTCTTTTTTTTGCATCAGCCATTGAACAGAACGTGTAACGTGACGGGGCTGCAGGCCACAATCGACGGTGCCTACGATGGTAGCGATTCACAGAATCGCTCAGCCAGAGGACAATGCCGCAAAAGCCCCACCCCAAGGAGCCCCAGAATGTCCGTTCCAAAAACGATGTTTCAACTCAGCGGCCGCGGTTACGCAGCGGCCACTCTGAGCCATGCCACCGTGGTCATCATCGATGCCCAGAAGGAGTACCTCAGTGGCCCGCTGGCCCTGAGCGGCATGGACGCGGCCGTCGCGAACATCAAACAAGTGGTTGCCGCAGCCCGTGCAGCCGGTCGGCCGATCGTGCACGTGCGTCACCTCGGCACCGTTGGTGGTCTGTTCGACCCGCAAGGCGAGCGCGGTGAGTTCATCCCGGGCCTCGAACCGCAGGGCGACGAAACCATCATCGGCAAACTGCTGCCGAGCGCGTTCCACGGCACCGAGTTGCTCGATCGCCTGCAAAACCTTGGTTCGCTGGATCTGATCGTTTGCGGTTTCATGAGCCACTCCAGCGTCAGCACCACGGTGCGCGCCGCGAAGAACCTGGGTTTCCGCTGCACTTTGGTTGAAGATGCCTGCGCCACCCGTGACCTGCCGTTCAAGGGCCGTGTGCTCAGCGCTGAACTGGTACAAGAAGCCGAAATGGCGATCATGGCCGACAATTTCGCCACCCTCGCCTTGACTCAGGATCTGATCTGATTCGAGCTCAGATGAGCGGCGCGCATGGCCGCTCATCCGCAAAATCCTCTCATTTGCCGCAATTGCCTTAGCCTCAGGAACAACATCGTCAACTCCCGGTCGAAGGGCCGATACCATTGAGGAAGGTCGGAATGAAGTTATCCGATGGATTTGACGCTCGCCGCTTGCGGCCCAAAGGCCAAAGTAACTGGCGTTTTCGATTCGGCGCTGCGATCGCTGCCATTCTGGCGACGTTCGGGGTGCTGCTGGCGATGGCCGGTGCCGCCAGCCTGCTGGGGCGCCCGCCGGCGCTCGGTGATTTGAATGCCACGCCGATGGGTTCGGCAATCATTCTGGCGGTCGGTTTGCTGTTTCTGTATTTCGGTGTCGCCCTGTGGCGCCGCTGCCGCCGTCGCGCACGGCAATCGCGGGAACTGAACATGTCCCCGCACCTGATGAAAAAACACGATTGAACAATGGCCTGGCTTTTTGCCGGGCCGTTTTGTTTCGACTTGGGTAAACTGGCCGCCCTTCGCGGAGGCTGACATGCAAGACGACGATTTTTCCCTGTTCAAAAACGAGCTGCGCGGCGTCAAGCCGATCAAGCACGACCGCGCCGACACCGGCAAGCCTAAGACTGACCGCGCGCAAATCGCCAAGCTGCGCCAGTCCGCCACCGTGCGCACCGACGCCACCACCGTTGATGGTCTGTCCGATCAGTTCGTGATCGACGTCGGCCCGGAAGACGAGCTGATGTGGTCGCGCGACGGCGTGCAGGAAAGTCAGATGCGCAAGCTCAAGGTCGGTCAGATTCCGTTTGAAGGCAGCCTCGATCTGCATGGCATGAGCGTCGAAAAGGCTCGCGAAACCCTTTGGGCTTTTCTTGCCGAAGCGACCAAATTTGAAATCCGCTGCGTGCGTGTGACTCACGGTAAAGCCGTGCGACTGGACGGCAAGCGACCGATGATTAAAAGCCACGTCAACACCTGGCTGCGACAGCATTCGCAGGTGCTGGGGTTTTGCTCGTGTCAGGCCAAACATGGCGGCGCGGGTGCGGTGTACGTGATGCTCAAACGCACGATGATGGAAGGTCGCGACGAGTAACGCGAACCGCGCATCACGCCGTTTATTGATAGGCAATGTTGACCAGCACCGAAGCCTCGACCGTTCCCGAGGTGATCGGCGCAGCGCTTTGTACATACTCGACGGCCAACGGCAGGTTAATGACCTGGCTCGCGCCGGGCTCGGAATCGAGGGTCAAATGCGTTCCGCCGAC
Source organism: Pseudomonas sp. P1.31 (assembly GCF_001269815.1). Lineage (NCBI taxonomy): Bacteria > Pseudomonadati > Pseudomonadota > Gammaproteobacteria > Pseudomonadales > Pseudomonadaceae > Pseudomonas > Pseudomonas sp. P1.31. The sequence continues at coordinate 75,503 of NZ_LHVN01000011.1, read as the reverse complement.
CGAGAACAATTCATTCGGCGTCATTTCGATGGGTACGCCATCGGATAGTAACTGCACGCCAATGCCCTTCGCTGTTGAACCGGTGTTCAGCGTAACGACAGACCCGGTGGTACCCGGTGTGGAACCATCCGTGAGTGCCACAACCGCATGGGCATTTGGATCGCATTGGAAGCCCAGGTTGAAGGCCGTACGTCGCGCAACACTGCCTACACCATTGAAACTGGTGCGCGAAACGGCAGGCAATATGACGGATGTATTAGAAACCACTGGAACGCAGGTACTGGTCACTCGCGTGATATTGGCACCGTAGGAAATATAACTACTGGTCTCATTGTTGTTTGCCCACTCCGCATGCTGACAACCCACGGAGAAGTTTGGGGTCATTGTAGTGCCTTCAGCTACTACAGACTTTATTTTGATCAAACGGTAACGAAGCGTTACTGCTTGTAAGCCGTCGACAGGTGTATCCGGACTGATGATAAATACTGCAGTGGCGCCTTGATAGAGTATGGGCACTGGTGTGCCATCGCTTCCTAAAAATTGGAAGCCGATTCCATCGTTCAAACCGGCATAGGTATAGGTATTGGCGAACTGAGTAGCGGTTAGCGAAAAGCCTCTGCCCGCCAACGACCAGCCACCACCACCTTCACAGCCAGTGTCGGCATCTGATTTACTGCTGCATTGAATATGCAACGAAGTAGAGTTATCAGACCCGGGAATGACTGATCCGATGGGCAGAGCGCTCCAGCTTTTTGCCTGAAACCCCAGTCTTGTTGGAAGCTCCGCCGTAGAACAGTTGTCATGTGGCTGATCCCATGCATTGGCAGAAACCGAAAATAGCGACATCAAACAAGAAAAAATCCATGCGATTAAATGTTGATTATTTTTTCTATCCAGCATGATTAAGGGCTCTCTGATAATTCGAATGGAAGAGCAACTTCAGCCAACGACTCAGCCATGAACACACGTGGCGTCGACCTGCTGATACAACTGATCCTCTGCCCCGGTTGCCGGGTCAAAACGCAACAGGCATGACTGCCCTGAATCCTCTCCCCAGACCGCTTTCAAACCTTGGTGCTCACCGCGCACGAAGATCAAACCGCCCTGCCCGACCAACGCAATCTGTTTACCGTCCGCGTCCACTACCTGCGCCCCGAAAGGCACGTCGGCGTTATTGTCCAGTCGCAGCAACAGCGGTTTGCCGATGATCGTCGGGTAATCCAGCCGCACGATCGCACCCCGGCGCGGCGCGACTTGTTGCTGGGTGTTCTCCAGTTCAACGTCGACGGGCAAGCCTTTTGGGTTGATTCCGACATTGTTGTTGCGATACGGCACCAGCCCCGCTGTCAGTGCCTGGCCATCGTCATCGAGCGCGTTGCCCTGACCGTTGGCCACACTCGCCCCGCCGGCGCCTCTGGCTTCAATCAATGCCATGGTCTCGCCCTGTTCGGGACTGAAAACGATGCCGCCGGAGTGGGCAACAACGGTACCGCTGGCCGAACCGGTGTATTGGGTAAAGTCTTCGCCGCGACTGACGCTCGCCCCGACCTGCGCTATCGAGGAGCGGTACTGCACGTTGCCGCCGTAACTGTGCGTGGCATCGTCATCGCTGCTGGAGCGACTGGCGTACACGCCATAGTTGGCCTGATTGCGCTCGCCGGCCGTGCCAGTGACGTTGGTACGCACCGTGCTGTTGTTGTCGCCGTCATAAGAGGCAGTTGTGCTCAAGGTCGGACGTCGTGAGCCGGAACCCAGCGGAACACTCAAGCTGAGCAGATAGGTGTCGTTGCTTTCGTCGTCCTGGAACTCGCGACCGGCCGACACGCTCAGGCTGCCCCAGTTGAAACTCTTGCTGTAGCCCACCTGATACGTGGTGGAGTCGGCGCGGCCATCCCAATAACTGCTCGACACACCGTTCACATAGAAGTCACCCACTTCACCCATCGGCTGGCTGACGCTGACCTGGAAACGGTTGCGCTCGAGATAGGCCTGGGTTGGATCGCCTTCGTGCAAGTGAGCAAACGTGCTGAGCCCCAGATACCCCTCACTGGAAAATCGGTAGGCAGCCAAGGCGAAATTGGTGCGGGTTTCATCGATCAGTTTGCTGTAACTGATGCGGTAACTGCGCCCGCTCGAATCACCGGAGCCTTCATCGGTGGTAATTTGCGGCAAACCTGAGGCCCTCGAGAACGAGGCATCAAACGCGATCGCACCAATCGGCGTACCGACTGCGGCACCGGTTATCAGCGAGCCGTAGTCTTCGGCCAGAATTCCGCCGCCGTACAAGGTCAGCAGGTTGGATATGCCTCGGCGGTAGGTGCCTTGGGTGAAACGCAACTGGTCGTCGAGGTTGTCATCGCGGTAACGCCCCACGGTCAGGCTGAAACGCGATGCGCCGGGACGCAGCATTTGCACCACAGAGGCAAACGCAACCGTGAAGGTTTTCTGCCGGCCATCGGCCTCGGTGACGGTTACGTCGAGATCACCGGCATACCCGGTGGCGTACAAATCGTCGATGACGAAGGCGCCGGGAGCCACGGTGACTTCGTGGATGATCCGCCCGGCCTGGCGAATGGTGACTTTGGCGTTGGTGTCGGCGATACCACGGACAATGGGTGCGAACCCGCGTTCGCTTTCCGGCAGCATGCTGTCGTCGCTGGCCAGTTGCACACCGGTGAAAGGCACACTGTCGAAGCTGTCGCCGGGGGTGAAATATTCGCCCAAAGTGAACTGCGCTTTCATCGGCGAGACATCGTGCTGTGCATAGCTGTTGGTGGCGCTGTACGTGCTGCCGGCATCGTCGTCGTAGTTGAAATTGCCGTTATGGCGCAATCGCCAGTCGGCAACGTTGAAACCGCTGTTCACACCGAGACTGAAACTGCTGCTGTCGTCGCCGACGCTGTTCTGGTTTTCGAAGGCGTTGGCGTTGTAAGTGACAAAACCGGCGGTGACGCCCGAATCCCATTCCGAAGGATCGACGTAACCGCGCCTCACTCGCCCGGCGTAGGCCTGCGGGATACTCAGATCGCCTTGCAGACTGGCCATGTCCATACGAAAGGAAGCACCGGGAATCAACGCCTGTACTTCTACGCAATCGCTGGCGAGGGTCTTGGCGACCTGCTCCTGATCCGGCAGTTTGTTCACTCTTACGCCCCAACGCTCGACGTCAGCAGCGCGAAAGCAAAAGCGTGATGCATTCTTCCCGGCGGCGACCACGCGCACGGTCTGACTCATTTGATCTTTGCCATTGACCGTCACCTGCAGTCGATATTCACCGGCGGGCACCAGGCCGGCCCGGGCGTAGCGCGACAGATCGAGATTCTGGCCATAGCCTTGCAAAAACGTACTGTCAAAGGTGACGTCAGCCGGCTTGGTGCCTGCGAAAACCGCGCCACTTGCGCCGCCTATCAACAACGTCAACGCTTGTAGAACAGCCGTCTGCAAACGCTTCTTGCGCACAGCAAAATGCTTCCCGACTGCCGAATGCAGTCGATACAAATCAGTCATGGCGAACTCAATGCTTTTCGATCAAGTCAGCGTTCAGGCAGATCCGTTTTGCCGGCGCTCACGTGATGTAGAAAATTTTCCTCGATAACCGCGCACAGCGGTCACTGGCCGAGGCTGTACCGTTGGGCGTTGGCATTGCCGTAGTCACTGATCCATCGACTGTCGACTTCGCCACTCGCCACGTTTGAGCTCAGGCCCTTCAAGGGGAAATCAAAGGTGCCACTCGGTCCGACCATGCCGCCGTCGGTATTGGCGTAACGCTGGCCGCCGGCGTTGAGCGCCACTTCACTGAAGCTGATGTTGTAACGAGCCTTGTTGTGCGCGCGCAGCACGTAACCTTGCGCCGCGTGCACCACTTCCCAAGTCACTTGCTCGGCGGCTTTTTCCGGACTGCCCGGTAAGTCCGAAGGTCGCAGGAATAATTTCAGGCGTGAGCGAAAGGCGATCTGCATGACGTTTTGCCCTGGCGCGGTCGCCGATTTTGGCGGCACTTCGAGCACATTGAGCCAATACACCGACTCACGATCCGTGGGTACATCACCGCCGATGTAAGCAATGCGCAATGTCTGGCCCTTGCCCGGCTCAATACGCATGAGCGGCGGCACGATCACAAATGGCAGCTTTTGCGCGCCCGGAGTCGACGCGGGATCGCCCTTGTCCAGCCAGGTTTGCACCAGCGCCGGCTGGCTGCCGCTGTTGGTCAGGCCAACAGTGATTTCACGCTCTGCCGTCGGGTAGACAAAACGGGTGCCGGCGACCTGTACGCTTGCCAGCGCGCCATTCGATCCCAGTAGCGCACTGAGCAAAAGGCCTTTGAGCAGGTGTGTCAGAGTGGTCTTCATGGTTTTTTCCACAGGCGCCGGGCAGGCAGTTGCGCGGATAACCGCGGCTGGCTGCCCACGTGTCTTTACTGGTAGTCCAGGGTGTAAACCAACTGGGTATCGACCTGGCCCGCCGTCGCAATGCCCGTTGCCACGTAACGCACGGCATAGTTGAGATCAGCCACGCCGGCACCGCCCTGATCCACGAACGGCACGTAGCTGTTGCCGGTGTTATCGCGCAGGTCGATGGGGGTTGCCGCGCCATCAAGCACTTGCACCTGGACGTTTGTGGCAGCACTCACCGAGGCGGTGTTTTGCAGATAGCCAGTGGCCGGATCCACGTTCAGTGGCGCAAATGCGGCGCGAACGCTGCCAGTGGTAGGGCAACCACTGAGTTGCATGGTGAAACCTTTGGCACCGGCGGTGTCGCCCGGAGTCGCGAGAGCGCTTTTGGAAACCGCCGGCAAGGTGATTGTGGAGTCGCCGGTGCCACCGTCCACGGCGATCAAGCAGGAAGCATCCGTTACCTGACCTTGAATGGTGATGGTGCCGTCCGCCGCAGAGGCGCCCGACGCGGCCAAAAGACCAGCACCAGCCAGTAAACCGACCATGTAGATTTTCGCGCTCATTGCAGTGTTTTTCATTTGAATTCCTGTCAGTCAGTCCCCTCTGCCGTCAAAACTTGCTAGCGGCAGACATCTCGATGTTTTCGAGGGGAGAAACTTTGCCGAGGAACGCCCAAGAACACTGTAGGAAATTTCCTATTCCCAGAAAAAAAATGTGGAATTGAGAAAACTTCCAGCATGCGCATACGCGGCCAGAATTGGCCCTTCGCGCCCACCGGCCATACAACTGCCGACACACTTACGCTACCATGTGCGCCATGGCGGGTATGAACCCTGCGTTTATTGTCATTCAGCCTGAAACAGCTGCTTGGCACACAATTGGTACAGACACAAAACAGTACCCCTCTGAAACCCTTATGGAATCAGCCTCTGTGACACTGGAACAGAACTACACCGCGATTCTCGGCCAACTGGGCGAGGACGTCTCCCGCGAGGGCCTGCTCGACACGCCGAAGCGTGCCGCCAAAGCCATGCAGTACCTCTGCCGCGGTTATGAACAAACGCTTGAAGAGGTCACCAATGGTGCCCTGTTCAGCTCCGACAACAGCGAAATGGTGCTGGTCAAGGACATCGAGCTGTACTCGTTGTGCGAACACCACATGCTGCCGTTCATCGGCAAGGCGCACGTTGCGTACATCCCGAGCGGCAAAGTACTGGGCCTGTCGAAGGTTGCGCGCATCGTCGACATGTACGCGCGTCGTCTGCAGATTCAGGAAAACCTCAGCCGCCAGATCGCCGACGCCATCATGCAAGTGACCGGCGCACTGGGCGTTGCCGTGGTGATCGAGGCCAAGCACATGTGCATGATGATGCGCGGTGTCGAGAAGCAGAATTCGTCGATGATCACTTCGGTGATGCTCGGTGAGTTCCGTGAAAACGCTGCCACCCGCAGCGAGTTTCTCAGCCTGATCAAGTAACGCGCCGCACGAAAAAAACCGGCATTCATCGCCGGTTTTTTTTCGCCCGTGAAAAATCGGGTAAGCTGCGCGCCTTTCTCAATCTGCACCGTGAGGCTTTCAACGTGTTCGTCAAAGCGCTTCGTGTCGGCCTCGGCCAACTGGTTATCTTCATCGACTTCCTCACCCGCCCGGGCAAGAAAAAGCGCCCCGCCGCTGCTCAGGCTCAAGTGGACGCTGCCGCGAAAGATCTGACCCTGTATCAGTTTCACGCCTGCCCGTTCTGCGTGAAAACCCGCCGTACGTTGCGTCGCCTGAATGTGCCGGTGGCGTTGAAGGATGCGAAGAATAATGAGCAGGATCGCCAAGCGCTGCTGGAACAGGGCGGCCGGATCAAAGTGCCTTGCCTGCGCATTGAAGAGAATGGGCAGATGACGTGGATGTATGAGTCGAAGGTGATTATTGATTATCTGGATAAGCGATTTGCTGCGGTCTGATATTTTTTGTCGTGCTGACTGACGCCTTCGCGAGCAAGCCCGCTCCCACAATTTGAAATGCATTCCCCTGTGGGAGCGGGCTTGCTCGCGAAGAGGCCCGCACAGACACAGCAAATCCCAGACAAAAATAAACCGGCCCTTGAGCCGGTTTATTTGTTTTTATCAGGCCGCTTTATTTATCTGCGCCTGCCGCACCACCGCCGCCAGCCGCTTCAACCCTTCATCCAGCCGCGCCGGACCAATATGGCTGAAATTCAAACGCAAGTGCCCATGATGATTATCCGGCTCCGGGAAGAACGGTTCGCCCGGCATAAACGCCACATCATTGGCCAACGCCTCATTCAATAGCGTTCGCGTATCCAGCGGTTGCTTCAACGTTAGCCAGAAAAACAGCCCGCCCTGCGGCATGTTCCAATCCGCCAAATCGGCAAAATGCGTTTCCAGTGCCGATTGAAACGCATCGCGTCGCAGCCGGTAGAACCCACGCAACTCACTCAAATGCTGCTGATATTTCTCTGTGCCGATCCATTGCAGCGCCTGCCATTGGCCGATGCGGTTGGTGTGCAGATCCGCCGATTGCTTGAGTTTAAGCAAGTGCGGAAACAGATCCGGGCTGGCGATCAAGTAGCCAACGCGCAAACCCGGCAGCAGGGTTTTCGACACGGTGCCGGTGTAGATCCAGCTGGATTTCTGCAAGCGTCCGGCAATCGGTTTGGCGCTGCCACCGTCGAAGGTCAGTTCGCGGTAGGGCTCGTCTTCGATCAAGGTCACGCCGAATTCATCGAGCAATGCGGCGACTGCTGCGCGTTTGGCTTCGCTGTAGCGCACGGCTGATGGGTTCTGAAAGGTCGGGATCAGGTAGATGAACGCCGGACGATGCTGTTCCAGACGATTACGCAAGTGCGCCAGGTTCGGGCCGTCGGACTCTTGCGGCACGGTCAGGCAATCGGCGCCGAACAGCTGGAAGATTTGCAGCGCGGCCAGATAGGTCGGCGCTTCGAGCAGAATTTCCGTGCCTTTGTCGATGTACAGCTTGGCCGCCAGATCGAGGGTTTGCTGGGAGCCGCTGACCACCAATACCTGACTGGCCTGACAATCCAGACCGAGCGCCCTCGCCTCCGCCGCCAACGCTTCGCGCAACGCCGGTTCGCCTTCGCTCATGCCGTATTGGCCGAGCGCCAGCGGCATGTCCGCCCATTCGACTTTCGGCAACATAGCTTCGGCGGGCAAACCTCCAGCAAACGACATCACCTCAGGACGCTGGGCGGCGGCGAGGATTTCACGGATCAAAGAACTTTTAAGGCGCGAGACACGTTCGGAAAAAGCCATGGAGGTCACCGGTAGCGAGGCAGGTTTAAAATGAGTCAAACTGGTTGACTGAAATTACGACAGCTTGAGCGAGTACGTCAACATGCTTGACCTTAAAAACCCAACGAGCCAGCAACAGGCGATGGAAGCGTTTTTCTTCGGCTATCAGGCGTTCACCGCCAAGGCTGACGAAATGCTCGAGCGCCGCGGGTTGTCGCGGGTGCATCAGCGCATCGTGTTTTTCATCGCGCGTTATCCGAATTTGAGTGTGAAAGAATTGCTTGGCTTGCTCGGCGTGAGCAAGCAGGCGCTGAACATGCCGTTGCGGCAGTTGCAGGAAATGCACCTGGTCGACAGCGTGGCGTCGGAGGCGGACAAGCGTAAACGGCTGCTGGAATTGACGGCAGAAGGCGCGAAGTTTGAGCAGGCGCTGCGGCGTGAGCAGGTGAAGTTGCTGGAGCGGGTGTTTGCCGAGGCTGGGGAGGCGGCGGTGAATGGGTGGTTGGCGGTGAATCTGGCGCTGGGGAACAGTCAGACAGTTCTCGATTGAATGGGCCGGCCTCTTCGCGAGCCAGCTTTGCTCCTACGGTTTGAGTTGCCTTGTAGGAGCAAAGCTTGCTCGCGAAGGGGCCCTCAAAGGCGATATATCCCTATCAATGGAACTTTCGTAAACAAAACCAAAAACAATATTTGCTTTATTTGTACACAAAAGCATAATCCACAGCGTGCGAGTTCCTGACCGCATGGTCAACAAATTCGCAAGTGCCTCAAAGGGCCGCTGCCACCCCTCATGGGTCCGGCCCTGGAAATAACAATAAAACTCTTGAGGAGTACTCGCTGTGGAAAGCCGCAAATCCGAAGCATCGACGCTGGATCTCTCGCCGCCATTACGCACTGGCCTGCTGGAGCGCTTGTTCAAACTCAGCTTGCATGGCACCACGGTGAAGACCGAGCTGATTGCCGGTCTGACTACCTTCATCACCATGGCTTACATCATCTTCGTCAACCCGAACATCATGGCCGATGCCGGGATTGACCACGGTGCGGCGTTCGTCGCCACCTGTATCGCTGCCGCATTGGGCTGCCTGTTGATGGGCCTGTACGCCAACTGGCCAGTCGGCCTGGCACCGGGCATGGGCCTCAACGCGTTCTTCACGTACACCGTGGTCGGCACCATGGGCTACAACTGGGAAACCGCGCTCGGTGCGGTGTTTGTTTCCGGTGTGTTGTTCATGATCCTGACCTTCTCGCGGATTCGTGAGTGGCTGCTCAACAGTATTCCGGTCAGTCTGCGCTATGCGATGGGTGCCGGTGTTGGCTTGTTCCTCGGCCTGATCGGTCTGAAAACCGCCGGCATCGTTGTCGACAGCCCGGCGACGCTGATCAAGCTCGGCTCCCTGCGTGAGCCCGGCCCGCTGCTCGCAGCCATCTGCTTCCTGATGATTGCGATCCTCAGCTACCACAAAATCTTCGGCGCGATCCTCATCAGCATCATCACCGTAACCCTCGCCGGTTGGGGTCTGGGCATCGTGCATTACGAAGGGATCATGTCGACGCCACCAAGTCTGGCGCCGACCTTCATGGCGATGAACGTGGCCGGCGTATTCAACGTCAGCATGATCAGCGTGGTGTTGGCCTTCCTCTTTGTACACATGTTCGACACTGCCGGTACGCTGATGGGCGTTGCTCAGCGCGCCAATCTGGTCGGCGCTGACGGTCGCATCGAAAACCTCTCCCGCGCGATGAAAGCCGACAGTGCTTCCAGCGTATTCGGTGCGGTAGTCGGCGTTCCGCCCGTCACCAGTTATGTAGAAAGTGCTGCCGGTGTGGCCGCTGGTGGTCGGACTGGTCTTACCGCAGTGACCGTAGGTGTGCTATTTATAGCGGCAATGTTTTTCGCACCGCTGGCCGGCATGATTCCCGCTTACGCCACCGCCGGTGCATTGATCTACGTAGCAATGCTGATGATGGGCGGCATGGCCCACATCGAGTGGGACGAAGCCACCGATGCCATCCCGGCAATCGTCACCGCCATCATGATGCCGCTGACCTTCTCGGTCGCCGACGGTATCGCACTGGGCTTCATCACCTACGTGGCGCTGAAGGCCGGTACCGGCAAGTACAAGGAAATCTCCGTGAGCCTGTGGGTGCTCTGCGCGATCTTCATCGCCAAGTTCATCTTCCTGTAAGCGCTACGCGGTTCAGGCTTCAAAACGGCCTCACCCTCACGGGTGGGGCTTTTGTGCATTTTTCAGTACAACAAAAAAGGAGGAAAGTGATGAGTCTGGAAACCTGGCTGCTGTTCAGCGGCGCTGCGTTGGTGGTGATCCTGATTCCGGGGCCACTGTCATTGCTGATGATCAGCAACAGTCTGAATTACGGTCTGCGCCGTTCTTACCCGGCGTTTTTGGGTGGCGTGATTGCGTCGATCTGTTTGCTCAGTGCTTCGGCGCTGGGACTGGGCGCCCTGCTGTTGGCGTCGGAGCAGTTGTTCAGTGCGCTGAAAATCGTCGGGGCGCTGTATCTGTTCTACCTCGCCTGGCAGAGCTGGCAGCAATCGCGTCAGCCGTCGGTAGGCGCGGAAGTGCCTCAGGCTGCACCGACTCCGCGCTTTCGCACCTTGTTCGGGCGCGCGTTTGTGCTGGGCGCGAGCAATCCGAAGGACATCCTGTTCTTCGCCGCGTTTCTGCCGCAGTTCCTCAGCGCGCAGCAGCCGTTCCTGCCGCAGTTACTGATCATGATTGCCACCTGGGTGGTGCTTGATCTGTGCTGCAAACTGGCTTACGGGCTGGGTGCGCATGGCGCGGCGCGGTATTTGCGTAGCGGTAAGGGGCAGAGTTGGTTTAACCGGATCAGTGCCGGGTTGTTCAGTGGTGCGGGTGCTGCATCCCTGTTGAGCCGCTAACAGCCAAAGCTTCGCGAGCAAGCCCGCTCCCACATTTGGAATGCGTTCCACCTGTGGGAGCGGGCTTGCTCGCGAAGGCGTCAGACCAGACACCACTTTCTCAAGGACGAAAAAAAGCCCGCAGTGTGGGCGGGCGAAAGACCAAAGAAGCTATATGCGCAGTCGCTTCCCGGTGGGGGCAGCTGCTTGGGGGTCAGCTGCCCCGGTACGTGGAATAGCTGTACGGCGAAATCAGCAACGGAACATGGTAGTGATCCTGTTCGGCAGAGATGCCGAAGCGCAGTACAACCACGTCCAGAAAGGCCGGTTCCGGCAACTGAACACCACGGGCGCGGTAGTAATCGCCCGCGTGGAACTGAACCTGATAAACGCCGGTACGATAATCATCGCCTTGCAGCAGCGGTGCATCGACCCGGCCATCGCTGTTGGTAATCGCACTGGCGACCAATTCCAGTTGCGAACCTTCAACGCGGTACAGCTCGACCTTGATCGAACTGCCCGGGCAACCGTGTGCAGCGTCCAAAACGTGTGTTGTCAAACGTCCCATTGATTCTGCGCGCCTGCCTGCGTGGAAGCAGTCAGACTTCGCGCCTCCCGAAGTCAGTTGAAAAGGAGACCGCACCGATTCGGAGCACGAAAAGCTGCGGCGAGCGACTGATTAAGACACTTTTCAAAAAAATTGTACACAATAAAAACGACATTTTTCACATCACCCCCGCCATTCGGGCGTTTCCCCTTGATCTGCCAGCAACGCGCCTATTCATTGAACCTCCTATCCATAAGCTGACGGGTCAGGCAGGTTTATTGCAGGCTCACGCCAATAGCAGTAAAAGATGACAGTCGGTGAAAAATGCGAAAATTCAGGCTTACAAATTGCGATTAAAGTTGTATACAATCAGCCCATCGCTGTGACGCCAGCCTGTTCACTCACCGCCAGGCCGCCACAAAATCCCGACTTTGAACAAGTCATGAATAAGAAGGAAGACTGCAGTGAGCGCTGACTACCCACGCGACCTGATCGGTTACGGCAGTAACCCTCCTCACCCACACTGGCCGGGCAATGCCCGCATCGCCCTGTCCTTCGTACTCAATTACGAGGAAGGCGGCGAGCGCAACATTCTGCACGGCGACAAAGAATCCGAAGCGTTCCTGTCTGAAATGGTTGCTGCTCAGCCGCTGCAAGGCGCGCGCAACATGAGCATGGAATCGCTTTACGAGTATGGCAGCCGTGCCGGCGTCTGGCGGATCCTGAAACTGTTCAAGGAATTCGACATTCCGTTGACCATCTTCGCCGTGGCCATGGCCGCTCAGCGCCACCCGGATGTGATCCGCGCGATGGTCGATGCCGGTCACGAGATCTGCAGCCACGGCTATCGCTGGATCGACTACCAGTACATGGACGAAGCGCAGGAACGCGAGCACATGCTCGAAGCGATCCGCATCCTCACCGAAATCACCGGTGAGCGCCCACTGGGCTGGTACACCGGCCGCACTGGCCCGAACACCCGTCGTCTGGTGATGGAAGAAGGCGGTTTCCTCTACGACTGCGACACCTACGACGACGACCTGCCCTACTGGGAACCGAACAACCCGACCGGCAAGCCGCATCTGGTGATCCCGTACACCCTCGACACCAACGACATGCGCTTCACGCAAGTGCAGGGTTTCAACAAGGGTGACGACTTCTTCGAATACCTCAAAGACGCGTTCGACGTGCTCTACGCCGAAGGCGCTGAAGCACCGAAAATGCTCTCGATCGGTCTGCACTGCCGCTTGATCGGTCGTCCGGGTCGCATCGCCTCGCTCAAACGCTTTATCGAATACGCCAAAAGTCATGAACAGGTGTGGTTCAGCCGTCGCGTCGACATCGCGCGTCACTGGCATGAAACCCAGCCGTACCAAGGGGCCGCCAAATGAGCCGCTTTCAAACCCTGCAACCGTCGACCCTGAGCCGCGACGCTTTCGTCAAAGCTTTCGCCGACATCTACGAACATTCGCCATGGGTGGCCGAGAAGGCCTACGACCTGGGCGTGGACGCTTCGATCGACGAGATCGAAACCCTGCACCAGCGCATGAGCGACATCCTGTTGAGCGCCGATCACGCCAGTCAGCTGGCACTGATCAACGCTCACCCGGACCTGGCCGGCAAAGCGGCCGTCCAGGGCCAACTGACCGAAGCCAGCACCAATGAACAAGCTGGCGCCGGTATTCACCAATGCACGGCCGAAGAGTTCCAGCGCTTCACCGAGCTGAACGACGCCTACAAAGCCAAGTTCAAGTTTCCCTTCATCATGGCGGTAAAAGGCAGCAACCGGCATCAGATCCTCGCGGCGTTCGAAACGCGCATTCACAACTCGCAAGACACCGAGTTCAAGTGCGCGCTGGCGGAGATCAACAAGATTGCCCTGTTCCGTTTACTGACCCTATAGCGAGCCTGGCCCGAGAAACCTCTAGAACGCTTGTGTTTCCCAGGGCCCTGCAAGCATCCCCAGCCACTTATTTAAAGGCAGACAAGAAGAATGAAAGCTTACGCCGTACCTTTCGAGAAGTTCGTCAACCTGGCCGATGCCCGTCTGGGCACCAAAATCATCTCGGTCACCGATGACTGGTTCGCAGACGCCAATCGTCTGTTCCAACCGACCCCGGCCGTATGGAAGGAGGGCGTGTTCGATGACAACGGCAAGTGGATGGACGGCTGGGAATCGCGCCGCAAGCGCTTCGAAGGCTTCGACAGCGCAGTGATCCGTCTGGGCGTACCGGGCTCGATCAAAGGCGTGGACATCGACACTTCATTCTTCACCGGCAACTTCCCGCCATCGGCCTCGCTGGAAGCGTGCTTCCTGGCCTCGGGCGAGCCTGATGACAACACTCAGTGGACTGAAGTGCTGTCGGCTGTCGAGCTGCAGGGCAACAGCCACCACTACCACGAAATCAGCAACGACCAAGCGTTCAGCCACCTACGCTTCAACATCTACCCGGACGGCGGTGTTGCCCGTCTGCGCGTGTACGGTGTGCCGCATCGCGACTGGTCGGCCGTTGGCGACAACGAGCAAGTCGATCTGGCAGCAGCCCTCAACGGTGGCCGCGCCCTCGCCTGCTCCGACGAACACTTCGGCCGCATGAGCAACATCCTCAACCCGGGCCGTGGCATCAACATGGGCGACGGCTGGGAAACTGCACGTCGTCGTACGCCGGGCAATGACTGGGTCATCGTCGCGCTGGGTCACCCGGGCGAGATCGAGAAGATCGTCGTCGACACCCTGCACTTCAAAGGCAACTACCCGGACACCTGCTCGATCCAGGGCGCGTTCGTGAAAGGTGGTACTGACAGCCAGATCGAAACCCAGTCGCTGTTCTGGCGCGATCTGCTGCCAAGCCAGAAGCTGGAAATGCACGCCGAGCACACCTTCGTCGAGCAGATCAAAGCACTGGGCCCGATTACCCACATCCGCCTGAACGTGTTCCCGGACGGTGGCGTGAGCCGCCTGCGCGTTCTCGGCAAGGTCGCTAAATAAGGTTGAACCCATTCGCGAGCAAGCTCGCTCCCACAAGGGATTGCATTCCAAAGGTGGGAGCGAGCTTGCTCGCGAAGGCGTCAGAACAGTCAACACAGAATTCGGATAAGAAGAACAGCATGCGCACACTAACGATTGAACCGCTGACCAAAGAAGCCTTCGCCCCTTTCGGTGACGTGATCGAAACCGACGGCAGCGATCACTTCATGATCAACAACGGTTCGACCATGCGCTTCCATAAACTGGCGACGGTCGAAACCGCTCAGCCTGAGGACAACGCGATCATCAGCATCTTCCGCGCCGACGCGCAGGACATGCCGCTGACCGTTTGCATGCTGGAACGCCATCCGCTGGGCAGCCAGGCTTTCATACCGCTGCTCGGCAACCCCTTTCTGATCGTGGTCGCGCCAGTTGGCGATGAACCTGTATCAGGCTTGGTCCGCGCCTTCGTCACCAACGGCAGGCAGGGCATTAATTACCATCGCGGCGTTTGGCACCATCCGGTGCTGACGATCGAAAAGCGGGATGACTTCCTGGTGGTTGATCGCAGTGGCACAGGCAATAACTGCGATGAGCATTTTTTCAAAGAGGAAGAGCGTCTGTTCCTCGCCCCCCACCAATAAGAGAAGGTCTGATCACTCGACAACAAGAGTGACAGGCGAGAGGTAAAGACTGTGGAAGCACATCTGTTGGAATGGCTGAACCTGAGCGTGCGCTGGGTTCACATGATTACTGGCGTGGCCTGGATCGGCGCGTCGTTCTACTTCGTCTGGCTGGAGAACAACCTCAACCGCGTCAACCCGAAAACCGGTCTGGCCGGTGACCTGTGGGCGATCCACGGTGGCGGTATCTATCACCTCGAAAAATACAAACTGGCCCCGCCGTCGATGCCGGAGAACCTGCACTGGTTCAAATGGGAAGCCTACTTCACCTGGATGTCGGGTATCGCGCTGCTGTGCGTGGTGTTCTACTCCAATCCGACGCTCTACCTGCTGGCTCCGGGCAGCACACTGAGCGGCCCTGAAGGCGTGGCCATCGGTATCGGCTCGCTGTTCCTCGGCTGGTTCATCTACTCCTTCCTGTGCGACTCGGCCTTGGGCAAACGCCCTGCTCTGCTCGGCTTCATTCTGTTCGTGCTGATCATCGGCGCGGCGTATGGCTTCAGCAAAGTGTTCAGCGGTCGTGGTGCGTACCTGCACGTTGGCGCGATCATCGGCACCATCATGGTCGGTAACGTGTTCCGCATCATCATGCCGGCGCAACGCGCACTGGTGGCGGCGATTGCCGAGAACCGCACGCCGGATCCGGCACTGCCGGCCAAAGGCTTGCTGCGTTCGCGTCACAACAACTACTTCACCCTGCCGGTGCTGTTCATCATGATCAGCAACCACTTCCCGAGCACCTATGGCAGCCAGTACAACTGGTTGATCCTGGCCGGGATCGCAGTGTTGGCCGTGTTGGTGCGTCACTACTTCAACACCCGTCACGACAGCCACAAGTTTGCCTGGACTCTGCCGGTTGCAGCGGTAGGCATGATCACGCTGGCGTACGTCACCGGCCCAACGCCGATGTCGACCGCTCCGGAAGTGGCCAAGGCTCCAGCAAAAATCGAGTATCAACCGCTGCCGGAAACGGCACTGGGTGGTGGCGCGAAACCGGCGGAAGCGGCACCGGCAGCTCCTGCCGAACCTGCTGCACCGGCACAAGCCTCCAACGCCGGCCCTGGCTTTGACAAAGTGCACAGCGTGATTCAAGAACGCTGCGCGGTTTGCCACTCGGCCAAGCCGACCAGTCCGTTGTTCAGCGCAGCGCCAGCGGGTGTGATGTTCGACACCCCTGAGCAGATCCGCCAGAACGCGGCGCGGATTCAGGCACAAGCGGTCACCAGTCAGATCATGCCACTGGGCAACATCACACAGATGACCCAGCAAGAACGTGACCTGATCGGCGCCTGGATTGTGCAGGGAGCCCAGACCAACTAAGCCGTAAAACTTCGCGAGCAAGCTCGCTCCCACAAGGACACCTTTAATCCCTGTGGGAGCGAGCTTGCTCGCGAATGGCCGCAACGCGGTCGACCTGATGCAAAGGACAGCTGCGAGCAACCCGGCAGCTGTTCAATCACAAGAATAAAAAGATCTGAGGTGTTGCATGTCCGAGCTGTCCAAAGCGCGCATCCCCGACGCACCCGCCATTCAGCGATTGCCCCTTTTGCAACTGATCCTGGTCGGTTTGCAACATGTTCTGCTGATGTACGGTGGTGCCATCGCGGTGCCGCTGATCATTGGACAGGCCGCTGGCCTGAGTCGTGAAGAAATTGCCTTCCTGATCAACGCCGACCTGCTGGTCGC
This sequence comes from Pseudomonas sp. P1.31, assembly GCF_001269815.1. Taxonomy (NCBI): domain Bacteria; kingdom Pseudomonadati; phylum Pseudomonadota; class Gammaproteobacteria; order Pseudomonadales; family Pseudomonadaceae; genus Pseudomonas; species Pseudomonas sp. P1.31. The sequence continues at coordinate 59,080 of NZ_LHVN01000011.1, read as the reverse complement.
CGGTGTCGCCACCATCGTGCAATCCATGGGCATCGGCCCGATGGGCATTCGCATGCCGGTGATGATGGGCGCCAGTTTTGCCGCTGTCGGCAGCATGGTCGCCATGGCCGGCATGCCCGGTATCGGCCTGCAAGGCATCTTCGGCGCAACGATCGCCGCCGGTTTCTTCGGCATGATCATCGCGCCATTCATGTCCAAGGTCGTACGCTTCTTCCCGCCTCTGGTGACCGGCACGGTCATCACCTCGATCGGTTTGTCGCTGTTCCCCGTCGCCGTAAATTGGGCTGGCGGCGGTGCAGGCGCTACGCAATTCGGTTCACCGATTTATCTGGCCATCGCCGCCCTGGTGTTGGGCACCATTCTGCTGGTGCACCGCTTCATGCGCGGTTTCTGGGTCAACATTTCCGTACTGATCGGTATGTGCTTCGGCTACATCCTGTGCGGCGTGATCGGCATGGTCGACCTCAGCGGCATGGCCAATGCGCCATGGATTCAGTTCGTTACCCCGCTGCATTTCGGCATGCCGAAATTCGAACTCGCGCCGATCCTGTCGATGTGCCTGGTGGTGGTGATCATCTTCGTCGAGTCCACCGGGATGTTCCTCGCGCTGGGCAAAATCACCGGCCAGGAAGTCTGCCCGCGCATGCTGCGTCGCGGCTTGCTGTGTGATGCTGGCGCCTCGTTTGTCGCCGGTTTCTTCAACACCTTCACCCACTCCTCGTTCGCGCAAAACATCGGCCTGGTGCAGATGACCGGCGTGCGCTGCCGCTCGGTGACCATCGTTGCCGGTGGCTTGCTGATCGTCCTGAGCCTGCTGCCGAAAGCCGCGTTCCTGGTGGCATCGATTCCACCGGCAGTACTCGGCGGCGCAGCGATTGCGATGTTCGGCATGGTCGCCGCGACCGGCATCAAGATTCTGCAAGAAGCCGACATCGGTGACCGTCGCAACCAGTTGCTGGTGGCGGTGAGCATCGGCATGGGCCTGATCCCGGTGGTGCGCCCTGAGTTCTTCGCGCACCTGCCGCTGTGGATGAGCCCGATTACCCACAGCGGCATCGCCATGGCAACGCTCAGCGCGCTGACGCTGAACCTGCTGTTCAACATTCTCGGCGGCAAAGAGCGCGCGGCCATCAACGACTGCCACGCACACCAGCACTAACAGCAACACCGAAGTACTCCTGTAGGAGCAGAGCTTGCTCGCGAAGAGGCCAGGTCAGCCACCATCAATGTTGAATGACCCACCGCTTTCGCGAGCAAGCTCTGCTCCTACAAGGGCAAGCAACAGCTCTGCGCCTCAAACAATAAAAACAAGAGGGAGCAACAGATGATTCGTACACAGACAAACATGCTGTTGGGTGGTGGCCTGCTGGCCGCGAGTCAAGCCATGGCTGGCGATTTACTGCTGTGGCAAACCAACAGCCTCAGCTACCTGTACGGCAAGAATTTCGCGATCAACCCGTCGATCCAGCAGACGGTCACGTTCGAGCACGCCGACAAGTGGAAATACGGCGACAACTTTCTCTTCGTCGACAAAATCTTCTACAACGGCGAAGAAGACCGCAACAAAGGCCCGCACACCTTTTACGGCGAATTCACCCCACGCTTCTCGTTCGGCAAGATCTTCGACCAGAAGATCGAATTCGGCCCGATCAAAGACGTGCTGCTGGCGATGACCTACGAGTACGGCGAAGGTGAAAGCGAGGCCTACCTGATCGGCCCGGGCTTCGACCTCAAGGTGCCCGGCTTCAACTACGTCACCCTCAACATCTTCCGCCGCCAGACCGAAGGCCCGCGCCCCGGCGACGGCGTGTGGCAGATCACCCCCGGCTGGTCTTACAGCATTCCCGTGGGCAATTCCGACGTGCTGATCGATGGCTATCTGGATTGGGTGGTCGACAACGACGAGAACTCGCGCGGCACCTACCACGCCAACCTGCACATCAATCCGCAGATCAAATATGACCTCGGCAAAGCCCTGGGCTGGAGTCAGAAGCAGCTGTACGTCGGCACCGAATACAGCTACTGGAAGAACAAATACGGCGTCGAAAGCAGCCACAACCTCGACACCAATCAGAACACCGCCAGCCTGCTTGTGAAGGTGCATTTTTAAGATGACCCGCAACCGTGCCCCATACCTGTCGTCGGTGCTCTGTTGCGGGGCACTTGAGAGCTGGCCGAGGAGTCAGTATTCTCCGCGGCCTCATGAATTCGGTCTAAAAAAAAGCCCGGATTTAATTCCTGACCGACGGGCCAACTTATCCCGGCCCCGGCCAGTACCGAGGCATCCCGAGAACACGCTCAATCGACTGTTTTGCAGCAGCCGACGGGCGTTTTTTTGCTTTTCGAAAAGCCTTGGCCCAGCTCTTGCTAACACCAGCAAAGCTGACCGATTGGATGACTTTTGCAGTAACGAAAAAAGGCGCCACACCAGAGCGCCGATCTTAAAAAAAATAAACGTGGAACACCTACTTTGGGAGCAACCGAATGAAACGTACGTGCACCAGCCTGATGCTTGCGGGATCGATGCTGGCCGGCGGCCAGGCCATGGCCGATGGCCTGCTGCAGTGGCAGAACAACAGCCTGACCTACCTCTACGGTAAGGACTTCAAGGTCAACCCTGCGATCCAGCAGACCGTCACCTTCGAGCACGCCGATGCGTGGAAGTATGGGGACAACTTCCTGTTCGTCGACAAGATCTTCTACAACGGTGACAAGGACTTCAACAACGGCCCGAACACCTACTACGGCGAGTTCCAGCCGCGCATCTCGCTGGGCAAGGTACTCGACCAGAAGATCGAATTCGGCCCGATCAAAGACGTCCTGCTGGCGATGACCTACGAGTTCGGCGAGGGTGACACCGAGTCCTACCTGATCGGTCCTGGCTTCGACCTGGCCATTCCGGGCTTCGACTACTTCCAGCTGAACTTCTACCAGCGCCACACCGAAGGCTCGCGCCCGGGTGACAACGTCTGGCAGATCACCCCGGTCTGGTCCTACACCATCCCGGTCGGCGACTCGAACGTGCTGATCGACGGTTACATGGACTGGGTCGTCGACAACGACGAAAACAACCGTGGCGAATACAAAGCCAACCTGCACTTCAACCCACAGGTCAAATACGACCTGGGCAAGGCGCTGAATTTCGGCGAGAAGCAGCTGTACGTCGGTGTTGAGTACGACTACTGGAAAGACAAGTACGGGATCGACGACACCCGTGCGTTCACCACCAATCAGAACGTGACCAGCTTCCTGGTGAAGTTCCACTTCTGATTACACGGCAACCTGTACACAGGTCTTTCACGGCAAACGTGAAGGATCTGTGTGTAATGATTATTCATGTCGGCTACGCGTCCTTCGGTGAACGGTAATTCGCCGAGAATTTATTTCTGAGTTGTTCTGAGTAAGGGGGTGGTCGCTGCTCTTCAAGCACATGAGCTAATGTCTTGGTAAAGTAAGTCAGCACTCCCGCATCATGCGTCAATAAATCAGCCCTGATTTCTGGATTCGCGGCCATTTTGCCTTCCAGATTAAAAAGCCTTTTCGATCCAAAAAAACATTTAACATCAGCAGGTTTTAGTCGATCCAGAACGCGAGATACAATTTCCCCATCAAACTTTCCATTTGCGAGATCTTCTCCAACAAAGGCAGTAGCATCAGGCGCTATCATTGGAAATCCCCTTGAAAAACCAAGTAACTCATGCCCTCCCATTCGTACTGCCGCGGCGTGAATAAAAGCAATATCGAGAGTTCCCTCACTTAAAAGTTCGCGCTCGGTGACCACCATTCGATTCATCGGATCCTTGGGGGGCATACGCACACCAGCATAAAGTCTCTCGTTTCCTCGACTCTCACCGATTGCCCGTTTTATATTCGGCCGCTCCACCAGAAGAATATTGTCTCTGTCAATGGAATAGTTGTTCAAATGGTCTTCTATTCTGCCTAATGCTTCCATCAAATAAGTACGATCGACACCAGGCCCAAACGTGTTATCAATGCAATCTGAAACCGCAGAATTAAATCCACTTTCTTTGTTCGACAACATCGCTGCATTTACACTTTCAATTTCAGAAATTGCTTTATCGAGTGAAAAATCAACTTTGCTTCTAGCTTTATCCCACCACTCCCCCTCTTCTTTATACACAAAGCCTATTGGCCTAACCTTGTAAAAATACTCACTGGCATTCCAACTCAACCCTTGGCTGTCAACTCTGCTCGCCGATCCATTCCCACAAAACAAAAACAAATTCAAACCATTCACGTCCCCTGCGGGATCCGTGCTCACCCATCGCTGCAACCAAGGCGCGTAATAGCGATAACCATAGTAATAAAGCCCCGTCAAATCCCTCTCTTTTCCCGAATAACGAATTGTTTTGTACTTCGCCTGAACCTCGCTAGCCCCCGCCCACAGAGCCGTGCCGCCATACGCGTAATAAACCTCCCGACTCAGGACGCTGCCCCACTCATCCAATTCCAGGGTGCATGAGTTCAAATGATTGCTCAGGGAAAAACGCAACTGATCGTTGCGCACATCCGCAGGCTTTCCGGTTTCCCAGTGCAAGGCGCGAACCTGGCTGTGCCCTGCTTCAACACTGATGACATGCCGCTCTTCTCCGGTGGCGGTATCACGATGGATTTCCAGTCCCGACAAGTAGCGAACTTCAGTCCTTAAAGTGCGACTGGCAGCTTGCGTAACGCCAACCTTGCGCAAGCGATGGCCGGGGCGCTCATAACAGTAATGTTCGGCATCATCTGAACCGTCAGGACGGTTGACCATCGTTACGCGGCTCAACTGGTTGCGAACATCCCACGTCATCCGTTGGCCGCGCAAAAGCTCCAGCTGATTGCCGTTCGCATCGAAGCCATCAGTCAGACTCGCTTGATCGGCAACACTGCGATTGCTCTGCAACGACGTAAACATCTCGAAAGTTTCTGCATCGCTGTGGTGGCGCCTTTTCAGGTTGCCGGCCGCGTCGTAATCGAATGCCTGGACGTAATTGCGTAACTGATTGGGATCCAGTGGCGTAGTTTGCCAGCCGGGTAATGCAGGGCCATGGCTGGGTTGGCTGACTTCACTGCCCGTGGCCTCGACCAGTTGGTAAAGGCTGTCATGAACATAACGGTTAACCGGATCAATGCGCTGATTCTTGAAATAACGCGTCGGCTGCGCAAGGTCTTGAAGCGTTACGATGTTGCCGACAGGATCGTACTCATAGTTGAAATCCTGCAGCACACCGCCCTCGCCATTGGGGGACTGCATTTGCAGCAAACGTCCGTCTTCAATGGCGTAGTGGGCAGTACTCACTGCATCATTGCCAGTCTGCTCACTGATGCGGTTACCCGTAGCGTCGTAATGTATATCGTTGACCAGCAAACGCGGAGGTTCCGAGGAGCCAGCGAGTTTGAGTCGGGCGGCGCTAAGTTGCCCCGCCCGGTCGAACTCAAAGAATCTGACATTGCCCGCGGCATCCGTCTGGCAGCGCACTTCTGCCAAAGGGCCATACTTCTGCGTTGACTTGAAAACCTCGTCTTCCAATAGGGCTGACACGGATTCGCACGACCAGTCAGGCAACTCGAGATCACGCAGAAACCGCGTCTGCTCCGATAACAGCAAACCACTCACGCCGTATTCGTCGAGGCTGCGGCTGCCTGCCGGATGATCATGCTGCAACAGTTGGCCGCACTGGTTATGCTCAGCAAACGCGTCAGAGCCATCGCCATAATCAAAACGGTCGCAAACCTTCGGTGAATCCTGCGCCAGATGCTCCGAAACAATCGTCGGCCGCTGCAGATGATCGTATTCGGTGTGCCGTTGACTCCCACGTCCGTCCCAGAAAGAGCGAGCCATACCGGCCTGATCCACCAGACTCAGTTGCCAGCCTGCATCAACGCTGTCCACCAATAGGGACTGGTTTTGCAGATTGTAGGTCGTCGCGAGGTTCGGTTTCGCTGCGCCCCCCCACAATCGAGGATCCCATGACGCTATCTGCCGGCCGGCAGCATCAAAATGATTGCGGGTAATGCGAGGTTCAATGGAAGGATTTTTCGGGTGTCGACAATAGGCAACGCTTCGCACGGCCAGCCCGCGTGAGTCGACGACAGAGAGTGCCGGCGTGTGAGTATCCGTCCATTGCTGACTGTCCATCGCTCCCCCCCTGTCCATGGGATAAAGCTAAGGACATAACCATCAGCCGTCTACTGTCATACCTGACAGGTCAAACGGCTTCAGGCTGCCGAATTCCGAGAAACCGGCACAACTCCTCACGCTTGGCCAACGCATCCCTTCGCCCCAAATCAATCAACTCGCTGCAATACCCCGCCTCGAACAACAGATAACTCAGCACCCCTGCCCCGCTCGTCTTCGTCGCCCCCGGCCCGCGCAAAAACAAGCGCAACGCCGCCGGCAATTCCTGACGATGCCGCGCCGCGATCTCATCAATCGGCTGACTCGGTGAAATCACCAGCACCTCCACCGGCGCCACGCCCAACTCGCGTGTCGGCGTGCCGGCGGGCATCAGATGACTGAATTGGTTGAGCCGCTGCAGCAACTCGATGTCGCTTTCCAGGCTGTCAATGAACGTGCTGTTGAGCATGTGCCCGCCGATCTGCGCGAGTGTCGGCTGTTGCCCGGAGTAGGTGCGTTCCAGCGGCTGCTGCGGATCAAAGCCACGCGGGTTGCCGCTGACGCCGACCACCAGCACGCGACTGGCGCCCAAGTGCAACGCCGGACTGATCGGCGCCGATTGCCGCACCGCGCCGTCGCCGAAATACTCCTCACCGATTTTCACCGGCGCGAACAACAACGGAATCGCCGAGCTGGCCAACAGATGATCGACCGACAATTGCGTCGGCACACCGATGCGCCGATGCCGCAGCCACGAATCAATCGTGCCGCCGCCCTGATAGAACGTCACCGCCTGCCCCGATTCGTAGCCGAACGCCGTCACCGCCACCGCATGCAATTGCTTGCGTGCGATGGATTCGGCGATGCCGGGCAGGTGCAGTTTTTCGTTGAGCAGGTCGCGCAGCGGCGAACTGTTGAGCAGCGCTGCCGGCAGATGTCGACCGAGGCCAAGCAGGCTGTGGCTGACAAAACGGCTGGCCTGACGGATCACACCGGGCCAGTCACTGCGCAGCACGCGATGGCTGCGAAAGCCTTGCCAGAACAGCGTCAGACGTTCGATCGCCGCGCGGAAATCGCTGGCGCCGCTGGCGAGGCTGACCGCGTTGATCGCGCCGGCCGAGGTGCCGACGATTACCGGGAACGGGTTGTCCGCGCCCACCGGCAACAATTCGGCAATCGCTGCCAGCACGCCCACTTGATACGCCGCCCGAGCCCCGCCGCCGGAAAGAATCAAACCTGTGACCGGTTCCGCTGGGCTCATCGCAACACTCCGTGGTGCTTAGGGGATGGGGTGAATCAACCGCGTTTGGCGTACAACTTCGGCTCGCCCGGCGGCCGGCTCTTGAAGCGACGATGCGCCCACAAGTATTGCTCCGGGCAATCGCGCAACACACCTTCAACCCATTGGTTGATGCGCAGGCAATCGGCTTCTTCGGTCTCGCCCGGGAAATCTTCCAGCGGCGGATGCACCACCAGACGATACCCGCTGCCGTCCGCCAGACGCTCCTGAGTGAACGGCACCACCAGCGCCTTACCCAGCCGCGCGAATTTGGTCGTCGCCGTCACCGTCGCCGCCTGAATGCCGAACAGCGGCACGAAGATACTTTGCTTGGCGCCGTAGTCCTGATCCGGCGCGTACCAGATCGCCCGACCGGAACGCAGCAGCTTGAGCATGCCGCGCACGTCGTCGCGCTCCACCGCCAGCGAATCGAGGTTGTGCCGCTCACGGCCCTGACGCTGGATGAAATCGAACAACGGATTTTTGTGCTCGCGGTACATGCCGTCGATGGTGTGCTGTTGGCCGAGCAGTGCCGCGCCGATTTCCAGCGTAGTGAAATGCACCGCCATCAGGATCACGCCTTTGCCTTCGCGCTGGGCTTTCTGCAAATGCTCCAGCCCTTCGACGTGGGCGAGTTTGGCCAGACGCTCACGCGACCACCACCAGCTCATCGCCATTTCAAAAAAAGCGATGCCGGTCGAGGCGAAATTTTCCTTGAGCAGGCGTTTGCGCTCCGCCGCGGATTTTTCCGGGAAGCACAGTTCAAGATTACGCTTGGCAATGCGCCGCCGGTCGCCGGCGAAGCGATACATCAACGCACCCAAAAATCGACCGATGGTCAGCAACGCCGGATACGGCAGCTGCACGATCAGCCACAAAAGCCCCAAGCCGCACCAGAGCGGCCAGAAGCGTGGAGCAAGAAATGCTTTTCGAAAACGCGGGCGATCCATTAAAGCTTCCGTAAATACAGTGGCCGCGCATTCTACATCGTTCGACCCGGCTTGCGGCCTGCGGGCGTTCTCGTTATAAGTCTCGGCACTTTTAGTGACAAGCCGTTGTATGCCGACATGAGCAAAACCGAACCGTTAAACCAAGATCCCGTGTTCCAGCTAAAGGGCAGCATGCTGGCCATTACCGTGCTGGAACTGGCCCGTAACGACCTCGACAGCCTCGATCGGCAATTGGCCGCCAAAGTTGCGCAGGCGCCGAATTTCTTCAGCAACGCGCCGCTGGTTCTGGCCCTGGACAAACTGCCGCCGAGCGAAGGCGCGGTCGACCTGCCAGGTTTGATGCGTGTGTGCCGTCAACATGGCCTGCGCACCCTGGCGATTCGCGCCAGCCGCATCGAAGACATTGCCGCCGCCATCGCCATCGACATTCCGGTGCTGCCGCCGTCCGGTGCCCGTGAACGCCCGCTGGAGATGCCCGAAGCCGAAGTCAAAAAGAAGCCGGAAAAGCCGCCAGAACCGACCGTCAAACAGACCCGCGTCATCACCACGCCAGTACGTGGTGGCCAACAGATATACGCGCAGGGTGGCGATTTGGTCGTGGTCTCCTCGGTCAGTCCGGGGGCGGAACTTCTTGCCGATGGCAACATCCATGTATACGGCCCGATGCGTGGCCGTGCGCTGGCCGGCGTGAAGGGTGACACCAAGGCACGGATTTTCTGTCAGCAATTGAGCGCTGAACTGATCTCCATCGCCGGTCATTACAAGGTTTCCGAGGATTTACGCCGCGATCCAATGTGGGGCTCGGGCGTACAGGTCAGCCTGTCGGGCGACGTGTTGAACATCATTCGGCTTTAACGGATACTGCCGCATTTTCCAAGCATCTCTAAAACGTAGCGAAAACGGCTCAAACGAAGTAGGAAAAAGGCCTAAAGCCAAATTCCAGCCAAGGCTGTCCGACTGCAGTAGTTTTCAAGAGATGTTTTTCAGGGGCTAAAAAGTCCTTCTTCCTTAGGGGTGAAACACCTTGGCCAAGATTCTCGTGGTTACATCCGGCAAGGGTGGTGTGGGTAAGACCACCACCAGCGCCGCTATCGGTACCGGCCTCGCTCTGCGCGGCCACAAAACAGTGATCGTCGACTTCGACGTGGGCCTGCGTAACCTTGACTTGATCATGGGTTGCGAGCGCCGCGTGGTGTATGACTTCGTCAACGTGGTCAATGGCGAAGCCAACCTGCAACAGGCGCTGATCAAAGACAAGCGCCTGGAAAACCTCTACGTGCTGGCCGCCAGCCAGACCCGCGACAAAGACGCGCTGACCGTCGAAGGCGTGGAAAAAGTCCTGATGGAGCTCAAGGAACAATTTGAGTTCGTCGTCTGCGACTCCCCGGCGGGCATCGAAAAAGGCGCACACCTGGCCATGTACTTCGCTGATGAAGCGATCGTCGTGACCAACCCGGAAGTGTCCTCGGTACGAGATTCGGACCGCATGCTCGGCCTGCTGGCGAGCAAATCGCGTCGCGCCGAACGTGGCGAAGACCCGATCAAGGAACACCTGCTGATCACTCGCTACCATCCAGAGCGTGTGGAAAAGGGCGAGATGCTTGGCGTTGAAGACGTCAAGGAAATCCTCTCGGTCACCCTGCTCGGCGTGATCCCGGAATCCCAGGCGGTGCTCAAGGCATCCAACCAGGGCGTGCCGGTGATTCTCGACGACCAGAGCGATGCCGGTCAGGCTTATAGCGATACCGTCGACCGTTTGCTGGGCAAAGAAAAAGCCCACCGTTTCCTCGATGTCGAGAAGAAGGGATTCTTCGAGCGCCTGTTTGGAGGTAGGTAATGAACCTTTTTGACTTCTTTCGTGCCAACAAAAAGCCAAGTACCGCCTCGGTAGCGAAAGAGCGTCTACAGATCATCGTGGCGCATGAGCGCGGCCAGCGCAGCACGCCGGATTACCTGCCAGCCTTGCAGAAGGAACTGGTCGACGTGATCCGCAAGTACGTCAACATCGGCAACGACGACGTACATGTTGCACTGGAAAGCCAGGGCAGTTGCTCGATTCTGGAACTCAACATCACCCTGCCCGATCGCTGAGTCGATTGGGTAGTCGCTACGGCGGCTCGGGGCCAACAAGCTTTTGTAGGAGCTGCGGCACGCTGCGATCTTTTGCTCTTGTTGTTAAAAGATCAAAAGATCGCAGCGTGCCGCAGCTCCTACAGGGAATGTGGTCCCCGAGCCGCCGTTGGCATTTGTTACGAGGCTGTTTTAATGCCGTTGTCCAACATCCACATCATCCATCAGGACGCCGCTGTACTGGTGGTGAACAAACCGACGTTGCTGCTCTCGGTGCCCGGTCGCGCCGACGACAACAAGGATTGCCTGATTACCCGTCTGCAGGAAAACGGCTACCCGGAAGCGCGCATCGTCCATCGTCTGGACTGGGAAACCTCCGGCATCATTCTGCTGGCCCGTGACGCCGACACGCATCGTGAACTGTCGCGCCAGTTTCATGACCGTGAAACCGAAAAGGCCTACACCGCGTTGGCCTGGGGTCAGCCGGAACTGGACAGCGGCAGCATCGATTTGCCCCTGCGCTACGACCCGCCGACCAAGCCGCGCCATGTGGTTGATCACGAATTCGGCAAACATGCGCTGACCTTCTGGCGCGTGCTGGAACGTTGTGGCGACTGGTGCCGCGTCGAGCTGACGCCGATCACCGGCCGTTCGCACCAGTTGCGCGTGCACATGCTGTCCATCGGTCATCCGCTGCTGGGCGACGGGCTCTACGCCCATGAACAAGCCTTGGCGGCCTGGCCGCGTTTGTGTCTGCACGCGAGTATGTTGAGCTTCACCCATCCCCAGACCGGCGAACGCTTGCGCTTCGAATGCCCGGCACCGTTTTAAGGATTTTTGTTTCGGATGAGTTGTATTGATTCCCTCGCCACACCCCTGAAAAAAACCCGCCAGCAGTTGCTGTACCTGATTTACGGCAATCAGGATGTCTACCGCCGCGAGGCCAAGTTCAGCATCCTCACCGTGTTGTCCCAGGCGAAAAACGGCCAGCTCCCGGCGATCAGGATTCTCACTGATCGCCCGCAAGATTACGCCGGCTGGCCGGTCGACACGGTGTTCCTCGATGAAGCCACGCTGACGCGCTGGCAAGGCGAAAACGGCTACCACCATCGCCGTAAGGCCTGCGCCATCGCCGCCGGCATGCAGTGGGCGGAGAAGACGCTGTTCGTCGACACCGACACGCTGTTCACTGATCATCCCAGCCGTCTGCTCGATGCCATCGGAGAGGATTGCTCGGTCATGGATCGCTTCGAGTACGACTGGAAAGACGTGCACCAGCGCAGCGACTATCTGAAGCTTGCGCGCGACCTCAGTGCGTATGGCGTGACGCCGGACAACGGCTTCAAGCTCTACAACAGCGGCCTGTGCGGTGTCACCGAAAACGATCTGGATCTGTTCGAAGAGTCGATCCGCATGATCGATCAATGCACGGTCGGCGGGTTCGAGATTCACACCATCGAGCAGATCGCCTTGTCTTATGCCATGCGTGAACGCCGGGTCGTGGAAGCGCGAAAATACGTCTATCACTACTTCGCCGAAAAGCGTTTTTTCCATGCGATGCAGACGTACTTCTTCTCCCAGCATGGCGAAACGTTCAGTCAGCGACTGGTGGATCTGTGCCGCGACGTGCCGCGAGTCAAACCGTTCCCGTCGGCCTGGCAGCGCCTGAAAATCAAATGGAAACTGCGCCACCAGAGCGGCGCCTTGCGCAAGGTCGGTCGAGACTTGTTGTATGGCAGCGCTGCACCGGATGATCCGTACTACAGCGCCTGTCGCCATGAGTGGTGGGAATGTGCGTCGCGGGAGATTCTGCGCTGGGACGAGAGCCGGCAGAAAAAGCTCCTGAGCCAGAGCCGCTGGCCAAAACAGCTGCCACGCCCGGACAAGCCGGAAGACGAGAAAGTCATCATGCGCTACCTGAAAAAACGCGTGTTCAGCCCGCGCTAACCAACCCCACCCTCTGTAGGAGCTGCGGCACGCTGCGATCTTTTGATTCTGCTTTTTGAAATCAAAATCAAAAGATCGCAGCGTGCCGCAGCTCCTACAGGGATCGAATTCCCCTCCCGATGCGTTAAACTCCCGGCCATTGCTGTCTGGAGCTTGTTATGCGCGAAGAGTTGAACCAAGGCCTGATCGACTTCCTCAAGGCCTCCCCTACCCCGTTCCACGCCACCGCCAGTCTTGTGCAGCGTCTGGAGGCCGCCGGTTTTGTGCGCCTCGACGAGCGCGAGCCGTGGACCACCGAGCCTAACGGCCGCTATTACGTTACTCGTAATGACTCCTCGATCGTCGCGATCAAAATGGGCCGCACTTCACCCCTGCACGGTGGCATCCGTCTGGTTGGCGCGCACACCGACAGCCCGTGCCTGCGCGTCAAACCACAGCCGGAACTGCAGCGTCAGGGCTTCTGGCAACTGGGCGTTGAAGTGTATGGCGGCGCACTGCTGGCGCCGTGGTTCGACCGCGATCTGTCGCTGGCCGGCCGCGTCACCTTCCGCCGCGATGGCAAGGTCGAAAGCCAACTGATCGACTTCAAGGTGCCGATCGCGATCATTCCCAACCTGGCCATTCACCTCAACCGTGAAGCCAATCAGGGCTGGGCGATCAACGCGCAGACCGAGCTGCCGCCGATCCTTGCGCAATTCGCTGGGGACGAACGCGTCGATTTCCGCGCCGTGCTCACCGATCAACTGGCCCGCGAACACGGCTTGAACGCCGACGTCGTGCTCGATTACGAGCTGAGCTTCTACGACACACAAAGTGCTGCAGTGATTGGCCTGAATGGCGACTTCATTGCCGGCGCGCGTCTCGACAACTTGCTGTCGTGCTACGCCGGACTGCAAGCGCTGCTGACTGCCGAAACCGACGAAACTTGCGTGCTGGTCTGCAACGATCACGAAGAAGTCGGCTCCTGCTCGGCCTGCGGCGCTGACGGCCCGATGCTCGAACAAACCCTGCGCCGTCTGCTGCCGGAAGGTGACGAGTTCGTTCGCACCATCCAGAAATCCCTGCTGGTCTCGGCCGACAACGCCCACGGCGTGCACCCGAACTACGCCGACAAGCACGACGCCAACCACGGCCCGAAACTCAACGCTGGCCCGGTGATCAAGGTCAACAGCAACCAGCGGTACGCCACCAACAGCGAAACCGCCGGCTTCTTCCGCCATCTGTGCATGGCCGAAGAAGTGCCGGTGCAAAGCTTCGTAGTGCGCAGCGACATGGGCTGCGGCTCGACCATCGGCCCGATCACCGCCAGCCACCTCGGTGTGCGCACCGTCGATATCGGCCTGCCGACCTTCGCCATGCACTCGATCCGCGAACTGTGCGGCAGCCATGATCTGGCACATCTGGTGAAAGTGCTGAGCGCGTTTTACGCCTGCCGCGATTTGCCTTAAAAGCCTTAAAAGCTTCGCGAGCAAGCTCTGCTCCTACACAAGCCTCACCTCTGTAGGAGCAAGGCTTGCCCGCGATGAGGCCGGTTCAGCCAGCACAAATTTCATCAAGAAACCGGCTCAACTCTGATACACATCAGCACCTCCCAAACAAAAGCCACCTAGACTTTAATCATCCCTTTCGACAAGGCTGTCTCCATGATCACGATGTCTTCGTTTCACGCCATGCTCATTCCGATCCTGTGCGGAATGCTCCTGCTGGCCATCGGCTTCAACTTCCGCGACAAGAACGCCGGTGTTTTCGCCATGTGGGTCGGCATGCTGTTGATCCTCGCCACCGTGGTTTACAAGATCCTCGCCAAACTCAACGAATAACCGCGCACCGGCTCGCATTGCAGCAGGCGGGCTCGTACACTCGTTCGATCCGCCCATTGCGAGGTTGACCGCCTAGTGTTTGCTCGTCTTTTTGCTTTACCCAGTCTGTTCCTCGTCTGCCTGATGACGCTGCTGCCGCTGGCGCCTGCCCAGGCGGTCGGTCTGCCCGGCCTGCTCAACACCAACAAGGCCCAGCCCGAAGCGCAGGAACCCCTCGGTCAATCCCTCGACGAAGTCATCAAGTCGCTGGAAAACGACAAGCAACGCGCGCAACTGCTCACCGACCTGAAAAAGCTGCGCGACGCCACGAAAAAAGCCCAGACCACACCTGAAGAAGGCGTGCTCGGCCTGATCGGCGGCACCCTCGCCAATTTCGAAAAACAATTCACCGGCGCTGACAGCCCGCTCAATCGCTGGTCTGCCGAGTTCGATCTGGCCAAAGATGAATTCAGCGCCTTGATGATGCCGGCCAGCGAATGGCTGCCGGTAATCTTCGGTTTCGCCATGATTCTGATGGTATGGAGCCTGCTCGCCGCTGCGCTGATCTGGCTCAGTCATCGCGTGCGCATGCGTTTTGGTCTGACCGAAGAACTGCCGCAACACCCCAAAGCCCTCGACATGTTGCGCTTCGCCCTGCGCAAACTCGGGCCGTGGCTGATCGCCTTGGTCATCACCGTTTACATGAGTTACGCCTTGCCGTCCTCGCTGGGTAAAAGCCTGGCGATGGTGTTGGCGTACGCATTGGTGGTCGGCACCTGCTTCTCGGCGATCTGCGTGATTGCTTTCTCCCTGCTCGATGGCCCGCACCGCCATCGCGCGCTGTACATCCTGCGTCATCAGGCGTTCCGGCCGTTGTGGCTGATCGGCAGCTTCGCCGCGTTCGGTGAGGCGCTGAATGATCCGCGTCTGATCGAAAGCCTCGGCGTGCATCTGGCCCACACCGCCGCGACCGTCGCCAACGTCCTCGCGGCAATTTCAACCGGCCTGTTCATTCTGCGGTTCCGCCGACCGATTGCGCACCTGATCCGCAACCAGCCCCTGTCGCGACGCCTGACCCGCCGCGCCCTCAGCGACACCATCGATATCCTCGGTACCTTCTGGTACGTCCCGGCGCTGGTGCTGGTGGGGATTTCGCTGTTCGCGACGTTCTTCTCCGCCGGCGACACCAGCACTGCTTTGCGCCAATCGATGATCTGCACGGTGTTGCTGGTGTTGTGCATGGTGATCAACGGCCTGGTGCGTCGCCACTCGCTGAAACCGCAGCGCGGGGCTAAACGCCATGCGCTGTATTCGGAACGACTGAAAAACTTCTTCTACACCCTCGCCCATCTGCTGGTGTGGCTGGCGTTTATCGAGTTGGGTCTGCGGGTGTGGGGCAAGTCGCTGATCACTTTCGCAGAAGGCGACGGGCATGACGTCAGCGTCAAACTGTTCAGCCTCGCTGGCACGCTGCTGTTTGCCTGGCTGATCTGGATTCTTTCTGATACGGCTGTGCACCACGCCCTCACCCGCTCGCGCAAAGGCCTGGCCAATGCCCGCGCGCAAACGATGATGCCGCTGATCCGCAACGTGCTGTTCGTGGCGATTTTCATCATCGCGCTGATCGTCGCGCTGGCGAACATGGGCATGAACGTTACGCCACTGCTGGCCGGTGCCGGTGTGATCGGTCTGGCCATCGGTTTCGGTGCGCAGTCGCTGGTTGCCGACTTGATTACCGGCCTGTTCATCATCATCGAAGATTCGCTGGCCATCGATGACTACGTCGACGTCGGCGGCCACCTCGGTACCGTCGAAGGCCTGACCATCCGCACCGTGCGCCTGCGCGACATCGACGGCATCGTCCACACCATCCCGTTCAGCGAAATCAAAAGCATCAAGAACTACTCCCGCGAATTCGGCTACGCGATCTTCCGCGTCGCGGTGCCGTACAACATGGAAATCGACGACGCGATCAAACTAATGCGCGACGTCGGCCAGAAGATGCGCACCGATCCTCTGCAACGGCGCAATATCTGGTCGCCGCTGGAAATTCAGGGTGTCGAAAGTTTTGAGTCGGGTAGCGCGATTTTGCGTGCACGGTTCAAGACGGCGCCAATCAAACAGTGGGAAGTGTCGCGGGCGTTCAACTTGTCGCTGAAGCGGCATCTGGATGAAGCCGGACTGGATCTGGCGACACCGAGGATGAGTATTCAGATGGTGCCGGGGGGGAGTCAGCTGGATAAGCAGTAATAAAAAACGCAGCGCGAAACTCCGCGCTGCGTACAACTGGGTTTACACAACGGTTAATACAAAGGGTGTAGCCTTACTGAAGTACGGCTGATCTTCCGTATACTTCCTCCATGTGCCATCGCCGGCCGGGGCGAAATAATAAACACTTTCATCAATAGTCTCGTGTTTGACTTTATGAGCTGCGTTCAAGAAGTTGTATCGCGCATCCACATCCCAATCAAACAAGTCTGCGCCGCCAAACAGCAATACATCTGCATTCTCTGTAGAGCCGACCAGATACACCACCTTTTCACCCGACGATTGTGTGTTGGCGAGTGGCGCCCCTTCACCATCACTGACATAAAACTCAATACCTTGCTGTTGTATGCGCAGATACCCTTCCGTTTCCATTCCGACAACGCCCTTGCCTTCATCAGTGCGTCCCAGACTTATCGAATATCTACCGTAACTCCCGTAGAAATAGAACACGGTCGGTTCAACACCCGAGCGCATTGCCGCTACTCGTCCAGTCTCCGTCACAGAAATAGGGTTACCGTAAGCAGTCAACGTGCCCTTAAAGCTTTCCTTGCTGCAATCTTCATCACCAAACATACAACATCCTTATTTAAATCAATGCAAGTCAGATTTGACCTGCATTTACTTTAAACAAGACAACCAAACTTAAAAATCGAAAACAAACCACTAGTTATTTCAACAAATCATATAAAAAGTTCAAAGCACATCCACTCCAACATGAATCGCATCATGCCGCCAAAACTCCAGATCACAATCAATCAACCGCTCATGCTGATCATAATTAACCCGAGCAATCCGTAACCCCGGACTCCCCACCGACACCCGCAAAGCCGCCGCCGCATCCACCGACAAAGACGTCGGCACAATCTCAAAGCGCACCCGCCCATAGTGCAAATCGTAATGCCGCGCATACAACTCAGTAATCGACTGATTCAAATCAAACTCAAGAATCCCCGGAAAAAACTGCGGATTCAAATAGTGCTCCACATACAACACCAACCGCCCGTCAATCCGCCGCGACCGGCAAATCTGAATCACGCTGGACAGCGCCGGCAACTGCAACCACTCGCATACCGCCGCTGACGCCGGTTGCAGCCGCGCCGAAATCACCTCGGTCGACGGCACCCGCCCCTGCGCACTGACCATCGCGTGAAAGTGACTGCGTTGCATCAGGTTATAGGCCAGACGCGGCGGCGACACGAACCAGCCGCGTCGCTCCTCACGATAAATCTGCCCCTGCGCCTCCAACTGCAACAACGCCTCACGCACAGTAATCCGCGTGGTGCCAAACAACTCACTGAGCTTACGCTCGGCCGGCAACTTGCTGCCCGCCGCCAACAGCCCATGATCGAGCTGCTCCTGCAAGACCTGGCCAATGGCTGTCACCGCTTTTGTTGCCTCATCGCGCATCAACGTTACCTATCTGGACTAGACCAGCACTGTTTCGGGGCAAAACCGCACGGCGATCAAACCGTTTTGCGGTGTTGCAAGCCTAGGCAGTACAGATGACCGAGAGATGACAAAACTACCCGACGGTCGTCCTCACGACTTGCAATACATCGGCCAAGTCCCTTGCCCTCCGGGCCTTTGAGCATGGTCTACGCTTATCTGGCACCTGCCGATATCGACCAAATAAAAGGCCTGGCGCGAGGCCACCGACATCAAAGTGTCATCCAGCCCCCTTAAATTGGCTCAGGTATTGCTGACCTAGACCAACAACCACCGCAATCGCAGCGTTGAACACGACCAAGGAGCTTCGGAATGAAACAGCTTTTCCTGGCAACACTGTTAGGCTCGACCATTGCACTGTGCACCTCCGCCATGGCGGCCGGCACCGATCTGAAAACCCTCGAAGCCGCTGCGAAAGCGGAAGGCGCCGTCAACAGCGTCGGCATGCCGGATGACTGGGCCAACTGGAAAGGCACCTGGGAAGACCTGGCCAAGACCTACGGCCTGAAACACATCGACACCGACATGAGTTCCGCCCAGGAAATCGCCAAGTTCGCCGCTGAAAAAGACAACGCCACCGCCGACATCGGCGACGTCGGTGCCGCTTTCGGCCCGATCGCGGTCAAGCAAGGCGTGGTGCAACCGTACAAGCCAAGCACCTGGGATCAGGTTCCGGACTGGGCCAAGGACAAGGACGGCAACTGGGCACTGGCCTACACCGGCACCATCGCCTTTATCGTCAACAAAAAGCTGCTGCACGGTTCCGAAGTACCGACCAAATGGGCTGACCTCAAGGGCGGCAAATACAAGGTCTCGATTGGTGACGTGAGCACCGCCGCCCAAGCTGCCAACGGCGTACTCGCTGCGGCACTGGCCAACGGTGGCGACGAGAAAAACATCAAGCCTGCGCTGCTGTTGTTTGCCGACATTGCCAAGCAAGGTCGCCTGTCGATGGCCAACCCGACCATCGCCACCATGGAAAAAGGCGAGATCGAAGTCGGTGTGGTCTGGGACTTCAACGGCCTGAGCTACAAAGCCAAAATGGCCAACCCGGATGACTACGTGGTGCTGATCCCGTCCGACGGCTCGGTGATTTCCGGCTACACCACGATCATCAACAAGTACGCGAAAAACCCTAACGCCGCCAAGCTGACCCGCGAATACATCTTCAGCGACGCCGGCCAGACCAACCTCGCTCGCGGCAACGCGCGCCCGATCCGCGCCGAGCACCTGCAACTGCCGGAAGACGTGAAAGCCAAACTGCTGCCAAACGAGCAGTACAAAAAGGTCACCCCGATCAAAGACGCCGATGCGTGGGAAAAAACCTCCAAAGCCCTGCCACAGGCTTGGAACGAAGAAGTCATCGTAGAGATGAAGTAATCCTTCATCTGTAGGAGCTGCCGCAGGCTGCGATCTTTTGATCTTGCCCTTTAAAAGCAACATCAAAAGATCGCAGCCTGCGGCAGCTCCTACAGGGGTTGGTTCCAGTTTTGTTTTCGGAGTTTTTGCCCCTATGAAGCACAACGTCATCCTTGTCGTGCTCGACGGTCTCAACTACGAGGTCGCGCGCCACGCCATGGGGCATCTGCAGGCTTATGTTGGCGCAGGACGCGCCGCGCTCTACCAGTTGGAGTGCGAGCTGCCGGCCCTGTCCCGACCGCTTTATGAATGCATCCTCACCGGCGTGCCGCCGATCGACAGCGGCATCGTCCACAACAACGTTTCGCGCCTGTCCAATCAGCGCAGCATTTATCATTACGCCCGCGATGCCGGTCTGAAAACCGCCGCCGCGGCGTATCACTGGGTCAGCGAGCTGTACAACCGCTCGCCCTTCGTCGCCGCCCGCGACCGCCACACTGACAATCTGTCGCTGCCGATCCAGCACGGGCATTTCTACTGGAGCGATCACTACCCGGATTCGCACCTGTTCGCCGACGCGGAAAACCTGCGCCTGCGCCACGATCCGAACTTCCTGCTGATCCACCCGATGAACATCGACGACGCCGGGCACAAGCACGGCCTCGACTCTTCGCAGTACCGCAACAGTGCGCGCTCGGCCGACATCATCCTCGCCGACTATCTGCAGAGCTGGCTCGACACCGGCTATCAAATACTGGTGACCGCCGACCACGGCATGAACAACGACCGTTCGCACAACGGCCTGTTGCCGGAAGAACGCCAAGTGCCGCTGTTCGTCCTTGGTGATGCATTCAGCCTCGACGCTGACGCCGCACCGAAACAGACGGAAATCTGCGGCACGGTCTGCGAACTGCTCGGCGTGCCCCACGACAAACCTGTGTGCCGGGAGCTGCTCAAGTGAACGCCATGACTCGCGGCAAATGGCTGGCGGCACTGTGCCTGGTGCCCTTCGCGCTGTTCTTTATCGTTTTCGAAATCGCCCCGCTGGTCTGGGTGATGATCAACAGCCTGCAATCGGAAGAGTTCGGTTGGGGCATCGAAAACTTCACCAAGATCTTCAATTCGAAGTTCTATTTGCAGGCGATCCAGTACAGCCTGGAGATCAGTTTCTGGTCGAGTGTGTTCGGCATCATCATTGCCGTGCTCGGGGCGTATTCCCTGCGCCGGGTCGACTCGAAACTGCGCAACTTCGTCAACGCCTTCGCCAACATGACCAGCAACTTTGCCGGCGTGCCGCTGGCCTTCGCCTTCATCATCCTGCTCGGTTTCAACGGCAGCATCACCATCATGCTGAAGCAGTCGGGGATCATTCAGGACTTCAACCTGTACTCGAAAACCGGGTTGATCATCCTCTACACCTATTTCCAGATTCCCCTCGGCGTGCTGCTGCTCTACCCGGCCTTCGACGCCTTGCGTGAAGACTGGCGCGAATCCGCAGCGTTGCTCGGCGCCAATGGCTGGCAGTTCTGGCGGCACATCGGTTTGCCAGTGCTGACACCTGCTTTGCTCGGTACGTTTGTGATTCTGCTGGCCAACGCCCTCGGCGCCTACGCCACGGTGTATGCACTGACGACGGGCAACTTCAACGTCCTGCCGATCCGGATTGCTGCGATGGTCTCCGGCGACATTTCCCTCGACCCGAATCTGGCCAGCGCTCTGGCCGTGGTGCTGGTGGCGCTGATGACCATCGTCACCGTCGTGCATCAACTGCTGTTGAAGAGGAGCTACCATGTCTCGCGCTGAATCCGGCCCGGCCGGCCTCTACCACCGCGTCGTGGTTTATCTGCTGTTTGCGATCCTCTTGCTGCCGCTGGCAGGCACGCTGGTCTACTCGATCGCCAGCAGTTGGTCGGCGACCATTTTGCCCAGCGGTTTCACTTTCAAGTGGTACATCCAGTTGTGGAGCGACCCGCGCTTCCTTCACGCGTTCGGCCAGTCATTGCTGGTCTGCGTCGGCGCGCTGGTGCTGTCAGTGGTGTTGATTCTGCCGCTGCTGTTCGTCGTGCATTACCACTTCCCGAAACTCGATGCGCTGATGAACATCCTGATCCTGCTGCCCTTCGCGGTGCCGCCGGTGGTGTCGTCGGTGGGCCTGTTGCAGCTCTACGGTTCCGGGCCGATGGCGATGGTCGGCACGCCTTGGATTCTGATCGGCTGCTACTTCACCGTGGCGCTGCCGTTCATGTACCGGGCGATCACCAACAACCTGCAAGCGATCAACCTGCGCGACCTGATGGACGCCGCGCAACTGCTCGGCGCCAGCACCTTTCAGGCAGCGATTCTGGTGGTGCTGCCCAACCTGCGCAAAGGCCTGATGGTCGCGTTGCTGCTGTCGTTCTCGTTCCTGTTCGGTGAGTTCGTTTTCGCCAACATTCTGGTCGGCACGCGTTACGAAACCCTGCAGGTTTATTTGAACAACATGCGCAACAGCAGCGGCCACTTCACCAGTGCGCTGGTCATCTCGTATTTCTTTTTCGTGCTGGTCCTGACCTGGATCGCCAACATCTTGAACAAGGACAAAAGCGAATGAGCTATGTCAGCGTCCAACACCTGCAGAAAAATTACGCGGGCACCCCGGTGTTCAGCGACATCAACTGCGAGATCAACAAAGGCGAATTCGTCACCCTGCTCGGCCCGTCCGGTTGCGGCAAATCTACGCTGCTGCGCTGCATCGCCGGCCTGACGCCGGTCGATGGAGGCCAGATCCTGCTGGATGGCGTCGACATTGTGCCGCTGACACCGCAAAAACGCGGGATCGGCATGGTCTTCCAGAGCTACGCGCTGTTCCCCAACATGACCGTCGAGCAGAACGTCGCATTCGGTTTGCGCATGCAGAAGGTCAACGCCGACGACAGTCATAAACGCGTGTCGGAAGTATTGAAACTGGTTGAACTCATCGACTTCGCCAGCCGCTATCCGCATCAACTCTCCGGTGGTCAATGCCAGCGTGTCGCCCTCGCCCGTTCGCTGGTCACGCGCCCACGTTTGTTGCTATTGGATGAACCGCTGTCAGCACTCGATGCACGAATTCGCAAACACCTGCGCGAACAGATCCGTCAGATTCAGCGCGAACTCGGCCTGACCACGATCTTCGTCACACACGATCAGGAAGAAGCGCTGACCATGTCTGATCGCATTTTCCTGATGAATCAGGGAAAAATCGTACAGAGCGGCGACGCCGAAACCTTGTACACCGCGCCAGTCGACGTGTTCGCCGCAGGCTTTATCGGCAACTACAACCTGCTCGACGCCGAAGCCGCGTCGAAACTGTTGCAGCGCCCGATCAACCATCGCATCGCCATTCGCCCGGAAGCCATCGAACTGAGCCTCAACGGCGAACTCGACGCGCAGATCCGCAGCCACAGCCTGCTCGGCAATGTCATTCGCTATCGCATCGAAGCGCGCGGCGTGGAATTGGTGGTGGATGTGCTCAATCGTTCGGCGGCTGATCTGCATCCCGACGGTCAGCGTCTGGCGCTTTCCATCGATCCGACGGCCCTGTGCGAAGTCGCTTAAAAGCAGCTGCACGCTTCGAGCTACAAGCTTCAAGTTGTAGACTGCGGCGTAGCTGATTCCAATTCTTGCAGCTCGAAGCTTGTAGCTCGCAGCTGTTCTCGGAGAGAACTGATGGCCCTGGCAATTTTTGATCTGGACGAAACGTTGATCCACGGCGACTGCGCCACCCTCTGGAGCGAGCAGATGGGGCGCCTGGGCTGGGTCGATCCCGAGTCGTTCATGCGCAAGAACAACGAACTGATGGACGCCTACAGCCATGGCAAATTACGCATGGAAGAGTACATGGCGTTCAGCCTCGAACCGCTGATCGGCCGTACGCCAGAAGAAGTCGAGCACCTGGTCGGGCCGTGGGTTGAAGACTTTATCGAACCGATCATCTTCAGCGACGCGACCAAAACCATCGCCGCGCACCGAAAGGCCGGCGACCGGATTCTGGTGATCTCGGCGTCGGGCACGCACCTGGTCAGACCGATTGCCGATCGACTCGGCATCGACGAGATTCTGGGGATTGAACTGGAAGTCGCACACGGCGTTTACAGCGGCCAGACCGTGGGCACGTTGACCTACCGTGAAGGCAAGATCACTCGCTTGCTGGAGTGGCTGGACGCTGAGGAAGAGAACCTCGAAGGCGCGAGTTTTTATTCCGACTCACGCAATGACCTGCCATTGCTGCTGAAAGTGGATTTCCCGCACGTGGTCAACCCGGATCCGGTGCTGCTCGAGCACGCCGAAAAAGCCGGCTGGCCCATCCATCTCTGGAAATAAAAGCAAAAGATCGCAGCCTTCGGCAGCTCCTACATTTGGAATGCAATCCCCCTGTAGGAGCTGCCGAAGGCTGCGATCTTTTGACCTTGCTCTGATCTCAGCTCAAACTTTCGTCAATCACCAACACCAGTTTCCCAGCCACCGTATTACTCGCCAGCTCGGCAAACGCCGCCTCGGCATCCTTCACCGCAAACGCCTTGGCCAACTGCGGACTCAATCGCCCCTCAGCAAACAATGGCCACACCTGCTGGCCCAAATCGCTCAACAGATCCGCCTTGAACTGATCATCACGGCTGCGCAACGTCGAGCCCAGCAACTGCACGCGCTTACCCAACACCTGCGCCAGATCCAGTTTCGCTTCGCGGCCACCCATCAAACCGATCAGCACCCAACGCCCGTCCAGCGCCATCAGCTTCAGATTCAGCGCCGAATAATTACCGCCCACCGGATCGAGAATCACATCAAACGACCCGAAGTCGCGCAGGCTCTCCAGATCGTCAGTGCGCAGCACCCCGCCCTGAGCCCCCAGCGCCTCGCAATAGGCCAAACGCTCGGCTGAACCGACGCTGACCCAGCACGGATTGCCAAACGCCTTGCACAGCTGAATGGCGGCTGAACCGATTCCACTTGCCCCGGCGTGCAAGAGAACTTTCTCACCCGGTTTGAGCGCCGCAAGTTGAAACACATTCAGCCAGACTGTTGCGTAAACCTCGGGCAATGCCGCCGCTTCAATCAACGAAACGCCTTCGGGAACCGGCAGCACGTGCCGCCCGTCAACCACCACCTCTTCGGCCATGCCGCCCCCGGCCAGCAAGGCGCAGACCCGATCGCCGACCTGCCACGAACTGCCCGCGCCAACCTCGCTGATGACCCCGGAACACTCCAGACCGAGCACGTCGCTTGCGCCCGGCGGTGGCGGATAGAGACCGGCTTTCTGTAATAAATCGGCGCGATTGAGGCCGGCTGCCGCCACTCGAATGCGAACTTGTCCTACATCACATGTAGGACTCGGAGTCTCAACCCACGCCACTTGACCTTCCACGCCTTGCAATGCCTTCACAGTGCCTCCATAGTGAGTCTGGACTGAGCCCGAAGCTGTAGCGCCGGGCTTTTTGCATTATGCGACCGGCTCTCGTAGAACCGGCGACTTCAAAGACGGCCTAATATGCGTTATCAATTGTCCCCGCGTCGAATCAGCATGAAGCATCTGCTCCCAAGCACCGCCCTCGCTCTATTCATCGGTATCGGTATTTTGCCGATGTCGGGCAATACCTTCGCTGCCAACAGCTGGGACAAATTGCAGCCTGATCGCGATGAAGTCATCGCCAGCCTGAACGTCGTCGAGTTGCTCAAGCGTCACCACTACAGCAAGCCGCCGCTCGACGATGCGCGCTCGGTGATCATCTACGACAGCTACATCAAGCTGCTGGATCCGTCGCGCAGCTATTTCATGGCCAGCGACATCGCCGAATTCGACAAGTGGAAGACGCAGTTCGACGACTTCCTCAAAAGCGGCGACCTCAACGCCGGCTTCACCATCTACAAGCGTTATCTGGATCGCGTCAAATCGCGTCTGGACTTCGCCATCGCCGAGCTGAACAAAGGCGTCGACAAGATGGACTTCAACACCAAGGAAACCTTGCTGATCGATCGCAAGGACGCCCCTTGGCTGAAATCCACTGCAGAACTTGATGACCTGTGGCGCAAACGCGTCAAGGACGAAGTCCTGCGCCAGAAGATCGCCGGCAAAGATCCGAAGCAGATTCAGGAAACCCTGACCAAGCGCTACAAAAACCAGTTGGCGCGCCTGGATCAGACCCGTCCGGAAGACATCTTCCAGGCGTACATCAACACCTTCGCCATGTCGTACGACCCGCACACCAACTATCTGTCGCCGGATAACGCGGAAAACTTCGACATCAACATGAGCCTGTCCCTCGAGGGCATCGGCGCTGTGTTGCAGAGCGACAACGACCAGGTGAAAGTCGTGCGTCTGGTGCCGGCAGGCCCGGCCGACAAGACCAAACAGGTCGCCCCGGCGGACAAGATCATCGGCGTTGCCCAAGGCAACAAAGAGATGGTCGACGTGGTCGGCTGGCGTCTGGACGAAGTGGTCAAACTGATTCGCGGCCCGAAAGGCACCGTGGTGCGTCTGGAAGTGATTCCGGCGAGCAATGCGCCGAACGATCAGACCACCAAGATCGTGCCGATCACCCGTGAAGCGGTGAAGCTCGAAGACCAGGCGGTGAAGAAGTCCATCCTCAACCTGAAACAGGACGGTAAGGACTACAAGCTCGGCGTCATCGAGATTCCGGCCTTCTACCTCGACTTCAAAGCGTTCCGCGCCGGTGATCCGGACTACAAGAGCACCACCCGCGACGTTAAAAAACTGCTGACTGAACTGCAGAAAGAAAAAGTCGACGGTGTGGTTATCGACCTGCGCAACAACGGCGGCGGCTCCCTCCAGGAAGCCACCGAGCTGACCAGTCTGTTCATCGACAAAGGCCCGACCGTACTGGTGCGTAATGCCGATGGCCGTGTCGACGTGCTCGAAGATGAAAACCCGGGCGCGTTCTACAAAGGCCCGATGGCGCTGCTGGTCAACCGCTTGTCCGCCTCGGCTTCGGAGATTTTCGCCGGCGCCATGCAGGACTATCACCGCGCGCTGATCATCGGTGGCCAGACCTTCGGTAAAGGCACCGTGCAGACCATTCAGCCGCTGAACCATGGCGAACTGAAACTGACCCTGGCCAAGTTCTACCGGGTCTCCGGTCAGAGCACCCAGCATCAGGGCGTGCTGCCGGACATCGACTACCCGTCGCTGATCGACACCAAGGAAATTGGCGAAAGCGCTCTGCCGGAAGCCATGCCGTGGGACACCATCCGCGCGGCCATCAAACCGGCGGCCGATCCGTTCAAACCGTATCTGGCTCAGCTCAAATCCGAGCATGACGCCCGCACGGCGAAAGACGCGGAGTTCGTGTTCATCCGTGACAAGCTGGCACTCGCGCAGAAACTGATGGAAGAAAAAACCGTCAGCCTCAATGAAACCGAGCGTCGCGCGCAACACACCGACATCGACGCCAAGCAACTGGCGATGGAAAACATCCGTCGCAAAGCCAAAGGCGAAGAGCCGCTCAAAGAGCTGAAGAAAGAAGACGACGACGCCCTCACGGCCGCCGAGCCGGACAAGGTTAAACCAGAAGACGATGCCTACCTGAGCGAAACCGGGCGCGTGCTGCTGGATTACCTGAAGCTGAGCAATCAGGTGGCGAAGAAGTAAGTGATGGCAATTTAATGCTGACGATCCCCGGATCGTCATCAAACAGTCATCATTCTGTCGTGCAATAAAGGACTGGGAGCCACTCTCCAACGAGAGCGCTCCCAGTCCTTTTTTTATCGCCAGAGATTGCCATGACCACGACCGAACAGCTGAGTGCCTTGAGCTCGATCCTGACTCAAAGCGGATTGCACAGCCTGTTCCAGCCGATCATCTGCCTCTCCGAGCGCCGCATTCTCGGCTACGAAGCGCTGACACGCGGCCCGTCCAACAGCCCTCTTCACTCGCCGATTGCCTTGTTCGCCGTGGCGCGACAGGCCGGACGTTTGAGTGAGCTGGAAATCGCCTGCCGCCAAAGCGCTTGCCGTCGTTTCAATGAACAGCAACTGCCGGGCAAACTGTTTCTCAACGTCTCGCCCGAGTCATTACTCGAAGCAGCGCATCAACCGGGACGCACACTGCAACTACTGCAGGACTTCGGCATTCCACCCAGCCAGGTCGTCATTGAACTGACCGAACAAACACCCATCGACGACTTCCAGCTGCTGCAAACCGCACTGCATCACTACCGCGCGATGGGCTTCTCCATCGCGCTGGATGATCTTGGCGCCGGTTATTCGAGCCTGCGCCTGTGGTCGGAGCTGCGCCCGGATTACGTGAAGATCGATCGACACTTCATCGACGGCATCCATCAGGATGCGCTGAAACGCGAATTCGTCGGCTCGATCCTGCAAATCGCCAAAGCCTCCCGCGCGCAAGTCATCGCCGAAGGCATCGAACTGCCGGAAGAACTCGCGGTGCTCACCGAAATGGGCGTCGACCTGGTGCAGGGCTACTTGCTCGGCCGCCCACAGGAACACCCACCGCGCGACGCCCGCACGTTGATGCCCAAACACGACAGCAGCAGCGTTGCGCTGAACGACGAAGGCAGCGACCTCAGCGCACTGCTCAACGACCAACCCGCCGTAGCGCGTGACACACCGACCGCCACCGTGCTGGAAGCCTTCCGCCGCCAGGCCAACCTCAACTCACTGGCCGTACTCGATGAACAGGGTCAGCCGTGTGGCATCGTCCATCGCCATTCCTTGTCGGATGCGCTGCTCAAACCGTTTGCCACTGACTTGTTTGCGCGTAAACCGATTAGCCGATTGATGAATGACGACTTTCTCGCGGTGGAAATGAGTCAGTCGTTGCAGCAAGTGAGCCGCCTCATCACCAGCCGCGCCCGTCAGCGGATCGAAGAAGATTTCATCATCACCCTCAACGGCAGCTACCTCGGTCTCGGCCGGGTGATCGACGTGCTCAAACTCATCACCGAACTGAAAATCCAACAGGCACGCTACGCCAACCCGCTGACCTTGCTACCCGGCAATGTGCCGATTCAGCAGTGCCTCACCCGCCTGCTGCAACAGGGTCGAGAATCAGTCATCTGCTACGTCGACATCGACAGCTTCAAACCCTTCAACGATATCTACGGGTACGGACGCGGGGACGAAGTGTTGTTGTGTCTCGCGCAATGCCTGAATGAACGCGTCGACCCCACCCGAGATTTCGTTGGCCACATTGGTGGCGACGACTTCCTGTTAGTCCTCGGCCCTGAAGACTGGCGCAAACGACTCAATCAACTACTCGACGACTTCCAAAGCCAATGCCGCCGCTTCTATCGCCCGGAACACCTTGAGGCTGGATGCTTTATCGCGCCGAATCGCCAAGGCGTGCGGCAGGAGTTTCCGCTGCTGTCGCTGTCCATTGGCGTCGTGCATCTGCATCCCGAGGCCTGCGCACAGCTTGATGCCAGTCAGCTTGCGGAAATGGCTTCGCAGGCGAAGCATCATGCGAAGAATGTTCCGGGGTATAGCGTGTATCTGTTGGATAGCCTGTTCGCACAGCCACCTGCAGAAGCACTTACACTCGAACATCGGTGATTCGACATAACCGAATTCGTGCAACCAGCATCTTCACCCTATAAATGCCCCCAAAACTTACAAAATAGCAGCGAGCACCAAGTCGCGGTTACCAAGTTGATGAGTCTTCTTGGCTGGCTTTGGAAAGCTCGTCCATCCATGCTTCGGACAACTGAAAGTACATGTTTTCGAAAAATGCCCTTGGATCACTCATCTCATCCCAGCCGTCTGGTAGCAAGGAGTGAGAGTATGGATCATGCTCCAGCACCTCTTGAAAGACATCACCGCTTTCTTCAAGCGCCTCTCCCAACACAGCAAACAAAACGAACTTATGCCGATGGCTCAGTTTCGAAAACCGCTTGATTACGTACCTGGATATTAAAATACTCCTGTCTGATGGATCCTCAGGATCGTACGCAGACAGCGTCTCACCCAAGCTTTCTTCGCGATCATACGTATCAAACCCACCGAGAAAGTGAGACAACCTTGGACGATAAGGAATATCAAGATAAGGATGCATCAACATTATGCTTTCTCTATCGGATAAAGAGCCCAAGGCTCCTGCGTCTCGAAATCAAATCTCATTTCAAAACCATACATTTCAGAGATGTAGCGTGGATCAGATGGATTTGCGGGATTTGGCTCATATCCTTCACCAATATTTTCAGTCTCCATTCGCACTACCAGATTTCCCATACTATCCTCTCCCGTGAAGCAAGGCATTTTTCTGGACTCTCTCGTCATCGCCTCGTTATATGCATTCATTTGTGCTCTGTGACTCAAAAAGCGAGAACTATGAACTCCTCGGAATTTTTTAAATTTAGCAACAGCCCCCTCATTTAATGCTCGCTCATGGCTAGCCGATTCTTCAACTTCCTGAAACTGAAGCTTCGACCTTTGCATCACAAACAAGCCTATAACTTTACAACAAAACAAAATCCTTGATAACAAACCAACTTTACGACTCTGCTCAACCACAATACCCACTCCTCTTAGAGCCACTTTCTTATTCAACGAATAACAAATAACACTAACAATCCTAGAAACACTTAAATATCATTATGCGAAGCCTCACTAAACAGTACAGAAATGTGCTTCAACCACGAACTCCCGTCTTGCCACTCATTCCAATAGCAATAGCAACAACCATTTTTTTTCAGCAAAAAATCTCGAGTTTCATTTTCTGAAATTTTCATCGCCAAAAGAGAGTCGATTTCCTTTACCACCTTCTCAAGTACGCGAGATTCCGAGTCCGCTATGAAAGATTTAACAACATCATCTGCTGAGTCAAACTCACACATCCAGTCCTCATGAAAATAGGCCCCGAAAAACTGAAACAGGCTAGGAAAATCTTCAATTGTCATTTACAAATCCCGTCAAAATAAAGTATCCAAGCGGTGAAGTTGCATCTCGCCGCAACACCAATCTAATGCTAGACAAAGGCTCCAACCTTCCGCTCTGCCTCACTACACCCACCCCTGCAGGAGCTGACACCTGTTCATTAATTACAAGTTTTATTGCATTACCCTGCACAAAATTATCAATTGTCACCTTATTGTTTCTAATAACATTCGAGAGTGCAGCTTCAGCTTCTGACCTATTTAGAAATGTTGACGCAATAGGTATGTTCGGCTCGGCCGCTAGCCTAGCTCTGAGTTGAGCCTCCGATCTATCTACATGTCTCGCAATAGAATGTCCACCGCGAGTCTCATGGGCTTCTAATCCTCCACCTGGAACAATTTCGCTATAAGGTCCATCAGCAGGAATGCCTCCGGGGCAGTTACAGCTCAACCCCAACGGATCCACCCACCCAATCGGATTCGGCGTGTACTGGTACTGATTCAACCCACCCGCCAGCTTCACCGGATCCGGCGTCAAATACCGTCCCAGCCGCGGGTCGTAATACCGATGTCGGTTGTAGTGCAACCCACTTTCCGCGTCGAAATACTGCCCCTGAAACCGCAGCGGCTGATCCAGGTATTCCTCAGCCGCCAACGTCACCGCCGCGACTTTTCCATAGGCATCGTACTGCGCCGACCAGACGATTTCCCCGCTGTAATCGGTCAGCTCCAGCGGCGTGCCGAGGTGGTCGTTCTGGTAGTAAAACGGGCAGGCCTTTTTCGGGCCTTTGCCGTCGAGCAGTGCTAACGGACGGAAGGTGCCGGGGTCGTAGACGTAGCTGCGGTATTCGCTCTGGCTGCTTTCGGCGACGAGGTTGTCGCCTTGCCAGAAGAATTCAGTGGTGGCGCCGTCGACGGTTTTGCTGATGCGTCTGCCGAAAGCGTCGTAACGGTAAGACGCGGTTTTACCGTCAGGGCGAATCAGGCCGATCAGGCGGTGCTGGCAGTCGTAGCGGTATTCGGTGACGAGTTTGTGCGCGGTGCCGCGACGTTCGCGGATCAGGTTGCCGAAGGCGTCGTAGTCGTAATGGCGGTCGCCTTGCATCAACAGGCGGTTGCCTGTGATCTGGCTCGGGCCGGGGCGATCCTGCATGAGCAGGTTGCCGGCCGGGTCGTGGGCGTAGGTTTCCGGGAGTTCGTCGCGGGAGTGGCGGACGCGGGTCAGTCGGTCGAGGGCGTCGTAGTAATAGCTGCGCTGACCGTGGCGGCTATCGGCGATGCTCGCCAGGTTGCCGTTGACCGCGTAGCTGTAGTGGCGCAGGTACAGTGGGCTGGATTGTTGATTGACGGCGTGGGCCTGAAGGCGACCCTGTTCGTCGTAGTGATAGTGGCTGTGCAGCAAACCTTGCTGACGGGTTTGCTCGCGACCGAATTCGAACTGATGGGTGGTCAGGCGTGCGCCGTTGAGGTCGATCGCGGTCAGCGCGCCGCCCTTGGCATGGTGGTAATCGAGTTTGCTGTTGTCCGGCAGACGCATGCGCTTGAGCTGGCCGCAAGCGTCGTAGGCATAGCGCAGAGTGCCCCAGCCCTGGTGCTCGGTGATCAGCCGATCCTGGCGGTCGTATTCGAAGGCCAGCGGATGGTTTTGGCCATTATCGACACCGATCAAGCGACCGAGACTGTCGTACTGGTAGCTGACCTTCACTCCGTCCGGCAGGGTTTTAACCAGCAGACGCCCGGCGCCATCGCGTTCGTATGCGGTGACTAAACGTGAGTCGTCATCGCCAAACTCGGTCTTTTCCAGCAGATGCCCGTTGAGGTCATACACGTAAGCGGTACGGCGCCCATCGAAACCGGTTTCCTGTCGGATTAATCCGGTCGGCGTGTAGTCCAGCCGATATTTCTCACCCGACTCGTTCTCAATTTCCGTGAGCAACAGTTGGGCATGGTCGTAGCGATACTGAACCCGCGTGCCGTCGTGGTTAATGCGGCGGGAGACCAGATGCAGGTCATCGTCGTATTCATACCGGGTGACATGCCCCAGCTCATCACGCTCGGCGGTGACTTGCCCGTAAGCGCCGTAGCTATAAGCACGCGTGGCGCCCGTAGGAAAAGTCGTCTGAACCAGTCGGCCAACGGCGTCCCACTGCTGTCGCGTAACGGCGCCATGTTGATCAACCGTGGTCGTCCGCCGTCCCAAAGCATCGTAGGAAAAACGCCGTACGCCACCCTCAGGCAACGTTTCTTCAACCAGTTGGCCAAGATCATTCCAGGCCAGCAGATGACGGCTGGTGTCCGGATAACGGATCGAAACCAGTTGGCCGCGAACGCTGTAGTAGTAATGAGTCACCTGCCCGTCAGGATCGACAGCCTCGGTGATGTCGCCCTCGGCATTGCGCCGATAAATCCAAACCGCATCGCCACGCGAACGCCGATGCAGGAAACCATTGCGATACTCGTAGGACGTTGGCGCATCCGCTGCCGGAATCAGCGCGATCAGTCGTCCGACATCGTCATAGCGGTACTCGGTGACAGAACCCAAAGCATCCTGTTCTGCGATCAACCGTCCCTGATCGTCGTAGGCCTTGAGCTGCTCGCCACCATCCGCCTCAACCTTGCGCACCAGTCGCGCACGGTCGTCATGGACATAAACCTCTTCAGTGCCATCGACGTACTGCACCGCGACACTGCCGTCGTCGCTCCAGAGATAACGCGTGTCCATCTGCGAAAACGAAGCCCAATGCCTTACGCAACGTGCAGCCTTGCCGGCCCGTTCCCACTCCCAGAAAAAACTCGCGCCACCGGTCAGCTGTCGCTGCAGGATGACGTGCGCGTCGTCGTAGTCGTAGCGCTCGCTTTCACCTGCGGCATTGGTCGCCGCGAGCAAACGCTGACGCGCGTCATAGCAATAACTGACGAGGGTTTGCTCGGTACGCCACGCCTCGTCAAGGCGCTCGGCAGGATGAAAACTCTGATAGTCGATCGCGATCAGTTGCGCACGGTCGTAGCGCAACTGCAGCGCCCGCCCCGCGCCATTGTCGAGACGACTGATGCGATCCTGACGATCGCGGCTAATGCGTAAACGGTTGTCGTACGCATCGCTAAGCGCCGTCAGACGCCCGCCACGAAAGTGATAAAAACGCGCCGTTTCCCCGGCCAGCGCAAGAATCAGCTCCTCCGGCTCATCCCCAAGAAAAATCGCCGCCCGCGACAGGCTGTTGTGAATCGCCGGCCGCTCAACATTCGGCAGCGGAAACCGTGTGCGCCTATTCTCGTGATCGACCCAAACAACCGAGTCGCCATCAAATTCCAGCCGATGTGCCAGCGAATGGCTCCAGCCAAACCCCAGCCCGACATCGATTTCCACCGCACTGGTGCGATACAACCGAGTGAATTCAAACGGCAACACGCCGTCGAGCACAGCATCCGTCAGCGTCAACAGTTCCTCACCGGTGACCATCGACACCGGACAACCGTTGGTACACGTAGCCGAAGCGCAATCAGCGCTGTCCCCGTTGGGATTTTTCGCCTGATCCGGAGCGTCATCGTGGTGCTCGTCTTTCTTCAGCAAGGCGTTGCGCTTGGCATCCCAACGCAACTGCATCCGGCCTTTTTTCACCCCGGCGGCAATCCCGCGTGCAGCGACTTTTTTGTATTTGTCGACGTACTTGATGAAGCCTTCGACGATGGCAAACATCGCCTTCAGCAACCGCGTCAACGCTGACAACAACTGCGCGGCGCGGTCAGCCAGACGCAGCGCCAGATAAGCGATGCCGGCACCCGCACCGACGAAGGTCAGCACGACGCCGATCAGTACATCGATCAGCACCTGCACGATCATCATTGACGCCGCTTCGGCGGTTTTGCCGGCGATTTCGCTGGGCGGCAGCATCTCCAGCCAAAGGCTGGCGGTACGCAGCAGCAAACACAGCGCCGCTTCATCGCTCATCAGCAGTTGCAGCTTTTCCATGACATCGGGAGCCGTCTCCGCCAGCTCCTTCAACTGCGTGGCTCCAGCCCCCAACCGCTCGGCAAAGGCCCCGGGATCCTTGAGAATGTCCGAGAGCAAACCGATGCTGTCCCACACACCCTCGATCGCCGCCCAACTTCCGGCCAGCATGCCGTTGCTTGCCGATGTCGCCACCGATTGCGACCACTGCGGTTTAAAACCCTGCCACTCAACGCGCAGCCAGCCGTCGAGTTCATCGGTCAGGCCGTCGTAGGCTTTAAACAGGTCATCAACCTGGGCCGTGGTGACCTCGCTGTGCACCAGCACCCGATAGAACTTGCCCGCTGTGCCCTTGAACAAGCCTTTGCCTTGCGCATCAAGGGTTACGGGGGTGATTTCGCCACTGTCCATGGCGATCACATCGACGGTGATGTTGCCGAGCGCAATGTCGTACACCGACTCGAACTTGCTCTCGATCAACATCGGCCCGTCCTTCGGGCACTGGACGACGCCGGAGAAAAACTCGTTATCGGTACTGCTGACAACGGTGCTGTTTTCGCCGAAGCGGATGATCCGCTCCATGCCCATCAGCGACGGCAGATCCGCCGCGTGGCTGACGTTGTCTGCGGCACGGCTGGCCCAGTGCTTGAGCTGTTCGCGGTAGAGACTGAGGCTGGCGGGAAAGCTGTCGAGTTCTTGCTCGATGCGAGCGATGGCGTCCATCAGCGCACGTCAAAGCGCGAATTAGACGGGTTAATCGGGTCGAACATGAGCGTTCCCTCGCGCAAAAAAATAGGCGCGGGAACTGTGCGGGGGATCAATCAGGAAAGAAGTCGGCCAAGTAGGCGATGGTTGTAGGACTAATCTGTAAACGCTTGCCCACAGCTAAACAAAACAGCGAAAACGCAAACAGGGCGTGAGGTTTCCCTCACGCCCTGTTTATTAATGACGAGATTTACTGGCTGGAATCGCGCGAACTCAATTCTTGCAGTTTGTGCTCGGCCAATGGGTGCCCAGCCTTGGCGGCCATGCTCCACCAGCGCGCAGCCTCCTCTGGATCCGGCGCCTTGCTCGGCGTACCGGCAAGGCTGATCACGCCGACCTGATAGGCCGCTTTGCCATCGCCGGCCAGTGCCGCCAGACGCAGCAGTCGCACGCCCTCTTCACGCGCGCCCAGCCCCACACCGCGAAAGGTCAGGATGTGCCCATAGAAGCTTTGCGCGCCGACATCACCGAGGTTGGCCATGCGCGCAAATTGCCCTTCCATCCAGCGCCAGATGCGCGGCTGGCGAACACACCACGACCAATGAAACAGCCTACGGGCCAGCCAGTAACTGGCCCGCGCCTTGAGGCGTAAAAACACTCAGGCCTCCGCCGATTCCGGGTACTCGTATTCGAACACTCTGACCACTTCGGAAGCGTGCCAAGACGCGGCGGCAACACCATCGGAAGGCCCGGAAAAACGCCCCAGACGTTCAACACATTCAAAAAAACCGGTGCGCGGTAAACGGCTCGCGCCTTGGCTGATTACCAGTGAACTGCGCAGCGGTTGCTCGGCCTTGGCATCCAGCGCGGCGAGATGTTCAAGTGCAGCGGTCAGGGTTTGCATGGCCGGTGTCGGCAGTTGCAGACGCTCAAGCAAGGCGCGATACGTCAGCAGATGACGCTGTCGGCGCGCCTGATCCAGCTCCCCCAGCAACCCGTCCCAATGTTGACGACTGATGCGTACGCTCACGATTCATCCCTCCAACCTGGCACCGTCAATTCCCAGGCCAGGCTGCGGCGAATCGCGGCGTCGGGCGCACGCTCACCACTTTCGATCATGGCCAGATAAGACGGGCTGATGCCTACCGTGCGGGCCAGCGCCTCGATGGCGATGCCCTTCCCTTCGCGCAAACTGCGGAGTTGATCCAGACCTGGAAGAATCGGGTCTGAAGTGGCCGCGACAGGCGCTGGGGCCGGACGCGACGGTGTTTCGTTGAGACCTGCTGCTTTGAGTAACGCCTGATATTGAGCCCATGGCAGAACCGCGTATTCGGGTTCGCCATCGCGTGCAATTATCTGAATATCCATGACTACCCCGTAGGACAACAACACTTAGCGAGTCGGCACTTTTCCCTAGAAGTGTAATCCTAACAGCGGCTAAGGTCGCGGGGGCGATCTATCTATCGCAGGTCTTGGTTATTCAGGGCTTTTTCGGGCCTTCCAGTTGCAGTTGTTCAGGTGTATCGGGCAGACGTTCGGCAACCGCGAGTTTTTCCGGACGCTGACGACTGCGCCACAGGCGGAACGCGTTGAGTTCTTCGTCGAGCGTTTTCATCAGCCAGGCGAGCACGGCGATGTCGTCGAGCATGCCGAAGACCGGGATGAAATCCGGAATGGCATCGACCGGGCTGAGGAAGTACATCAACCCCGCCACCACCGAAACCAACGCCTTGCCGCTTATTGCGCGGTACTCGCCACGCCAGTAAGCCAGGCACAGCGCCTGCAGCAAACGCAGGTCATCTTTGAGCTTGCCGAGGCGATTGCCTTGCGCGGCGCCTTTGCTGGCCACGGCGAACAATAAAGTCGGCAGGCGACCACGGGCCAGCAAACGGCCAGCCAGGGGCAGGAATCGAGCGAAATTCCACGGAGCTTTCATCTATTCCTCCCGTTGAAATGTTATCCACACAAATTGTGGATAACCTTGTGAACAGAGCTGCATTTCGGCGCTGAGAGCCCCGGTTTATAAGGGCCGCGCTCAGATCGGGCGTTTTTTACTCACATAAAAAACCCCAATATTTCATTGACTTGGCGGCTCAGGGCGTCTAGCGCGGGCAGCCTCAAAGCTATGACTCCCCTGACCGGCATCGGTTCGCTCTGTTTACGCCCGCCAACCTGCAGATGCAACAACGCCCCGCTTAAGCGAGGCGTTGTTGTTGAAGCCGAAGCTGCTTACTTGGCAGCAGCAGCGTCTTCTTTGGCTGGATCCTTGATGGCCAGCAGTTCCAGGTCGAAAACCAGAACCGAATTGGCCGGGATTGCCGGGCTTGGCGATTGCGCGCCGTAAGCCAGATCGCTAGGGATGTACAGTTTGTACTTCTCGCCAACGTGCATCAGTTGCAGACCTTCAACCCAACCCGGGATCACGCCGCTTACTGGCAGATCGATCGGGCTGCCGCGCTCGACGGAGCTGTCGAATACGGTGCCGTTGGTCAGCTTGCCGGTGTAGTGAACAGTCACTACGTCGGTCGGCTTAGGCTGGGGGCCGTCGGCTTTTTTGATGACTTCATATTGCAGGCCGGAAGCAGTAGTCGTTACGCCTGCTTTCTTGCCGTTTTCTTCGAGGAATTTCTTGCCAGCGGTTGCCGACTCTTCGCTCATCTTGGCCATACGCTCTTCGGCACGCTTTTGCAGCGCGGCGAAAGCTTCAACCAGTTCTTCGTCTTTCAGCTTCTGTTCTTTCTTGCCGACGGCATCTTCGATGCCCTGGGCTACTGCTTTGGAGTCCAGATCATCCATGCCTTCCTGAGCCAGGCTCTTGCCCATGTTCAGGCCGATACCGTAGGAAGCTTTTTGCGCCGGGGTTTTCAGCTCTACGCTGGTTTGCGAATCACAACCCGCAAGTACCAGGCTAACCAGGGCTACCGCCGCCGCCAACCGATGCTGTTTCATGCTATTTCCTTGTTCATGCGCCGAAAGGGCAATCGAGTAAAGCCGCGAGCTTATCAGGCCGCCACGACCAATGGCTACCGGCATGAGAGCAGTAAAGCGGCGATAAGTTCAGGTATTGAAACGCATTCGGCTAAAGGCACGATGAAGCTTCTGTCATCTACGCCCTACAACGATTGATGCCACTTCTCACAACAGTTGGCGTAATGGCCACTTGCCCACCCTCATAGCCTCAGGCATAACAGCGCAATAATTCGACAAGGATGTTTAACTTGCGCCGCTTATTCCGTGTTTTGACCCTGATCGTCGTGCTGCTTGGCCTCGTCCTCGCCGTGGTTTTGTATTACGTCGCCAACCCGAAATTACCGTTCTACACCCCGGCCGAGCAGGTGCATTACCTGAATCAATGGTCGGAAGAACAGCGGCAAACTTATTACTTCACGCCTCAGGGCACACAGGTCAAAGGCCTGCGCTATGAGTGGTTTCAAGCGCTGGAGCTGCCCTTCTCCGAGCAGCGTTTCGCCTCTGCGGAATACCTCGCGCGTTTCGGTTTTCTGGTCGATCCAAAACAGAAAGCCACGCAGAACAACCCCGGCAACCTGCCCGTGGGTTTCGCCCGACATCAAAACCCCGCTACTTCCGAGCAATATCTCGACATAACTTGCGCGGCTTGCCACACCGGCGAATTGCGTTTCAAAGGTCAGGCTGTGCGCATCGACGGCGGCACCGCGCAGCACGTGTTGCCTTCCAGTGTTCCTACATTGCGCGGTGGCAGTTTCGGACAGGCATTGGTCGCGAGTCTGACGGCGACTTACTACAACCCGTGGAAATTCGAACGCTTCGCCCGAAGCGTGCTCGGCGATCAATACGACGTGCGCCACGAGCAACTGCGCAAAGACTTCAAAACCTCGCTGGATACGTTCCTGAAAGTCGCCTGGAACGACACCTATCGCGGCCTCTACCCCACCGAAGAAGGCCCTGGCCGCGCCGATGCATTCGGTCGGATCGCCAACGCGACCTTCGGCGATGCGATTTCCCCCGCCAACTATCGCGTGGCCAATGCGCCAGTCGATTACCCGCAGTTGTGGGACATGTGGACGTTCGACTGGGTGCAGTGGAACGGCTCGGCGCAGCAGCCGATGGCGCGCAATATCGGCGAAGCGCTGGGCGTGGGCGCCACTTTGAATTTCTTCGATGCCAACGGCCAACCGCTGCAAGGCGATGAGCGCTACGCCTCGAGCGTTCGCGTGCGCGATCTGCACACAATTGAAGAAACCCTGCAAAAACTGCAACCACCGGCCTGGCCGGAAGAGATACTTGGCGCCGTCGACCAACCTCTGGCCGCCAAGGGCCGCGCGCTATTTGCGGAAAACTGCGCCGGCTGCCATGTGCCGCGCGTCACCCAGGAGGGCGAGCGCTGGGTGCAGCATTTGCACATACTGCCGCTCGATGTGATCGGTACTGACCCGAACGCCGCCACCAACATCGCCACCCACCGCTTCGACCTGACAACGCTGCAATGGGATTTGAAAGAGCTGGCGAACATGGACGTCAAGTTGCACCCGACGCCCACCGAACCGCTGGATCTGAGCCAGCTGTCAGTCGCCAAGGGACTGGCGTACGTCACCGCTTTCGTCGAAAACCGCGCCTACCGCGAAGCCAACGTCACTCCGGAAGAAAAACCTCGACTGGACGGTTTCGGCCTGCCGATCGGCGTGAGCGAAAAAGTCGCTTACAAGGCGCGGCCATTGGCTGGCGTCTGGGCGACCCCACCCTTCCTGCACAACGGCTCGGTGCCAAGCGTTTATCAATTGCTCTCGCCGCAAGATGAGCGCGCGACCACCTTCTATAAAGGCACCTTCGAATACGATCCTCGCCATCTGGGTTATCGCAGCGAAGCGTTCACCAATGGCTTCCTGTTCGATACGCGCATCAGTGGCAACCGCAACAGCGGTCATGAATTCCGCGCCGGCGAACGCGGCAATGGCGTGATCGGCCGACTGTTGCAGCCCGAAGAACGCTGGGCCTTGCTCGAATACCTGAAAGTGCTGGGCGGCCCACTGGAGGCGCAATTGCCATGACGATGCCGACATTCAAGAAAAAATTGCCGTTGCTCGCCCGAATCTGGTTGTGGCTGGGGCGCTTGCTTGGCAAAACCGTGTTAATCCTTCTGGTGATTGGCTTGCTCGGCTGGGCGATCGCGACGGCGTGGTTTGCCTGGCAGTACCGCGGCCCGGTGTCGGCGCTGGAGCAAATTCCGCCCGGCGAAGCCGCGATGACGCAGGACGTGATCCAGACTGCCGTGCGCATCGTCGATCAACACCGCGAGCCCACGCGTTATCTGCGCGACGCCCATGCCAAAGCGCATGGTTGCGTGAAGGCAGAAGTCAAAGTATTGCCGGAACTGGCGCAATCATTACGCCAAGGCGTGTTCAGTGAGCCGGGGAAAACCTGGCAGGCGATGATTCGTCTGTCGAATGGCAACGCTTATCCGCAATTCGACAGCCTGCGCGATGCTCGCGGTATGGCGATCAAGTTGTTCGATGTGTCGGGTAAACCCTTGCTCGGCGATCGACCGGCGCAGCGCGAACAGGATTTAGTGATGTTCAGTCATGCGAACTTCTTTGTCAGCGATGTCGCCGAGTACCGTCAGAATGTGGCGGCGCAGGCTGACGGCAAGAAGATCATGGCGTTTTTTCCGGGGTGGGATCCGCGCACCTGGCAGATCCGTCATCTGTTTATTGCACTGGCCACGCTGGCACCGCCGCCGGACAGCCCGACGCAGACGACTTATTTTTCGGTCTCGCCGTACAAATTCGGTGAGGCCAATGCGAAATTTCGGGTGATGCCGGATCCGGACAGTTGCCCGGCGTACGCGTTGCCTCAACAGAATCACGATCTGCCGAACTTTCTGCGCAGTGCTTTGAGTCAGCAGTTATCGACGGATCGGGTGCCAGCGTGTTTTGTCCTGCAGATTCAGCGTCAGGATGCCAACAAGTACATGCCGATCGAAGACACCAGCATTGAATGGCGTGAGCAGGACTCGCCGTTTGAGACGGTGGCGCGGATTACCTTGCCGGCGCAAGACTTCGATACGCCGACGTTGAATCTGGCGTGCGACAACCTGTCGTTCAATCCGTGGTTTGGTATCGAGGCGCATCGGCCGATTGGCGGGATCAATCGGTTGCGTAAAGCGGTGTATGAAGCGGTGAGCGACTATCGCCACAGCCAGAATGCCGCGCATTAAAAAAGATCTGCACATAACCTGTGGCGAGAGGATTTATCCCCGTTGGGCTGCGAAGCGGCCCCCGCTTTTAAAATCTGGGCCTGCTGCAGGCCAACGGGGATAAATCCCCTCGCCACAGGTCAGCATCAAATCTGAGATTTCATAAACCCCAGACAGCAAAAAGCCCGCACTAGGCGGGCTTTCTGTGGATTCTGGCGTTCAGTGTTCCAGATTCCGAATATGGCGCAGCGGACGGGACTCGAACCCGCGACCCCCGGCGTGACAGGCCGGTATTCTAACCGACTGAACTACCGCTGCGCGAAACGCTTGAAACGAATGGTGGGTGATGACGGGATCGAACCGCCGACATTCTGCTTGTAAGGCAGACGCTCTCCCAGCTGAGCTAATCACCCTTCGCTTCGTTACGGGACGCATTATGCCACAAGTTTTCGTAAAGTGTTGATTTAATTGAAGTTTTTTTCAAATAAATCCGAAAACCGGTAAAACGACACATCCCGCGGGTACAACTGTACAAACTTTGAGGCAGAAAAAAACCCGCTTGGGCGGGTTCTTCCGTGGTGACCTGGCGTTCAGTGGTCCAGGTTACCGAATATGGCGCAGCGGACGGGACTCGAACCCGCGACCCCCGGCGTGACAGGCCGGTATTCTAACCGACTGAACTACCGCTGCGCTAAACACTAGAAACGAATGGTGGGTGATGACGGGATCGAACCGCCGACATTCTGCTTGTAAGGCAGACGCTCTCCCAGCTGAGCTAATCACCCTTCGCTTCGGTGTGGCGCGCATTCTACGGAGCGACCCAACCTCTGGCAAGCACTTTTTTAAATAATTTTCTCAGGCCTTCCAAAGGCTTACAGAAGGGTTGGCCTATGAGACGGCGAGGACAATAATGCCCCCCTTTGTATAAAGGAGAGACTCACCCCATGTGGTTCAAGAACCTGCTTATCTATCGCCTGACCCAAGACCTGCCTGTCGATGCCGAGGCGCTGGAAACTGCACTGGCCACCAAACTGGCGCGTCCATGTGCAAGCCAGGAGTTGACCACCTACGGTTTCGTCGCGCCGTTCGGCAAAGGCGAAGATGCTCCACTGGTGCACGTCAGCGGTGACTTCCTGCTGATTTCCGCGCGTAAAGAAGAACGCATTCTGCCGGGCAGCGTCGTGCGCGACGCGGTAAAGGAAAAGGTCGAAGAGATCGAAGCCGAGCAGATGCGCAAGGTCTATAAGAAGGAACGCGATCAGATCAAGGATGAAATCATCCAGGCCTTCCTGCCGCGCGCCTTTATCCGTCGCTCGTCGACCTTCGCCGCCATTGCGCCGAAACAGGGTCTGATCCTGGTCAACTCGGCCAGCCCGAAACGCGCTGAAGACTTGCTGTCGACCCTGCGCGAAGTGATCGGCACCCTGCCCGTCCGTCCGCTGAGCGTGAAAATGTCGCCAACCGCGACCATGACCGAATGGGTCACCACGCAGAAAGCTGCCGACGACTTCTATGTGCTGGACGAGTGCGAACTGCGCGACACCCACGAAGACGGCGGCATCGTTCGTTGCAAACGTCAGGATCTGACCAGCGAAGAAATCCAGCTGCACCTGAGCACCGGCAAAGTCGTCACGCAGCTGTCGCTGGCGTGGCAGGACAAGTTGTCGTTCATGCTTGACGACAAGATGACTGTTAAACGTCTGAAGTTCGAAGACCTGTTGCAGGATCAGGCGGAACAGGACGGTGGCGATGAGGCACTGGGTCAACTGGACGCCAGCTTCACCCTGATGATGCTGACCTTCGGCGACTTCCTGCCGGCGCTGGTTGAAGCGCTGGGTGGTGAAGAGACGCCGCAGGGGATCTGATCCCTTGTGATGTCCAAACTGTAGGAGTGAGCCTGCTCGCGATGAGGGACTGACATTCAACATCAATGTTGACTGAACGACCGCCATCGCGAGCAGGCTCACTCCTACATTTGGTTTTGTGGTGTAACTAACAATAAGGAACAAGCCATGCGCGCACTGGCTGCACTCAGCCGCTTTGTCGGCAATACCTTCGCTTACTGGGTTCTGATTTTCGCGGTCATCGCGTTCCTGCAACCGGCGTGGTTCCTCGGTCTGAAAGGCGCGATCGTGCCGTTGCTCGGGCTGGTGATGTTCGGCATGGGCCTGACCCTCAAACTCGACGACTTCGCTGCCGTTGCCCGCCATCCGTGGCGCGTGGCGCTGGGCGTGGTTGCACATTTCGTGATCATGCCCGGTGTGGCGTGGTTGCTTTGCCAGGTGTTTCACCTGCCGCCGGAAATCGCCGTCGGCGTGATTCTGGTCGGTTGCTGCCCAAGCGGCACCTCCTCCAACGTGATGACCTGGCTGGCGCGCGGCGATCTGGCGTTGTCGGTAGCCATCGCCGCCGTTACCACCCTCCTCGCTCCGCTGCTGACCCCGGCGCTGATCTGGCTGCTGGCTTCGGCGTGGTTGCCGGTGTCGTTCATGGAGCTGTTCTGGTCGATCCTGCAAGTGGTGCTGTTGCCGATCATTCTCGGCGTGGTTGCCCAGCGTCTGCTTGGCGACAAGGTTCGTCATGCGGTGGATGTGTTGCCGCTGGTGTCGGTGGTCAGCATCGTGATTATCGTCACTGCCGTGGTCGCCGCCAGCCAGGCAAAAATTGCCGAATCCGGTCTGCTGATCATGGCCGTGGTGATGCTGCACAACAGCTTCGGTTATCTGCTGGGTTACTTCACCGGTCGCCTGTTCAAGCTGCCGTTGGCTCAGCGCAAATCGCTGGCGCTGGAAGTCGGCATGCAGAACTCGGGATTGGGCGCTGCGTTGGCCAGTGCGCACTTCTCGCCACTGGCGGCAGTGCCGAGCGCGTTGTTCAGTGTCTGGCACAATATTTCCGGTGCGCTGCTGTCGACCTACTTCCGCCGCATGAGCGAAAAGGAAGATCGCGAGGCGCTGGCGCAACAGGCTGCCGACTGAGCTGAAACTTGATCCCCGGGTTAATGCTCGTCAAACTATCGCGCAACGCGAGGACGACCTCGCGGCTCGATCGAGTCATTAATCTGGGGACGACCCCGTCAATCGATGGAGGTCTCTCATGTCCTGGATCATTCTGTTTTTCGCCGGCCTGTTCGAAGTCGGCTGGGCCGTTGGCCTGAAATACACCGATGGCTTCAGCCGTCCACTTCCTACTGCGCTGACCGTTGCGGCCATGGCCATCAGCCTAGGCCTGCTCGGCCTTGCGATGAAGGAATTGCCGTTGGGCACGGCGTATGCGATCTGGACTGGGGTCGGTGCTGTGGGCACAGTGATTGCCGGGATCATACTGTTTGGCGAATCGATGGCGTTGATTCGGCTGGCGAGTGTGGCGTTGATCATCACTGGCCTGATA
Source organism: Pseudomonas sp. P1.31 (assembly GCF_001269815.1). Classification (NCBI taxonomy): domain Bacteria; kingdom Pseudomonadati; phylum Pseudomonadota; class Gammaproteobacteria; order Pseudomonadales; family Pseudomonadaceae; genus Pseudomonas; species Pseudomonas sp. P1.31. Next base: position 14,760 of record NZ_LHVN01000011.1, on the reverse strand, counting down.
GGGCTTAAGGTCAGCGCTTAGGCCTCTACCGCTTTCGCGAGCAAGCCCGCTCCCACATTCGACCGCGTTCCATCATGGGAATACGGTCAACTGTGGGAGCGGGCTTGCTCGCGAAGAGGCCCTAAAAATCACTAATTATTTAACCGCCCCACGCAACTCCCCCACCAACACCTGCAACTTCGCCGGCTCAGCCGCACCAACATCCACCGCCGAACCCGCCACCAATGTCACCCGCGACCACAACCGGTGAAAAAAACCCTTGTTCGGATCGCGACTGAAGAAGCTCCCCCACAACCCCTGCAACGCCAGCGGAATCACCGGTACCGGCGTCTCCTCTAGAATCCGCGTCAGCCCGCCCCTGAATTCATTCATCTCGCCATCAGCAGTCAATTTGCCTTCCGGGAAGATGCACACCAATTCGCCTTCCTTCAGATATTGCGCAATCCGCGTGAAGGCCTTCTCATAGATCTGGATATCTTCCTGCCGCCCAGCGATAGGAATGGCTCCCGCCGTGCGGAAGATAAAGTTCAGCACCGGCAAGTTGTAGATTTTGTAGTACATGACAAAGCGAATCGGCCTACGCACTGCGCCGCCAATCAGCAAGGCATCGACGAACGACACGTGGTTACACACCAACAACGCCGCGCCCTCATCAGGAATCGCCTCAAGGTTGCGATGTTCGACGCGGTACATGGAATGGCTGAGCAGCCAGATCATGAAACGCATACTGAACTCGGGGACGATTTTGAAGATGTAGGCGTTGACGCCGATGTTCAGCAGCGACACCACCAAGAACAGCTGCGGAATCGACAGTTTGACCACGCTCAACAACACGATAGAGACGATGGCCGAGACCACCATAAACAGTGCGTTGAGAATGTTGTTCGCTGCGATTACCCGCGCGCGCTCGTTCTCGGCGGTGCGCGACTGGATCAACGCGTACAGCGGAACGATATAGAAGCCGCCGAAAATGCCCAGACCGAGAATGTCGATCAACACCGCCCACGTGTGCACAAAGCCCAGCACTTCAACCCAGCTATGGCCAGTGACGCTGTCCGGGATTCCACCGGAATGCCACCACAGCAGCAGCCCGAACACGGTCAGACCAAATGAGCCGAACGGCACCAGACCGATCTCGACTTTACGCCCGGAAAGCTTCTCGCAGAGCATTGAACCGAGGGCGATCCCCACCGAGAACACCGTCAGAATCAAGGTGACCACGGTTTCATCGCCGTGCATCCATTCCTTGGCATACGCCGGAATCTGCGTCAGATAAATCGCCCCGACAAACCAGAACCACGAATTGCCTACGATCGAACGCGACACCGCTGGGGTCTGGCCCAAGCCGAGTTTCAGCGTCGCCCACGATTGGCTGAAGATATTCCAGTTCAGGCGCATTTCCGGCGAGGACGCCGCCGCCCGTGGAATGCTGCGGCTGGCGAGATAACCCAGCACGGCAATGCCAACGATGGCGCCGGACACCAGTGGCGCGTAGTGCGTCGAAGACATGATGACCCCGGCGCCGATGGTGCCGGCCAGGATCGCCAGAAACGTGCCCATCTCCACCAGGCCATTGCCGCCGACCAGTTCATCCTCGCGCAATGCCTGCGGCAGGATCGAATACTTCACCGGCCCGAACAGCGCCGAGTGCGTGCCCATGGCGAACAACGCCACCAGCATCAGCGACAGCTGATCGAACAAGAATCCGACGGATCCCACCGCCATGATGGCGATTTCCGCCAGTTTGATCAGACGGATCAACGCGTCCTTGGCGAATTTTTCGCCAAACTGCCCGGCCAGCGCCGAGAACAGAAAGAACGGCAGAATAAACAGCAGCGCGCAGAGGTTGACCCAGATCGAGCGGTCACCTTCGATGGTCAGCCGATAGAGAATGGCGAGGATCAACGACTGTTTAAACACGTTGTCGTTAAACGCGCCGAGCGATTGCGTGATGAAGAACGGTAAAAAGCGTCGCGTGCGCAGCAGGTTGAACTGTGAGGAGTGACTCATCTTCCGTGTTTCCCTGATTTTGCTGGGGGTGGTCTGGATACTGTCTATTGGATTCACAAACCGCAATCCAGGCCACACCTTAGCTAAATATTTCAGGTTATTTCTTCAAACCGGCGATGCACGGTGAAACAAACAGCTCGCCGCGCCACGCGCCTTGCACGGTACGTTTACCGACGATCAGCCACATGATCGCGAGCAACGTCACCAACACACAGCCAACCACGCTGAAAAATCCGAGATTCAAGGTGCTCGCCAGCTTCAACGTTGCCAGCGAATAAACGCCCAACGGGAAGGTGAAGCCCCACCAGCCAAGATTGAAAGGGATGCCGTCACGCATATAACGCACGGTGATCAGCAGTGCCATCAACATCCACCACAACCCGAAGCCCCACAGCGTGATGCCGGCGACCAGGCCAATGCCCGATGCGATTTCGCCGATGCCCGGCAGACCGTTGGCAGCGAAGATCGCCGGTGCATCAGCGCCCAACAGCAACATGCCCAGCGCACCGGTGCCGATCGGGCCAAGGGCCAGCCAGCTCGAAGCGGCCATGTTTTCGTGAGGCAGTTTGTGCAGGGCCATGCGCAGCAGAAGGATTGTCAGAATGCTGAACGCCACCGGTAGGGAAAATGCCCAAAGCACGTAGCTGGTGGTCAGTACCACCAGTTGCGAGTGGGCATCGGTCAGATGCGGTGCGAGCAAACCACCGCTGGCCGCTGCCACTTCTGCGGCGACTACGGGCAACAGCCAAACGGCGGTCATCTGATCAATGCTGTGTTCCTGACGGGTAAACATCATGTACGGAATCAACACGCCGCAGGCCAGCGACATCGCCACATCGATCCACCACAGCACTTCGGCCAGATGAATTACCCCGTCGCCCCAGCGTGGCAGGCCGAACACCAAAAAACCGTTAATGATCGTCGCCAGGCCCATGGGAATGGTGCCGAAGAACATCGATACCGTGGAATGCCCGAAAATCCGCCGCGCTTCATCGAAGAACAGAATCCAGCGAGCGGCATAAGCCAGGGTGAACAACGTGAACAACAGAATGTTGAACAACCACAGCCCTTCGGCCACGGCGTGCAAAGCGGGAATCGCCACCGGCAGTTGCGCCAACGCCAATGCCAGCACACCGGTACCCATGGTCGCGGCGAACCAGTTCGGTGTGAATTGGCGGATCACTTCACGCGGATGCTGAAGTTGGCTGAATGGCTTGATGCCGGGTTTGGCGCTGTTGGGGCAAATCATCATGAACTCCTGTCCTCAGGTGAGGTGGAATTCATGGTAGATCCGAATCGAATATCTATATAACGGGTAATATCTCTAACTGTTATCTGCTTTGCCAATAAGCAGTCAAACGCTGCCTTCGCTTTCGATCACCAGAATCCGCGCCGCGCCTTGTGGATGCGCGACATGCTCGGTGCCGACCGAGGCGTAAAAGATGTCGCCAACGTCGAGCTGCACCTGTTTTTCTTCGCCATTTTCGCGGTAGTGCATCTGCACCTGGCCATCGAGCACCACGAATACTTCTTCGCCATCGTTGACGTGCCATTTGTACGGCTGATCCGTCCAGTGCAGGCGCGTGGTGATGCCGTTCATGTTGGCGATGTCCAGCGCGCCCCAGGCGCAGTCGGCGGTAAAGGTTTTGCTGCGGATAATCTTCATGAATCGATCCGTGAGAAGAATGGCCAAGCAAGGCTAACCGAAACTCAGGGAGCGCTGCACACCTTGACCGCTTTGGCGCGCAGGCTGAGCAATAACGCGCCCACTGCCAACACGATCAGTACCGCGCCGTAGCCATCAGTGGTTGCCAGCAAGCCATAGGTGCGAGCCAGATAACCGGCCAACAATGCCGGCAGGCAGAACGCGAGATAGCTGAGCAGGTAATACGCCGACATCAATCCCGCGCGCTCATGCGGCAATGCCAGCGGCACCAGGCTGCGCACTGCGCCGAGGAAACCCGAGCCAAACCCACAACCGGCGACCAGCGTGCCGAGGAAGAACAGGGAAAGACTCGCGCTGTGCACGCCGAGCAAGATCAGCACCAGACCGATCGGCAGCAAACTAGCGCCCAGCCGCAAGGCTTGTTTGGCGCTGCGATTGCGCAGGGTGAAGATCATCAGCGCACCGGTCAGAGTCAACGCCGCCACGGTCGAGCCGCCGATCAGGTTGGACGTTGAACCGGTGGCCGTGCGCACCAACGACGGAGCCAGCGAGGCGTAAAAACCACCAAGCGCCCATGTCGCCGTGTTCAGCGGCAGCACTCGCCACAATGTTGAACGCGCCTGAGCCGGCACGTGCAGCGTTGGCTTCAACGACGCCCAGGCCCCGGCTTGCGGAGAGACACTTTCCGGCAGACGCCAGACATAAATTCCCTGCAACACAAACAATCCGAGCAGCAACCAATAGGTCAACTGCAACGGCGCCGGAGCGAATTCAGCGAGCAATCCACAACCCAAACCACCCAACGCCATCCCCAACAGCGGCGCGACGCTGTTGATCAACGGCCCTTGCTGGCGATCCGTATCGAGCAACGTCGCGCTCAACACCGCCGTCGCCATGCCGGTGGCGAAACCTTGCAGGACGCGCGCGCTGATCAGCCACGTGACGCTGTCGGCATAGATAAACAGCAGCATCGCCAAGGCATTGAGCAGCACGGCGGTGAAGATCACCGGTTTGCGTCCCACATGGTCGGACAGCGAGCCCACTGTTAATAGCGCCGCCAACAGACTGAGCGCATAGACACCGAAGATCAGCGTCAGCACCACCGCCGAGAAATGCATTTGATCCTGATACAGGTGATACAGCGGCGTCGGCGCGGTGGAAGCGGCGAGAAAACTGAGTAAGGTGATCGCCAGAAACCACAGGCTGGAGCGGTTTGAAACGACGTTATTCAAGGGGCTAATCATGGGCACACTCCGCAAAAGCTAATTTTTTGCTTTTGCGGAGTGTGCTACCGCCTCGCGCTTAAAGCAAATTCTTTGTGTTAAGGTCTGCCGCATGGCTATTAAAGAAGGTTTACGCCCCGGCGGCCGCAGTGCCCGGGTGCAAGAGTCGATTCATTCGGCAGTCCACGCGCTCCTGCAAGAGCAGGAGCGCTCGACCGTGACCGTGCCGCAAATCGCCGCACGCGCGGGGGTGACGCCGTCGACGATTTATCGACGCTGGGGGGATCTGGCGGCGTTGCTCGCAGACGTCGCTCTCGCCCGCATGCGCCCGGACAGCGAGCCGGCAGCAACGGGCAGTTTGCGCAGCGATATTCGTGCGTGGGCTGAACAGTATCTCGACGAGATGAGCTCCGAGCCCGGCCGCAACATGATGCGCGACGTGCAGGCGAGCGCGACGCCGGGGTATTGCGTGACGATTATTGGTGCGCAGTTGCAGACGATCATTGAACGGCATCCGGATGAAACCGCGCCGAGTGTTGATCGGTTGATCAACCTGGTGGTGGCGCCGGTGGTGTTCCGGATACTGTTTTCGGCGGCGGCGCTTGAAGTGGATGAGCTGCACCATTTGATCGATGTCGCACTGAATCAGCGCTGACGCCAATCCCCTGTAGGAGCTGCGGCACGCTGCGATCTTTTGATCTTGATTTCAAAGATCAAAAGATCAAAAGATCAAAAGATCAAAAGATCGCAGCGTGCCGCAGCTCCTACAGTTCATCGCAGAACCAGCCGGTTCCCCCCTGCGACACCCCGCCACGCCACGACCTTGGTCGACACTGACTAACCGCCGCACTCATGCGAGACTGTTGGCCCGGACAGGGTTGCCGGGGAGTCTCTGTCGGGAGTGTTGCATGTCGTTGTCCACCGGGCTGATCGCCGCCGTCGCCCTCGCCTATATGGCTATCATGTTCGCCATCGCCTTCTACGGCGACCGTCGCAGCGCGCCTTTGCCGCCGCGGATGCGTGCCTGGGTGTACAGCCTGTCGCTGGCGGTTTATTGCACCAGTTGGACATTCTTCGGCGCGGTCGGTCAGGCCGCCGAACAACTGTGGTCATTCCTGCCGATTTACCTCGGGCCGATTCTGCTGCTGCTCGGCGCGCCGTGGGTGCTGCAGAAAATGGTGATGATCAGCAAACAGGAGAACATCACCTCCATCGCTGACTTCATCGCCGCGCGTTACGGCAAATCGCAATCGCTGGCGGTGGTCGTCGCGCTGATCTGCCTGGTCGGCGTCCTCCCCTACATCGCCCTGCAACTCAAAGGCATCGTCCTCGGCGTGAACCTGTTGATCGGCGCCGGTGCCGACGCCATGGGCACCCGCGCGCAGGACACGGCGCTGATCGTGTCGCTGGTGCTGGCGCTGTTCACCATCGTCTTCGGTACGCGCAACCTCGACGCCACCGAGCACCACCGCGGCATGGTGTTGGCGATTGCCTTTGAGTCGCTGGTCAAGCTGTTTGCTTTTCTCGCGGTCGGCGCCTTCGTCACTTTCGGTCTGTACGACGGTTTCGATGACCTGTTCAACCAGGCAATGCTCGCCCCGCGCCTCGAGGAATACTGGAAAGAAACCATTAACTGGCCGTCGATGGTGGTGCAGACCGGCGTGGCGATGATGGCGATCATCTGCCTGCCCCGGCAGTTTCACGTCACCGTAGTCGAGAACATCGACCCGCAAGATCTGCGTCTGGCCAAATGGGTGTTCCCGGCCTACCTCGCACTGGCCGCGCTGTTTGTAGTCCCGATCGCCCTCGCCGGTCAGATGTTGTTACCGAGCGACGTACTCCCCGACTCATTCGTGATCAGTTTGCCGCTCGCTCAAGCCCATCCGGCGCTGGCGCTGCTGGCGTTCATCGGCGGCGCGTCGGCGGCGACCGGCATGGTGATTGTCGCCAGCGTAGCGTTGTCGACCATGGTCTCCAACGACATGCTGTTGCCGTGGTTGCTGCGCCGAAATAACGCCGAGCGCCCGTTCGAAGTGTTCCGCCAGTGGATGCTCTCGGTGCGCCGCGTCAGCATCGTGGTGATTCTGTTGCTGGCGTATGTCAGCTATCGCCTGCTCGGTTCGACTGCGAGTCTGGCAACCATCGGCCAGATTGCCTTCGCCGCTGTCACCCAATTGGCCCCGGCCATGTTGGGCGCGCTGTACTGGAAACAGGCCAACCGGCGCGGGGTTTTCGCCGGTCTCGCCGCCGGTACTTTCCTGTGGTTTTACACGCTGATTCTGCCGATTGCCGCGCACAGCCTGGGCTTGTCCCTGAGCAGTTTTCCGGGACTGGCGTGGTTGCACAGCAATCCGCTGAATTTGCCAATCACCCCACTGACACAAGGCGTGGTGCTGTCGCTGGCCGGTAACTTCACCCTGTTCGCGTGGGTCTCGGTGCTGTCGCGCACGCGGGTATCGGAACACTGGCAGGCCGGGCGTTTCATCGGTCAGGAGATCAGCGCACGGCCAAGTGCCCGCTCAATGTTGGCGGTGCAGATCGACGATTTGCTGCAACTGGCGGCGCGGTTTGTCGGTGAAGAACGCGCGCGACAGAGCTTTATTCGTTTCGCTTACCGTCAGGGCAAAGGCTTCAACCCGAACCAGAACGCCGATGGCGAATGGATCGCCCACACCGAGCGCTTGTTGGCCGGTGTGCTTGGCGCTTCTTCGACGCGCGCCGTGGTAAAAGCCGCCATCGAAGGTCGGGAAATGCAGCTGGAGGACGTAGTCCGGATCGCTGACGAAGCGTCGGAAGTGTTGCAGTTCAACCGCGCCCTGCTGCAAGGCGCGATCGAGAACATCACCCAAGGCATCAGCGTGGTCGACCAGTCGCTGAAACTGGTGGCGTGGAATCGCCGTTATCTGGAGCTGTTCAACTATCCCGACGGTTTGATCAGCGTTGGCCGGCCGATTGCCGACATCATTCGCTACAACGCCGAGCGCGGCTTGTGCGGCCCCGGCGAAGCCGAAGTACACGTTGCCCGCCGTTTGCACTGGATGCGTCAGGGCCGTGCGCACACCTCCGAGCGGCTGTTCCCCAACGGTCGGGTGATCGAACTGATCGGCAACCCGATGCCGGGCGGCGGTTTCGTCATGAGTTTCACCGACATTACTGCGTTCCGCGAAGCCGAGCAGGCGCTGACCGAGGCCAACGAGGGGCTGGAGCAACGGGTCAGCGAGCGTACGCAGGAACTGTCGCAACTCAACGTCGCGCTGACCGAAGCCAAGGGCACCGCCGAGGCAGCGAACCAGTCGAAAACCCGCTTCCTCGCGGCGGTCAGCCATGACTTGATGCAACCGTTGAACGCCGCCCGCCTATTCTCCGCCGCCCTCTCCCACCAGGACGATGGCTTGAGCAGCGAGGCGCAGAAACTGGTGCAGCACCTCGACAGTTCGCTGCGTTCAGCCGAAGACTTGATCAGCGATCTGCTGGATATCTCGCGCCTGGAAAACGGCAAGATCAACCCGGATCGCAAGCCGTTTGCGCTCAATGAGCTGTTCGATATTCTCGGCGCCGAATTCAAGGCATTGGCGCAAGAACAAGGCCTGACCTTCCGCGTGCGTGGCAGTCATCTGCGCATCGACAGCGACAGCAAATTGCTGCGGCGGATTTTGCAGAACTTCCTCACCAATGCATTCCGCTACGCCAAGGGCCCGGTGCTGCTCGGGGTGCGTCGGCGCGGGGCAGAATTGTCGCTGGAAGTGTGGGATCGCGGGCCGGGGATTCCGGAGGACAAGCTGCAGGTGATTTTCGAAGAATTCAAACGCCTCGACAGCCATCAGACCCGCGCCGAAAAAGGCTTGGGGCTTGGCTTGGCGATTGCCGATGGCTTGTGCCGCGTGCTCGGCCATACGTTGCGCGTGCGTTCGTGGCCGGGGCGCGGCAGTGTGTTCAGCGTCAGCGTGCCATTGGCCCCGACGCAAACCGTGCCGGCCAGCGCCGCCGTCGAGTTGAACGGCAAGTTGCTGGGCGGCGCGCAGGTGCTGTGTATCGACAATGAAGACAGCATTTTGATTGGCATGAACAGTTTGCTCAGCCGCTGGGGTTGTCAGGTGTGGACGGCGCGCAATCGTGAGGAATGTGCGGCGTTGCTTAAGGATGGCGTGCGGCCGCAACTGGCATTGGTGGATTACCACCTCGATCACGGCGACACCGGGACAGAGTTGATGGCGTGGTTGCGCACGACGTTGGGCGAGCCGGTGCCGGGAGTGGTGATCAGTGCGGATGGGCGGCCGGAGACGGTGGCGCAGGTGCATGCGGCGGGTCTGGATTATCTGGCGAAACCGGTGAAACCGGCGGCGTTGCGGGCGTTGTTGAGTCGGTATGTGCCGCTCTAAAAGCAAAAGATCGCAGCCTGCGGCAGCTCCTACAGGTTCGGTGTCAGACCACATTTTTGTGTTCGACAAAAATCCCCTGTAGGAGCTGCCGAAGGCTGCGATCTTTTGATCTTTATTCCGGCAACTCAACCAACCCATCAACATCAGTCATCGCCCGCTCCAGCAGATCCGCCGGCAAGCTCTTGCTCGCCCGTGCCCCGAGCAGTTTGAGCTGCTCACTGCGGCTGACCAGATTGCCGCGCCCTTCTGTCAGTTTGTTGCGCGCTGAGCTGTAGGCTTTGTCCAGTTGTTGCAGACGATTGCCGACCTCGTCCAGATCCTGAATGAACAGCACGAACTTGTCGTACAGCCATCCGGCACGCTCGGCGATTTCCCGGGCGTTCTGGCTCTGGCGCTCCTGCTTCCACAGACTGTCGATGACCCGCAATGTCGCCAATAAGGTAGTTGGGCTGACGATCACGATGTTGCGGTCGAACGCCTCTTGAAACAGCGACGGCTCAGCCTGCAACGCCGCCGAGAACGCTGCTTCGATCGGCACGAACAGCAAAACAAAATCGAGACTGTGCAGGCCTTCCAGACGCTTGTAATCCTTGCCGGCCAAGCCTTTGACGTGATTGCGCAGGGACAGTACGTGCTGCTTGATCGCGATCTGGCCGAGGGTGTCGTCTTCGGCGGCGACGTATTGCTGATACGCGGTCAGACTGACTTTCGAGTCGACCACCACCTGCTTGTCGCCCGGCAGATAAATCACCACGTCGGGCTGGAAACGCTCGCCGTCCGGGCCCTTCAAATTGACCTGTGTCTGATACTCGCGGCCCTTCTCCAGACCGGCGTGTTCGAGCACGCGTTCGAGAATCAGCTCGCCCCAATTGCCTTGGGTTTTCTGGCCCTTGAGGGCACGAGTCAGGTTGGTCGCTTCGTCGCTCAGACGCAGGTTGAGCGCTTGCAAACGCTCCAGCTCCTTGGCCAGCGAAAAGCGCTCGCGGGCTTCAGCCTGATAGCTTTCTTCCACACGTTTTTCGAAGGATTGGATGCGTTCTTTCAGCGGATCGAGCAACTGGCCGAGGCGCTGCTGGCTGGTTTCGGCGAAACGCTGCTCGCGCTCATCGAAGATCTTGCCGGCCAGTTCGGCGAACTGCGCGCGCAGCTCATCACGCGAGCCTTGCAGGTCGCTGAGGCGTTGCTGATGGCTTTCCTGTTGCTCACGCAGCTCGGCGTTCAACGAAGCGGCTTGCGCGTCGAGACGGCGCAGTTCGGCTTCTTTGCTGGCACGTTCAATATTCCAGGCGTGGGAGGCGTCGCGGGCGTCGTCGCGCTCGATCTGCAGCAGCTCGACTTCACGGCGCAGGGCCGCCAGTTCCGCCTTTTTCGCGGCGTTGGCCTGGCCCAGATCAGCGACTTCATCGCGGCTCGCCTCAAGCTGAGCGTTGAGGCCGTCCTGCGCCAGTTGCGCCATGGCCAGCCGCTCTTCGAGCAGGGCCACGTCGGCTTGGCCGTTGCTCGCCCGGCGCTGCAGTTGCCAGGCCAGCGCCAGCAATGGCAACCCCGCTGCCGCGAGACCGAGCAATACGCTGGTCAAGTCCATCGCCATAGAGATTCCTGCCCATCCAATAAAGCCTGAAGGTTAACCAAGGTGTCAGGTCTTGGACAGCTCAGTCTTCGATGAGACCGAGTTCCTGCTGCGCACGCCGGTCGCCGGCACGGGCAGCCGAACGCAGCAGATCCTGGCCAATGCGGCGGTCGCGGGCGTTACCGCACTCACGGCACATCAATTGGCCGAGACGGCTTTGCGCAGCGACCACGCCTTCCCGCGCAGGCTGCTTGAGCAGGCGACCGGCAAGGTGTTTGGCGTTGTGGCTGTCGCTCAGGCGCGGGCTGTCGAGCAGCCATTCGGCCACGCGCACAGAAAATCGCTTGGGCGGGGTAACACGAGGGGGTTCTGAGGTAACAGAGTCTGATACTGAGCGAAACTTCATAAAGCACTGTGGGACAGATCGGAAGGCGCGCCACTCTACTCTCTTTTTCTTACAGGTAAAGTCCGAAAAAAACCCGGCACGCCCGTGCTAGAGCAAGCGCTCGGGACAATCCACAGAAGCTGTGGATAACTCAGTGGACAACCGCCCTTGAACCCTCGCAAACCCTTGTGGAATGGGGCTCGCAGTCAAACTGACGATTTTTTCACCAACAAAAAAAACCGATGTTTTTCATTGACTTAAACTTTCGATGCAGGCAGCCATCGGGGTCAGGATTGATGTGACAGTGCTGTGACAGCCTGCGCAACTAATGTGCACAAGTACCTGTTACCCGGTTATAGGGGTGCGCTTTTTCGGGTCGTTTTCCACCCTTGCCTGGGGATAAGGCTGTCTGGCGCGGCGCTTGATGAAAATTGTTTCACCGACCGACGGTCTTAATGTGGGCCAATACGGGGCGATCCGCCGAATCGGCAAGCAGAATCCGTAGCCGCCTGCAATCTTTTTTAGCATGGGGTTTGCTTTGTACTTTTCGATCCGTTAGTATCCGCGGCGTTAGTACCAAGCTGAAAGTCAATTCCGGTCGAACACATCCCCACGGTCAACCTTCTACCAAGAAGCCAATCGCCGAAAAAAGCGGGAGCGACCCCTCGATGGTTTCCAGGTAAATCTTGCGACAACACAGCCTTTGAATGATGCAAAGGGTGTTGCGAAGGCCACTTACTCTGACCGAACCAACCTGCAAATTGATCAGGATCTTCACCCCGGGCCCAGAACCTTTGCCCTTGATGTGTTGCCTGCCCTCCTAAGTACCTACCTGCCAGCCCAAGCGCGCCAACTTATCAGCGCTTCAAACTGGCTGCTTTGTTCCAGTCGGGTTCTTCGTTCGACCAATGGTGGTCGTCGTCACTGGAACGTTTTAACGTTGCACGGTTCTTATCCGTGTCATTTGTAGGAACACCTAATAACTATGTCTACTCAAATCCATACTCAGGATGCCATTCGCACCCTAACCAACGCTTTTGCTCCGATGAACTGCCTGATCATGGCCGCTCGCAAAGGCTGCTTCAGCTTCACACTGGTCAACGAACACGGTATCGCCCGCCACAGCGAGCGTCTGTACCCCGATCAGTACTCCAGCGCTGAACCGCTGCAGGCCGTGATTGATCGTACCCGTCAGGCACTGGTTGCCTGAAAGCCGAAAAGGCTGCAAAAGCAAAAGCCCCGCACAAAATGCGGGGCTTTTTATTGCCCGATGTTTCGCTTTTACCCCTCAGCGGCTAAGCACCATCGGATATAACGAATATTCCGCGCAGCCGGAAATATTTTAAAAACAGGCCTTTACGTCGCGAATATGACACTACACTTCAACTCAAGCGGCGTGATCCGCTTGCGGCGAGCCTGAACCGATCCACTGCTGCCAAGCCCCCCTTCAGGACTCGCCATCAATAACAAGAACCGAGGGATTTATGGGTATCGCTGCCAGCGAACTGTGCCGCTATGTGATCCGTCCTACGTTGATCTACCTGGGACGCCACTGCGCAACTGCCGAAGCCCTGTTGCTGGGCATCGCCGCCAGTCAGTCAGCCCTGGGTTCTGCCCTGCATGACCGCCGTGGCCACGGCCTCTACCGCATTGCCGAGCATCGTCATCAAGCCCTTTGGGATGATTACCTGGCACTCGATCCCGAGCGCGCAAGCCTGGTTCGTGGCCTCGCCAGTCAACACGCTTTTCTCAGTGGCCCACACCTGGAATTAACCGTTAATCTGCGTTACGCCACCGCCATCGCCTGGCTGCTGGTAGAAGAACAAAACCCCACCCTCCCCGACCCGGCTGATTTGCTCGGAATGGCGCGTATCTGGCGTCAGACGTTTCAGCCTCAGGGTCGTCTGCGCGATTTCACCTACGCCTGGCAGACCTGTGTTTCACCGATGAATCAGGTCGCTTGTTGACCCACCGGTTTCGCAAGATCGTGCAACGGGTCGCGAATCTGGTCGGATTGTCCTACAAAACCGCTCTAACTCAAGGCATACGGACTATAGCGCCGGAGCGAAAATGTTGGTAATTTTCGCCCCGGTGATCACCAGGAGTTCTAATAATGAAAAAAGTAATGCTCAAAACCACCCTTAGCCTCGCCGTTACCATGGCATCCACCCAGATTTTCGCAGCTGGCTTTGCCATCAACGAACACAGCATCAGCGGGATGGGGACTGGGTACGCCGGGCGATCTTCTTCTGCCGACGACGCAAGCACTGTTTATGGCAACCCTGCCGGCATGTCGCGCCTCACGCGCGAACAAGTCACTGGCGGTGTTGCATTTCTCGACGCAAAAACCGATATCAGCGACGCCAGCTCCAGCCCTAACGGCGGCAGCAACAAAGGCGACATGGTGCCCTTCACCTCCGTACCTATGGGCTTCTACGTCAAACCAATCGATGATCATTGGGCATTCGGCCTCGGCGTTTACGTGCCGTTCGGCCTGATCACCGATTACGAAAACGGCTTTGCCGGCCGTTACTTCGGCAGCAAGTCCGAAGTACAAGTCATCACCTTCCAGCCAACCGTGAGCTACAAGTTCAACGACGTGGTGTCGATCGGCTTCGGTCCGACCATCAACCGTATCGACGGCTCGCTGGAATCCAACCTGTCGATCACTCAGGCCGCGCCAGATGGCAAGGTCAAGATCAAGGGTGACGACACCGCACTGGGCTACAACATCGGCGTGCTGGTTCAAGCCACCGACACTACGCGCCTGGGCATGACCTACCACTCGAAAGTCGACTACAAGCTCGAAGGCAACACCAAGGTCAACTACGGTGTGCTCGGCCTGATCGGCGCGAACCCGAACCAGAAGTACGACGCTTCGCTGAAGATCACTACGCCTGAATCCCTGGACTTCTCGGTGACCCAGGCGATCAACGATCAGTGGAATGTCTACGCCGGTTCGACCTTCACCCGCTGGAGCCAGTTGAAGAAAATCACCGTCGAGAACTCGGGCGTGCAGCCTGCACTGGCCGGTCAGTTCGGCGAAATCACCGAAGACCAGAACTGGCACGACTCCTGGGCTTACGCCGTGGGTACTTCGTACCAGTTGAACAAGGAATGGGTACTGCGCACCGGTCTGACCTTCGACCAGTCGCCGACCAACAACGTCGACCGTTCGCCACGTATTCCGACTGGCGACCGTACGATTTTCAGCATCGGTGCTGGCTGGAGCCCGACCGAAGACCTGACCATCGACGTGGCCTACTCTTATCTGAAAGAAGAGTCGATCAAGATCCGCAACGAAAACGATCGTGGCCAGACCTACGACGCCAAGTATGAAAACTCGGCAAACGGTTTCGGTGTTGGCGCGACTTATCGCTTCTGATGCTGCCGGGCGGGGTTAACCCCTCGCCCACTGAAAAGCCCCGCTCTCTTTGCAGAAAGCGGGGCTTTTTTGTGCATGCGAGCAAAACTTTGTAGGAGCTGCGGCACGCTGCGATCTTTTGATTTTGACCTTTAAGATCAAA
>NZ_LHVN01000010.1:0-187778 GCF_001269815.1 Pseudomonas sp. P1.31 | reverse complement strand
TGCGATCTTTTGATTTTGACCTTTAAGATCAAAAGATCGCAGCGTGCCGCAGCTCCTACAGGGTTCGGGTAAACCCGCTGAAGGTCAGGGTTTGAGGGGTTTCGAGGCGATGGCTTTTTCGATCGCGGCGATGAATTCCGGATCATCCGGTTTGGTCAGGCTAGAGAAATTGGCGATCACTTTGCCCTGCCGATCAACCACATATTTGTAGAAATTCCACTTCGGCGCGCTGCTCTGCGCAGCCAATACCTGGAACATATGCGTAGCGTCATCGCCACGGACTTTCTGTGGTTCGGTCATGGCGAACGTCACGCCGTAGTTGGCGTAGCAGACCTTGGCGGTCTCAGCGCTGTCCTTGGACTCTTGTTTGAAGTCATTGGACGGCACGCCGAGCATCTCCAGCCCCTGCCCTTCATAGCGTTTGTGCAGCGCCTCAAGGCCTTCGAACTGCGGCGCGAAACCGCAGAAACTGGCGGTGTTGACCACCACCAGCGGTTTGTCTGCGTATTGTTTGCACAGGTCGATGGAGTCCTTGGCGCGCAATTTGGGCAGCGAGCCTTGCAGCAATTCCGGACAGTCAGCAGCCTGGGCCACGCCAGTCAACGCCATCAGCAACGCGGGAACAGCACACCAGCGCATCAGCATGTCGTACATCCTTGAGAAGTCGTCAGACTTCGACGTTACTCGCCACGCCTGCTTCTAGCAAATGCTCATGCCCAGTTGCATCAACGCCAGACCGCCCTGATGCCAGCCCCACCACACCAGCGCCAACAATGCGGCGCCGAGTGCGGCAAAGAGGATACGTGGCCAGAATCGGCTCATGCGGCGCCCGCTGCGGCTTGCAGGCGGGCTACCGGACGCTCGCGCACCGGCCAGTTCAGTGCGGCCGCCAACAGACTCAACAGAATCGCCACTTGCCAGATCAAGTCATAACTCCCGGTTCGGTCATACACCACCCCGCCCAGCCAGCCGCCGAGGAACGAGCCGAGCTGATGGAACAGGAACACGATGCCGCCGAGCATGGACAGATTGCGCACACCAAACAAGGTCGCCACCGTACCGTTGGTCAACGGCACCGTCGACAGCCATAAGAAGCCCATCGCCATGCCGAACAGATACGCCGAGGTGGTCGTCACCGGCATCCAGAGGAACAGCACAATCACCACCGCGCGCAACAGATACAACGCCGTAAGCAAACGCGGTTTTGACATGCGCCCGCCAAGCCAACCAGCGGTGTAAGTGCCGAAGATGTTGAACAGCCCGATCAGCGCCAGCACCGTAGTACCGACGCTGGCCGGCAGATGCTGATCGACCAGATACGCCGGCAGATGCACGCCGATAAACACCACCTGAAAACCACAGACAAAAAAGCCGAACGCCAGCAACCAGAAACCCGAATGCGAACAGGCTTCACGCAGCGCTTCGGAGAGCGTTTGCTCATGACCCAGCAGCGGCAACGGTTTGTCCTTGAGCATGCTCACCAGCGGCACGATCAGCGCCACCAGCAGGCCCAACACCAGCAGCGCCGCCGACCAACCGAGCCAGCCGATCAGGCCGAGGGTACCGGGCAACATCGCGAACTGGCCGAACGAACCGGCAGCACTGGCGATGCCCATGCCCATGCTGCGTTTCTCCGGCGGCACTGCGCGGCCGACGACGCCAAGGATGACCGAGAACGAGGTGCCCGACAGGCCGATGCCAATCAGCAAACCAGCACTCAGCGACAGCGTCACCGCCGAATCCGACAAGCCCATGCAGATCAGGCCCACGGCGTAGAGCACGCCACCGACCAGCACCACTTTCGCCGCGCCGAAACGGTCAGCCAGCGCGCCGGTAAATGGCTGCGCCAGGCCCCAGATCAGGTTCTGCAAAGCGATGGCGAAGGCGAACACCTCGCGGCCCCAGCCAAACTGCGCGCTCATCGGCGACAGAAACAGACCGAAGCCGTGCCGCACGCCCAATGACAACGCAAGAATCAGCGCACTGCCGACCAACACCCAACCGCACGTACGCCACATCGATGTCATTATTATTCTCCAGTCGCGGGTATATACCCGCTTGAGATCGAAAAAACCGGCGATTACGCCAGTTCGTCCAGCAATTTGAGCAAGGTTTCACGCTTCTCGGCACCCAATCGATCGATCAATCGCTGCTGCGCCGCCTCCCAAGCCGGCAGTGCATCTGCCAGACGTTGCGCACCGATTTCCGTAAGCCGGACGATGCGGTTACGCATGTCTTCGCCCTCGGCCAGCGCCACCAGGCCTTCACCTTCGAGCACGCGCAGATTGCGCCCGAGGGTGCTGCGATCCAGCCCCATGGCTTCGGCGAGTTCCGAAATGCTCGGTTGATCAAGACGTTGCAGGTTACACAGCAAAGAATACTGCGCAACGTTGATCCCGAAGCCATCGAGAGCGCCGTCGTAATGCCTGCTGACGCCACGCGCGGCGCGACGCAGGTTGGTGCACAAACACTGAGAGGTAAGCATGATGCGTGTATATACCCGCGACTGTGTTAAATCAAGTTACAGATGAGTTTACCCTGAACATTTGTGGTGCCTGGAAAATTGCTATCGCGAGCAGGCTCACTCCTACAGTTGACCGCGCTCCCCTGTAGGAGTGAGCCTGCTCGCGATGGGGTCGGCATGAACGATAAAAATCTATCAGGCCAGCGCCAATCCCACCAACACCCCCACCTCCAACAACTCCAACAACGCCCCCGCCGTATCGCCCGTCGTCCCGCCCAACCGCCGCATCATCACCCGCCGCAGCCAGCCAAACACCGCGACAGAAATCACCACCGCAACGACGGCGCTAATCCCGGCAATCAACAAGCAACCCAGCGCACTGACGCCCAGCACCCACCAACCTGCCCGACGCGGCAAATGATCCGCCAATGCCTGCCCCAACCCACCCGCACGCACATACGGCGTGGTCAGAAACAACCCCAGCAACGCCGCCCGCCCCAGCACCGGCACGATGATCAACACCAGCCCTTGCCCTTGCTCGATCAACGCCAGCAACGCGGCAAACTTGAGCAGCAACACCAGCACCAGCGTGACCACGGCAATCGGCCCGCTGCGCGGATCTTTCATGATCGTCAGCGTGCGCTCGCGATCACCAAACCCACCGAGCCAGGCATCCGCGCTATCCGCCAGACCATCAAGATGCAGCGCACCACTGAGCAACACCCACACCGTCAGCAGCAACGCCGCATGCAGCAACAACGGGGCCCCCGCCAATGCCAGATTCAGCGCCCACAGGATCACACCAAACAACAATCCCACCAGCGGATAAAACAGCAGCGAACGCCCAAGCTGTCCCGGCTCAGGCATCCCCGGCAGACGAATCGGCAGGCTGCTGAGAAATTGCAGGGCGATCCACAGCGGCAACATGTCAGTGACCTTCCTTGAATGAACCGTCAGTGTCGACCGTCAGCGCAAACAGCGCGCCATGCCCCACTTCAACATTGAGCAATTGCTCACGCGGCAAACCTCGCGCCTGCGCCAGCAATAAACGCATGACGCCGCCGTGGCTGATCAGCAAAATCCGCTCACCGGCATGTGCTGTATGCAGCCGAGCCACTGCTGCCAACACTCGCGTGGAAAAGTCGCTGACCGGTTCACCCTGTGGTGGCGTGAATGAATACGGATCAGCCCAAAAAAGGCCCAACGCGTCAGCATCCGTCTCCATCAACGCTGCCGCACTCTGCCCTTCCCACGCGCCAAAATGCAGCTCCTGCAGATCCTTGTCGAGTTGCACCGGCAGATTCAACTGCTCACCCAGCTCCGCCGCAAACCGCGCGCAACGCTGCAACGGCGAGCTGACTAAGCGATCCCAAGGCCCGCCCTCGATCACCGCCGCACGCATCTGCGTCCAGCCTTTTTCGGTCAGCGCATCATCAAGACTGCCGCGCAAGCCGCCACCCAATTCGGTTTCACCGTGACGCAGCAGATCAAGGCGCAAGGTCATGCCGGGCGATCCGCCACCGCCGCTTCGGCGAATGTCGCCATCTGCCCGTGCAGGTCGCAGGCCAGACGCAACAGGGGCACCGCCAGCGCCGCACCGCTGCCTTCGCCCAGACGCAGACCGAGTTCCAGCAATGGCTCGGCGCCGAGGGTTTCCAGCACATGACGATGGCCTGGTTCAGCACCGCGATGACCGAACAGCAGCCACTCGCGACACGCCGCATTCAGGCGTACCGCGACCAGCGCCGCGACCGTGCAGATAAAGCCGTCGACCAGCACCGCAACGCCTTCCTGCGCGCATGCCAGATACGCGCCAACCAGCGCCGCGATTTCGAAACCGCCAAGATTGAACAGCGTCTGCAATGCATCACCGCGCTGGGCCGCGTGCAACGCCAGTGCGCGTTCGATGACTTGGGCTTTATGGCTGACACCTTCGGCATTCAGCCCGGTGCCGGGGCCCGTCAGGTGCACCACCGGGCAATCGAGCAAAGCACAGGCCAGCGCGCTGGCGGCCGTGGTGTTGCCGATGCCCATTTCGCCGCCGATAAACAACTGCGCGCCGGCCGCTTGCGCTCGCAGCACGCTGTCACGACCGGCCTGCAACGCGAGTTCGCCTTGGGCTTGGGTCATCGCCGCGCCCTGAGCGAAATTTGCCGTGCCCGCACCGATATTCAAGTGACGCACACCCGCCAGGTTCAGCGCGGGATTAACGGTGCCCAGATCGACCACTTCCAGCTGCGCACCAAGCTGACGCGCCAGCACGCTGATCGCCGCGCCGCCGCTGACGAAGTTGAGCAGCATCTGCCCGGTGACTTCCTGCGGGAACGCCGAAACCCCTTCAGCGACCACGCCGTGGTCGCCGGCAAAAATCGCGATCCAGATCTGCTCCAGTGTCGGTTTGACCTGGCCTTGCAGACCGGCCAGTTGCACCGCCACCGCTTCCAGTTGCCCCAGCGAACCGGCCGGTTTGGTCAGTTGCTGTTGGCGCGCGGCGGCTTGCTCAACGATATCGACGTTCACCGGTTTGCACGGGTTCAGCCACCAGGTTTGGGTCATAGCGCAGATCCTTTCAGAGTCAGGGGCAGGCCGGCGACGGTCAGGACAACACGCTGACAGCGCTCAGCCAGAGCTTGATGCAGCCAACCGGCTTCATCGACGTAGCGGCGAGTCAATTCGCCCAGCGGCACGACACCCATTCCGGTCTCGTTGCTGACAAAAATGATTTCACCCGGCAGCGTGCCCAGGCAGTTGAGCAAGGCTTCGCGTTCGGCGGCGAGGCGTTCGGCGTCGTCGAGCATCAGCAGATTGGTCAGCCACAGGGTCAGGCAATCGACCAGCAGGCAACGCTCGGCGCGGGCGGATTCGCGCAGGACCCGGGCCAGTTCGAGGGGCTCTTCGACGAGCGCCCATTCGGCTGGGCGACGGGCGCGATGGTGGGCAACGCGGTCGCTCATTTCGCCATCGAGCGGTTGGCTGGTGGCGATGTAGGTGACCGCAAGATTACTTTCGCTGGCGAGTTTTTCCGCCAGACGGCTTTTGCCGGAGCGGGCGCCGCCGAGGATTAGTTGGAGCATGAAGGCATCCTGAATTTTATGTGTTGGGGCGGCTGACGCTTTCGCGAGCAGGCTCACTCCTACAAGGGAACGCGGTCAACTGTAGGAGTGAGCCTGCTCGCGATGAGGCCATTGAACCCACCTCAAATCCCACAGAGCTGACGCAACAGATCGGTATCCAAATGCTTCTCGACCAAATCCGCCAAGCGCTCGATATCGCGCTCGCGCAAGCCGTGATAATCCACTTCCCGCACATCGCTCAACCCGGCCCAACGCAGCAACGCCGCACTCGCCGCCGGTGATTCGAACAAGCCATGCAGATACGTGCCAAACACCTGCCCATCAACGCTCTGCGCACCGTCGCAACGACCATCATCCAGATGCACCGCGGCATTCTCCAGCGCCGCCCCGGTCGTCACGCCAGCATGAATTTCATAGCCACTGACCTCGGCATCTTCCAACGCCAAGCGCCCACGCACATTGCGCAATTGCTTCTCGGCTTCAAGCGTCGTTGCAAACGCCAGCAAACTTAGACCCGCACTCGAACCGGGCGCGCCTTCCAAGCCGAGCGGATCATGCACCTGCTCACCGAGCATCTGCAGGCCGCCACAAATCCCCAGCACTTTGCCGCCGTAGCGCAAATGCCGACTGATCGCCGTGTCCCAGCCATTGGCGCGCAAATACGCCAGATCACTGCGCACGCTTTTCGAGCCCGGCAGGATGATCAGATCGGCCGCAGGAATCGCCTGCCCTGGCCCGACAAATTGCAGATCGACCTGCGGATGTAAACGCAGCGGATCGAAATCGGTGTGGTTGCTGATGCGCGGCAACACCGGCACCAGCACTTTCAGCACTTGCTCAGCCTTGTCGGTCTGGCGCTGATCGATACCGTCTTCAGCTTCCAGATGCAGATCCATCACGTACGGCAACACGCCCACCACCGGTTTGCCGGTGCGCTCTTCCAGCCAATCAAGGCCCGGTTGCAGCAAGGCGATGTCACCGCGAAAACGGTTGATGATGAAGCCTTTGACCCGCGCCTGTTCGCTCGGCGAGAGCAACTCCAGCGTGCCGACCAGATGGGCGAAAACCCCGCCACGATTGATGTCGGCAATCAGCAGCACCGGGCAATCCACCGCTTCGGCGAAACCCATGTTGGCAATGTCCCCGGCACGCAGATTGATCTCGGCCGGCGAGCCCGCGCCCTCAACCATCACTAGCGGATACCCGGCGCTGAGTCGCTCGTGAGATGCCAAAACCGCTTTCATCGCGATGGCTTTGTAGTCGTGATAGGCCACCGCGTTCATCGACGTCACCGCGCGACCATGGATGATCACTTGCGCGCCGGTGTCGCTGTTCGGTTTGAGCAGCACCGGGTTCATGTCGGTGTGCGGTTCGAGGAACGCCGCTTGCGCCTGCACCGCTTGCGCACGACCGATCTCGCCACCGTCCGCCGTCACGGCGCTGTTGAGCGCCATGTTCTGCGGCTTGAACGGCACAACCGCGACGCCTTGACGCGTCGCCCAGCGGCACAGCGCCGTCACCAGCGTGCTTTTACCGGCGTCGGAAGTGGTGCCCTGCACCATCAGGGTGGTCATGGTTTGTCCTTGGTAAAAGCGATGAAAGCCTGTTCGAGACGCGCTTCTTCGGCCGCGTCGGCAGGCAAGCCGAAACGCAGGCTGCTGTTGTGCGTGAAGAGGCGCAGAAGAATGCCGCGTCGGGCCATGAATTCGTATAACGCTTGCGCTTGATCAGTGATCAGCCACTGAAACAACGCGCAGCCGCCCTGCGGTTTGAAGCCGTAGCGCTCAAGCAGCGTCGCCAGCCGTTCGCTGGCTTGATCGCTGCGAATGCGCTGGCGTGTGTGGTTTTCAGTGTCTTGCAGACAGGCCTGACCGAGCACCCGCGTCGGCCCGCTGACGACCCACGGCCCGACCTGTTCGGCAAGCAACCGAAGCAATTTGCGCTCAGCCAATACGAAGCCCAAACGCACACCGGCCAAGCCGAAAAACTTGCCGAACGAACGCAACACGATCAGTCCGACCTGATGCGCGTGCGCCGCCAGGCTCAACTGCGGCGTGTTGTCCATGAACGCTTCATCGACCACCAGCCAGCCGCCGCGCTGCGCCAGTCGCGCATGCCAGTCGAGCAACTTCGCCGGGGTCAGGCTCAGGCCGGTTGGATTGTTCGGATTGACCACCACCAGCACGTCGAGGTTGTCCAGATAGAACTCGACTTCCTGCTCCTGCACTTCGCGCACGATGTAACCGTTGCGGCGCCAGGCTTCAGCGTGTTCGGCATAGCACGGCGACAGCACGCCGACCTTGCCGGCGCGACGCAAACGCGGCAGCAACTGAATGGCCATCTGCGAACCGGCCACCGGCAGTACCTGGTTTGCTCCGTAGTAATCGCACGCCGCTTGTTCCAGACCGTCATCGGTTTCCGGCAAACGGGCCCAGGCACGCAAGGGGATTTCCGGGATCGGAAATGGCCACGGCGCGAGTCCGCTGGACAGGTCGAGCCAGTCGGCTTCGGCGATACCGTAATCGAGTGCAGCCTTGCGCAGCCGGCCACCGTGCTCAAGCATAGAATTCAGCCCCCACGCAGAGAATCAGCAACCATAACCATACCCCGCGCTGCACCAATTGCCAGCCACGGTCGATGGAATCGGCATCGGCGGGAGCGCCTTCGCCCAGTTGCGGACGCTCGTGCAGTTCGCCGTGGTAAATCGCCGGGCCGCCCAGTTCCACACCGAGCGCACCTGCGCCTGCAGCCATTACCGGGCCGGCGTTGGGGCTGTCCCATTTCGGCGCCTGTGTGCGCCAGCATTTCAAAGCCAGTCGGGTTTTGCCGAGCACTGCGTAGGTCAATGCCACCAGACGCGCAGGAATGTAGTTCAACACGTCGTCGATTTTTGCCGCCGCCCAGCCGAAACGTTCGAAACGTTCGTTGCGATAACCCCACATCGCGTCGAGCGTGTTGCTCAAGCGATAGAGCACCACGCCGGGCGCGCCGGCCACGACAAACCAAAACAGTGCGGCGAACACCGCGTCGCTGCCGTTTTCCAGCACCGATTCAGTGGCCGCGCGGGCGACCGCAGTGCTGTCGAGTTCATCGGTCTGACGGCTGACCAGATAACCGACACGCTTGCGCGCCTCGTCCAGATCATCCGCGCGCAAAGCCGCAGCGACCGGCGCAACATGCTCGCCGAGGCTGCGCATGCCGAGGGCGCAATACAGCGCGAGAATCTCGACGATCCAACCGACATAAGGCGCCCAGGAAAACGCCGTCGCCAGCAGCGTCAGCGGCAGCACGGCGATCACCCACGCGGTGACGCCATGACTGCGCCAGCCGCGCCCTTCACCGTTGAAACGTTGCTCGATGCGCCCGGCGAAATTGCCGAACGCCACCAGCGGATGCCAGCGTTTCGGTTCACCGAGCAGCGCATCCAGCGCAACCGCGGCGACACTCAACAACGCCACACTCATTGATTCACTCCCCAATAATTTTCATACAGCAACTCATTCAGCGGCCGCGCCTGCGCCCACCCTTCGAGTACCAGCATCGGCGCCGGATAGAATTCCTTGACCGGGCCCAGACACAAAACCGCCAGCGGCTTGGCGCCTGCCGGCAGTTTCAACAAATCCGCCAGCGCTTGCGGTTCGAACAGCGAGACCCAGCCCATGCCCAAGCCTTCTGCGCGCGAGGCCAGCCACAGATTCTGAATCGCGCAGGACAACGAGGCCATGTCCATTTCCGGCAGCGTGCGGCGACCGAAGATGTGTTTTTCGCGATCATCCATCAGCGCCGCGACCAGCACTTCGGCGCAGTCGTTGATGCCTTCGACTTTGAGCTTCATGAACTCGTCGCTGCGCTCACCGAGGGCTTCGGCGGTGCGGATGCGTTCTTCTTCGACGAGGTGCTGGATTTGGCTGCGCAGGGTTCGGTCGCTGATGCGGATGAAGCGCCAGGGCTGCATCAAGCCGACGCTTGGGGCCTGGTGGGCGGCTTCCAGAAGTCGGCGCAGCAGATCCGGTTCCACGGTGCCGCCGGTGAAGTGGCGCATGTCGCGGCGTTCGGCGATGGCTCGGTAAACCGCCTCACGCTCGGCTTCGGAGAATGCGTTGTCGGTCATGGCCTCTTCGCGAGCAAGCTCGCTCCCACATTGGACGGGGTGCTTGCTCAAGAAACGCGATTCCCTGTGGGAGCGAGCTTGCTCGCGAAGGCGGCCTCACGGTCTGGCGCAAACAATTCGGCAATCGCAGTCGGATTCGACGGAAAATAAAAGTGTACATAGGAAGCCGTCATCCGCCCCTCACGATAAACCGCCTCCGCCCCTCGCCCTCCATTTGGACTCAAACCTCGAGCAATCGGCGTCAGTTCAGTCGTGGTCAACGAATGATGATACGTGTGCCCACGCAACGAGCCTTCCGGCAGATCGACCGCTTGCAACGCCAACGCCGCCAGACGTTTCTGCATCACTGCGTCGCCCTTCAACAACCCGACCAGCTCAGCGCGAGTGCCTTCAACATCCGTCAACGAATCGAGCAAATACAACATCCCGCCACACTCAGCCAGCAACGGCTTCCCCGCCGCATGATGCGCACGGATCGCCGCAACCATCGCGGTGTTCTGCGCCAGCGCGACGTGATGCAATTCCGGATAACCACCGGGCAAATACAGACTATCCGCCTCAGGCAATTGCGTATCGCGGATCGGCGAGAAGAAGCTCAACTCGGCGCCCATCGCACGTAACAGATCCAGACTCGCGCCATAAGTGAAGGCAAACGCCTCATCTCGCGCGACGGCAATGCGCACATTTTTCAGCAACGGCTCGACAGCAATCACGTCAGGCGCGGCAAATTCCACGGCCGGTGGCAGCGCTACCTCGCAGCTGCTAGCCAGCGCTTCGGCGGCGGCGTCGAGACGCACATCGAGGTCATTCAATTCGCTGGCCTGCACCAGACCAAGATGCCGGCTCGGCAGTTCGATACCGGTCTCGCGCGACAACGCGCCGTACCAACGCAAACCTTCAGTGAGACTGCCTTCGAGCAACTGCGCATGGCGCAAGGTGCCGACGCGGTTGGCCAGCACGCCAGCAAACGGCAGATCCGGCTGATACTTGGCCAAGCCCAGCGCCAACGCACCAAAGGTCTGCGCCATCGCTGTGCCGTCGATCACGCCGAGCACCGGCACACCAAAATGCCGCGCCAGATCAGCGCTGGAGGGCGTACCGTCGAACAGACCCATCACGCCTTCGATCAAAATCAGATCCGCCTCGGCGGCGGCTTCCCACAACAGCCGACGACTTTCCTGCTCGCCGACCATCCACATATCAAGCTGATACACCGGCGCACCGCTGGCGCGTTCGAGGATCATCGGGTCGAGAAAGTCCGGACCGCATTTGAACACGCGCACCTTGCGCCCCTGATTGCGATGCAAACGGGCGAGCGCAGCGGTGACAGTGGTCTTGCCCTGACCGGAAGCCGGCGCGGCAATGAGTACCGCCGGGCAGTGACGTGGTTGATTCAAAGTTCGACGCCTTTCTGCGCTTTGATGCCGGCCTGGAAGGCGTGTTTGAGCATGCCCATTTCGGTGACGGTGTCGCCCATTTCGATCATTTCCGGCTTGGCCGCACGACCGGTGACGATCACGTGCTGCATCGGCGGACGGGCCTGCAAATCGCTGAGCACCTGATCGAGATCGAGGTAGCCGTGTTTGAGGGCGATGTTCAGTTCATCAAGCACCACCAGACCGATCGACGGATCGCGCAGCAGTTCGCGGGACACGGCCCACGCAGCTTCGGCGGCGGCGATGTCGCGCTGACGATCCTGGGTTTCCCAAGTGAAGCCCTCGCCCATCACGTGGAAGCGCACTTGTTCGGGGAAGCGCCGGAAAAACAATTCTTCGCCGGTGCTGTTGCGGCCCTTGATGAACTGCACCACGCCGCACTGCATGCCGTGGCCCATGGCGCGGGCGAGCATGCCGAACGCCGAGCTGCTTTTGCCTTTGCCATTGCCGGTCAGCACCAGCACCAGGCCGCACTCGTCGGGCGAGTTGGCGATGCGTTCGTCGATCACGGCTTTTTTGCGCTGCATACGCGCCAGATGGCGTTCGTCGCGCTCGGGGGAATCAGTCATGGGGGAGCTCTCCGTTGAGGCTGGATAACGGCGGGCAGGCACAAGAATAGACGGCAAAAAGCCTGGCATCGCCCACCGTGATGCCGCTGGATGGATCAGGCCGGTCTCCGGGCTCATGAGCGGCATTGGCCTGGCTGCGCGCCTTCCCGCTTCTGTCGAGGCAGTGGCTCATGGCGCAGCTTTTACTCATTTACCGTTGCGGGGGCAGCGCCGGGATCGTGATCATTCTTCGCTTGAAGACAACCCTCACCGGCTTCCCTGTTTCACTCTGTCGACGCGGGTCACAGAGCACCTGAAACAAGCCGCGAAGGTTAGAGGGTTGGGGGTGGAGCGTCAATTAAAGAGGCGGCCGACGGACGATTATCTGCCGTTGATCAATTATCGGCCGGCAATCTTGTGCAAGGCTGTTACAAATGATATCAAAGAGCCATGCTTTTCCATAAAAGCAACTCACAAGAATAAGGATGATGACGATGCAAGGCATGATCATCAGCAACCCGCGCCTGGAATTCCTGCGCCCGATGCTTGAACGCTGGTTTGACTGTATCGACCGTTACAACGCCGTGCGCGGCGACAGCGACACGCCGTACTGGCATGACGAGAAAGCCAATCTCGGCGTGCTGACCGCGGCGGCCTGGATGGCCGAACTGGTCACCCTCAACGACACCGCCACGCGCAAGCAAAACGAAGACGGCGAGCGCAATGCCCGCGCCGATCTGTTCATCGCAGGGCCAGAAGACCGCGCTTACCTTCAGGCCACGCAGCGCTGGCCGCGAGTGAACAACCTCAACCTCACGCAAGCACTTCTCGACATCACCAGCGACGCCAAACGCATCAGCTTCGCCAGCGATCTCAAGCTCGGCTGCCTGTTCGTCGCCCCGCAAAAAGCCCAGCAGAGTGCCAGCCCCGAAGAACTGCAGGACATGGTCGACGACTTGCAAAAGGAACATACCTGCGCGGTCGCCTGGTATTTCCCCTACGCCTACCGCAAATTGCGCAGCGAGGCCGGCAACTATCACCCCGGCATCGCCGTGCTGTTCAAAGAGGCTCGCGGCTGAGGTTGAACCATCGGGCTTGCGCCCTCCTCTATGATTAAGAACGCATTCATAGGGAAGATCAGTCATGCGCAAGCCCCAGCTCGTTTTTGTCATCGCTCTGGCCGGAGGGCTCGCCGCGTGTGGTGAAACCTCCAGCCTGCAAGTCTCCGACGGCACCGGCCCTTCGCCGAAACTGCCCGAACCGAACAAAACCCTGATCCCCACCGTGAACATCGCCCCGGCGATTGGCTGGCCCGAAGGTGGCAAACCGACAGCGGCGGCCGGTACGCAAGTCGCAGCGTTTGCCGAAGGCCTCGATCATCCGCGCTGGATGTACGTGCTGCCCAACGGTGATGTGCTGGTGGCAGAAACCAACGCCCCGCCGAAGCCGGACGACAGCAAAGGCATCAAAGGCTGGGTGATGAAGAAAGTCATGGGCAAGGCCGGCGCCGGCGTACCGAGCCCGAATCGCATCACTTTGCTGCGCGACGCTGACCACGATGGCGTCGCCGAAACGCGCACGGTGTTTTTGCAGAACCTCAATTCGCCGTTTGGCATGACGCTGGTTGGCAATGACTTGTACGTCGCTGACACCGATCGTTTGCTGCGCTTCAATTACGAGCCCGGCGCGACCGAGATCAAATCGCAGCCGATCAAAGTGACTGACTTGCCGGGCGGCACGCTCAACCATCACTGGACGAAAAACGTCATCGCCAGCAAGGACAGCAGCAAGCTGTACGTCACCGTCGGCTCGAACAGCAACGTCGGCGAAAATGGTCTGGATCAAGAAGAAGGCCGCGCGGCGATCTGGGAAGTGGATCGGGCGACCGGCAATCACCGGATCTTCGCTTCAGGCATCCGCAACCCCAATGGCCTGGCGTGGGAGCCTACCAGCGGCGCGTTGTGGACGGCGGTGAATGAGCGTGACGAGATCGGTAGCGATCTGGTGCCGGACTACATCACGTCGGTAAAGGACGGCGGTTTCTATGGCTGGCCGTTCAGTTATTACGGCCAGCATGTCGATGTTCGAGTGAATCCGCAGAATCTGGATCTGGTGGCCAAAGCCATTGCCCCGGATTACGCGGTTGGCCCGCACACGGCGTCTTTGGGCCTGACCTTCGCCGAAGGCAACACCTTGCCGGCGCAGTTCAAGGAAGGCGCGTTTATCGGCCAGCACGGCTCGTGGAACCGTAAACCGCACAGTGGTTATAAAGTGATCTTTGTGCCGTTTACCGGCGGCAAACCGAGTGGAACGCCGGTGGATGTGTTGACCGGTTTTCTCGACAAAGATGAGAACGCGCTGGGTCGCCCGGTGGGCGTGGTGATCGATCAGCAAGGTGGCTTGCTGGTGGCGGATGATGTGGGCAACAAGGTTTGGCGAGTGTCTTCCACCAAATAACTTAGCGCCGTACACATAACAAATGTGGGAGCGAGCCTGCTCGCGAAAGCGGTCTATCAGTCGACTCAAGGGTGACTGAAACTACGCATTCGCGAGCAGGCTCGCTCCCACATTGGGGTTTTGTGTTGGCGTTATTACGGGTTACGCGCCAGATGCTCCGGCTGCAACACCCGCTTCGCACTCAGATAAGCCTTCTGCCAATACGCCTTCGACAGACTGTCCAGCTTCACCGTGCCACCCGTGGCCGGCGCATGCACGAAGCGTCCTTCGCCAACGTAAATCCCCGCATGACTGACCTGCGAACCACCATTGGTGGCGAAGAAGATCAGGTCGCCGGTCTGCAAGCCTTCCTTACCGACATTCGGTGCCTGCATCACGATCAGGTCGCGCGTGGTGCGTGGCAGGTTGATACCCGCCGCGTCGCGGTAAACAAAACCAATCAGGCCACTGCAATCAAATCCCGAATCCGGCGTGTTGCCGCCCCAGCGATACGGCGTGCCAACCAGGCCGAGCGCGCGGAACAGCACGTCTTCAGCAGCAGGCGAAAAAGATTCTGAGGGGGCGAACACGATCGGGGCGCGAACCACCGGCGCAGGCGGCGGTGTGCGACTGGCGCAAGCGCTGAGCAGCGCTGCGAAGGCGATCAAAACGAGGCGGGCCGACGTGGTCATAAGCAGAACATCCTGATCTGGCTGCGGCTAATTCTGCCGATTGGGCAGAAAACAAAACCGCCTGCGTACGCACGCAGGCGGTTTGCCATCAATATAGATTCAGGATTCTAGCGGCTACGCGGCAAACTTCAAGTAAGACTTTAACTTCACCTTGTAAAGTATAGGTCTACTCCCTTGCCGGGAACCGTTTTGTCGCCGCGAACGCGGCGACAACGGGGGGAATTACTTGCGAGCGGTGACCACGGTCGGGGCCATGGCGAGTGCACGCTTGGCTTCGATGAAGGTCTTGCTCCAGTAGCTATCACCGAGGTTGTCGATGCGAACACCGCCGCTACGACGACTGCTGGAGTGAATGAACTGGTTGTCGCCCAGGTAGATCCCGGCGTGACTGACACGACCGCGACGACCATTGGTGGCGAAGAACAGCAGATCGCCCGGTTCCAGATCGCTACGCGAAACCAGTGGTGCGTCTACGTTGATCATTTCGCGGGTGGAGCGCGGCAGGTTCATGCCGGCTTCTTCGCGGAACAGGTAACCGATGAAACCGCTGCAGTCGAAACCGGCCTCAGAGGTACCGCCGAAACGGTAACGGGTACCGATCAGGGACATGCCGCGTTCGAGAATGCTGTCGGCCAGAACCGGCAATTCATACGGCTTGCTGCCGCTGAAGTCTGCGAGTTCTTTTTCGGTAGCCAGCTCTTCCTGATAAATAACGGAAGACTGCGCTGTGGAAGAATTTTTAACCTGTTGAGGCTGCTCTTGGACTGGAGAATGAGCAGCGCAACCGTACAACAGGGTGACGAGTGCGAGAGGCACGAGGGGTGCGAAGCGCTTTAGCATGGGCACGACCGTGGCTGATAGTTGTAAAGAAGCCGAGACTATGCCCGCTATCAACCTCATTTGCAAATTCAATCGATCTTTTTGTGACTTCTCGGTTTCTCGTTTACATCTAAGCGCTTAAGCCCATTTCACTCGTTACGCGGCCTGCACCCGGTGCAGGAAAGCGCTTTTTCTGACGCCTGAAATATGCCGAAACGTGCTAAAAGCCGCAGAGACAAAGGGCTGGCTACCAACCGAGAGTTTCTTTAAGGAAGGGAATTGTCAGCTTGCGCTGAGCTTGCAGCGAGGCCTGATCGAGCTGTTCGAGCAGATCAAACAACGCGCTCATGCTGCGGGTACCGCGAGTCAGAATGAAATGCCCGACTTCATCGGTCAGGTGCAGACCGCGACGTGACGCGCGCAATTGCAGGGCACGTAATTTGTCTTCATCGGAGAGGGGGCGCATCTGGAAAATCAGCGCCAAGGTCAGGCGCGATTTGAGGTCGGCCAGTTTGACCGGCAATTCACGTGGCGAGGTCGCCGCCGCAATCAACAACCGTCGACCGCTGTCACGCAAGCGGTTGAACAGGTGAAACATCGCCTCTTCCCAGTCAGCCTTGCCGGCAATCACCTGCAAATCATCCAGGCAAACCAGCTCGTACTGTTCAAGGTTGTCTAGGATTTCCACACCGCGATCCATCAACTCGGCCAACGGCAGGTACACCGCCGGTTCGCCCATCTGCTCAAAACGCAAGCACGCAGCCTGCAACAGATGCGTACGCCCTACCCCGTGCTTGCCCCAAAGATAAATCAGGCTTTCGGTCCAGCCGGCGTCGGCTTCGCATAGGCGCTCGACATAGCCGAGTGCAGCGGCATTGGCGCCTGGGTAGTAGTTGATAAAGGTGGCGTCGTCACGCAGACGCACACCTAGGGGCAGCTGAATCGGTTTCATGCTGACTGAACAGTTCTCAAGGAACCGTTAGTGGCCTCTGTGTAAAGTTTGCGAAGTTTATACCCGTGAGGCGGAGCGCACAATGCAGCAGACCCCAAGCAAAATCAAAGGTTTGCGTTAACACCCTGGTTTTATGACAGTTTCTCTGACGCAATCACCTGCATGACACGGGCCAACCCGGCGCACCGCCGGGCTGTCCGTCGTGATTACAACTCCGGCTCATCCACTCCGCTGTACATATCAGAGTCTTTATACAAATCGTGCATATGACGCACCAAGACCATGATCACCGCTGCCACGGGCAGCGCCAGCAGCACACCGGTAAAACCAAACAGTTCGCCACCGGCCAGAATCGCGAAGATCACCGCCACCGGGTGTAGGCCGATGCGGTCGCCGACCAGCAACGGTGTCAGCACCATACCTTCCAGTGCCTGACCGACCATGAACACTGCGACGATGCCGACCATCGGGTACAAATCGCCACCAAACTGGAACAACCCGGCAATCAGCGCCGCACCGATACCAATCACAAAGCCCATATAAGGCACGATCGCCGCCAGACCCGCGATCAGGCCGATCAACAGCCCCAACTCCAGACCGACGATCATCAGACCCGCCGCATAAATCACGCCCAGCGCCAGCATCACCAGCAACTGACCACGCACAAACGCGCCCAGCACCTCATGACATTCACCGGCCAACGCCACCACGCGCTCTTCACGATCACGCGGCAGCAGGCTGCGGATCTTGGCCATCATCACGTCCCAGTCGCGCAGCAAGTAGAAACTCACCACCGGGATCAGCACCAGATTCGCCAGCAGGCCGATCAACGCCAGACTCGACGCCGTGGCCTGACTCAGCACCACACTGACGATGTCGGTGGTCTGACCCATGTGTTCGCTGATGGCCGCTTTGACCTTGTCGAACTTCCAGAAGCCGTCCGACAGCCCAAGCTTCGCCTGCGCCCACGGCAGCGCCGTGTGTTGCAGCCAGTCGAGCATTTGCGGCGCCAGTTCGTACAAACGCAGCAACTGCTTGGCGAGCATCGGTACCAGCACCAGCAACAGCGTGGTGACGATCAGGGTGAACAAAGCAAACACCGCGATCACGCCCCACGTACGCGACAGCCCAAGCTTCTCCAGGCGATCCACCAGCGGATCGAACAGATACGCGAGCAGCAGCGCCACCAGAAACGGCGTGAGGATCGGGTGCAGCAACCATACAAACGCGCAAAGCAGGACAACCCCACCGAGCCAGAACCAACGCCGCGTATCGGCCATGAACCACTCCTGCTTCTATATAAGGAAAGACTTACCAGCGAAACCGTAACGACGGTGCTGCCGGTGTCGGGGCCGGAGCCGCACCTGCCACCGCAGGCTGCGGCGGCGCGACCGGTGCAGGCGCCTCGGCCGGCAATTCCTGCAACTTCGCCAGCGACAACTGCGCGCGCATCTGGTCGGCACTGCCATTGACCCGATAGACGATGCGATCGCCATCGACACTCTGCAGACGCACGCCGAACGGTTCGAGTAACCGCAACAGCGCCGCATAGTGCTCAAGATTCATGCCCTGCACTTCCAGGGTCTGCTGCCCCGACGCACCAGGTTTGGCAACAAAACGTGGCGCCAGGCGCTCAGCCACCGCCAGCATCACCGCATCGGCGACGGCAGCCTGATCGGCGCCCTGCACAGTGCCGGCCTCTTTCTGATCGCCCAGCCACAAATGCCATTTCGCCTGCCACTGCCCGCCTTCTTCGCGCGCATGCACGGCCAGCAAGGCATCGGCGTTGTAACGTTCGGAAACCCCGCGCAACGGCCCCAGATCCGTACCCTCCAGCGCCGGCGCAGTCGCGACCAGTTGTTCACTCAGATCCGCCAACGGCAAACGCAGCGGCAACCCGCGATGCTGAGCCGCCACACGCAATGGCCCGGCAGTCGATTGACCATCACCCACCAGATACGTGCCGTCCGCTGACTCGTTCAGCCACCAGCTCAAGATCGACGGCCGACTGGCGCCCCACATCGACAGCCCGGCTCGGCGCAAGGCCTGCTCGGTAGCGTTCGGATCGAAGTTGACCTTGAGCACCTCCGGCGGCCCGGCGTCAAAGCCGAACTGAGTGATGATCTGCTGCGGATTCTTGCGAATATCCGCCAGCCCGGGATTTTGCGCAGCTTTCGGGTCACCGGTCAGGCGCAACACCAAAGTGTCCAGTGCGGCCTGAGTGGCGCGATCACGCTCCTCCGGCGCCTGGCTGGTGACCGGCTGACTGACTTGATAGAGACCTTTGAGGTTTTCGGCATGACTCGCCAGGCTGACCACAGACAAACAACCCACAACCAACAATTTACGAAAAAGCATGGAAAATTCCCGTCGACAGGAGCGGCTGGAACAGGCCGCGTGAACCGGTTAAGCAAGGCTGTGACCCTTGACCCTCGCAAAACATTCACACGGCGGCGGTAAGTTTTTACGTAGTGATAACGATAGACGGTTAATTGCCACACCTTATACAGGCAGTGATACGCCTTAATTGCAAAAAATTTCCCGAGATAATGGCCCTGCCCGTCGGTGCGAGGATGGCCGCTGCCCCTCAAGCCTGATAAAATCGCGCGCCTTCGCAGACCGGCAACAGCCGGGTCCCTCGAAACTCGCGTGAGGCACTCGCCCCCTCGATTTCGATGTTCCCGCTGAACTCGGTCGTTACCCCTGAATCCCCTCCCCTAAAGGCCTGGATCATGAGCAAGCAACCCTCCCTGAGCTACAAGGACGCCGGTGTAGACATCGACGCCGGTGAAGCATTGGTCGAACGCATCAAGAGCGTCGCCAAGCGCACTGCGCGCCCGGAAGTCATGGGCGGCCTGGGCGGTTTCGGCGCCCTCTGCGAAATCCCGGCCGGCTACAAGCAGCCAGTGCTGGTTTCCGGCACCGACGGCGTCGGCACCAAGCTGCGCCTGGCACTGAACCTGAACAAGCACGACAGCATCGG
Organism: Pseudomonas sp. P1.31; assembly: GCF_001269815.1. Lineage (NCBI taxonomy): Bacteria > Pseudomonadati > Pseudomonadota > Gammaproteobacteria > Pseudomonadales > Pseudomonadaceae > Pseudomonas > Pseudomonas sp. P1.31. Next base: position 168,263 of record NZ_LHVN01000010.1, on the reverse strand, counting down.
CATCGACTTGGTCGCCATGTGCGTCAACGACCTGGTGGTGTGCGGCGCTGAGCCACTGTTCTTCCTCGACTACTACGCCACCGGCAAACTCAATGTCGAGACCGCGACCCAAGTGGTTACCGGCATCGGCGCTGGCTGCGAACTGTCGGGTTGCTCGCTGGTTGGCGGCGAAACCGCTGAAATGCCAGGCATGTACGAAGGCGAAGACTACGACCTGGCCGGCTTCTGCGTCGGCGTTGTGGAAAAAGCTGAAATCATCGACGGTTCGAAAGTTGCCACCGGTGACGCGCTGATCGCGCTGCCATCGTCCGGCCCGCACTCGAACGGCTACTCGCTGATCCGCAAGATCATCGAAGTCTCCGGTGCCGACATCGAAAACATCCAGCTCGACGGCAAACCGCTGACCGACCTGCTGATGGCCCCGACCCGTATCTACGTGAAGCCGCTGCTCAAGCTGATCAAAGACACCGGCGCCGTCAAAGCCATGGCCCACATCACCGGTGGCGGCCTGCTCGACAACATCCCGCGCGTTCTGCCAAAAGGCGCTCAGGCTGTTGTTGACGTCGCCAGCTGGACTCGCCCGGCCGTTTTCGACTGGCTGCAAGAGCAAGGCAACGTTGACGAAACCGAGATGCACCGCGTACTGAACTGCGGCGTCGGCATGGTCATCTGCGTGGCTCAGGAGCACGTTGAAGTTGCCCTGAACACCCTGCGTGACGCTGGCGAGCAGCCTTGGGTGATCGGTCAGATCGCTGCTGCCGCCGAAGGCGCAGCTCAGGTTGATCTGCAGAACCTTAAGGCTCATTAATGTCCGCACCCTGTGATGTCGTGGTGCTGTTGTCCGGCACCGGCAGTAACTTGCAGGCTTTGATCGACAGCACGCGAGCCGGCGACAGCCCGGTTCGCATCGCTGCGGTGATTTCCAACCGCGCCGACGCGTACGGCCTGCAACGCGCCAGTGACGCGGGTATTGCTACCCGCTCGCTGGATCACAAGGCATTCGAAGGTCGCGAGGCCTTCGATGCTGCACTGATCAAACTGATCGACGAATTCCAACCCAAACTCGTGGTACTGGCCGGTTTCATGCGCATTCTCAGCGCTGATTTCGTTCGCCATTACCAAGGGCGCCTGCTCAACATCCATCCGTCGCTGCTACCCAAATACAAAGGGTTACACACTCATCAGCGCGCGCTGGAAGCCGGCGACACGGAGCACGGCTGCTCCGTGCACTTCGTCACCGAGGAACTCGATGGCGGACCACTGGTCGTACAGGCAGTAATACCGGTAGAGTTGCACGATTCGCCGCAGAGTCTGGCGCAGCGGGTACACGTTCAGGAACACCTGATCTACCCGATGGCCATACGCTGGTTTGCTGAAGGCCGGCTGGCCCTCGGTACGGACGGTGCTTTACTGGATGGCCAGTTACTTGCGGCCAGCGGCCACTTGATTCGACACTAGGAGATTTTATGCGTCGCGCCCTGCTTCTCGCTTGCGCCTTGTTTGCCCTGCCCTTCGCACAGGCAGCAGACCTTCAACCGTTCTCCGCCAGCTACACCGCCGACTGGAAACAGCTGCCGATGAGCGGCACCGCCTCGCGCAGCCTGACCAAGGAAGCCAACGGCGTCTGGAAACTCAGCTTCAAGGCATCGATGATGATCGCCAGCCTGAGCGAAGAAAGCACCCTGACACTGGACAAGGACACCTTGCTGCCACAGTCCTACCACTTCGAACGTGGCGGTCTGGGCAAAGCGAAAAAGGCTGACCTGGACTTCGACTGGGCCAATAAACTGGTGACCGGCACTGATCGCGGCGACGCCGTGAAGATTCCGCTGAACCGTGGCATGGTCGACAAATCCACCTACCAACTGGCGCTGCAGCACGACGTGGCTGCCGGCAAGAAAAGCATGAGCTATCAGGTAGTCGATGATGGCGAAGTCGATACCTACGACTTCCGCGTGCTGGGTTCGGAGAAAGTCGAAACCAAGGCTGGCCAGATCGACGCGATCAAGGTCGAGCGCGTTCGCGATCCGACACAAAGCAAGCGCATCACCGTCCTGTGGTTCGCCAAGGATTGGGATTACCTGCTGGTTCGCCTGCAACAGGTTGAAACCGACGGCAAGGAGTACAACATCATGCTCCTCGACGGCACGGTCAACGGCAAAGCCGTTAAAGGCAGCTGATTCGACGCACGATGAAAGAGCCCCGCGAGATGCGGGGCTTTTTTTTGCTGGCAACTTGCGCCTCTGTAGGAGCTGCGGCACGCCGCGATCTTTTGATCCTGATCTTAAAAAATCAACATCAAAAGATCGCAGCCTCGTTTCACTCGACAGCTCCTACAGGGGTAATTTCAGACAGAAAACTTCGCCACCATGCTGTTCAAATCCACCGCCAACCGCGACAACTCCTGACTCGCCGCGCTCGTCTGATTCGCCCCAGCCGAGGTCTGCATCGCCAGATCACGGATATTCATCAGATTACGATCCACCTCCCGCGCCACCGCCGCCTGCTCCTCCGACGCACTGGCGATGACCAGATTGCGTTCGTTGATCAGCGTAAACGCCGAGGCAATCTCCTCCAGCGCCACTCCGGCAGCTTTCGCCAGCTCCAGTGTCGAACGCGCCCGGACATTACTCTGCTGCATCGAATTAACCGCCGAATCGGTGCCTTGCTGAATCCCGCTGATCATCTGCTCGATCTCGTGCGTCGATTGCTGCGTGCGATGCGCCAGTGCGCGCACTTCATCCGCCACCACCGCAAACCCTCGCCCGGCATCACCGGCCCTCGCTGCTTCAATCGCCGCGTTCAGCGCGAGCAAATTAGTCTGCTCGGCAATCGAGCGAATCACGTCCAGCACCTTGCTGATGCCATGCACCTTGTCCGCCAGATTCTCGACCTGCGTGGCATTGTTGGTCACGTCTTCAGCGAGAAACTCAATCGACGACACGGTCTGCTGCACCTGTTCACGCCCATGCTGAGCAATGCGATCCGATTCACGCGAAGCTTCGGACGTCGCCACCGCATTGCTGGCAACCTCCTCAACTGCTGCCGTCATCTGATTCACCGCCGTCGCCGCCTGTTCGATTTCCAGACTCTGCTGATGCAACCCGCGCGTAGCGTCTTCCGTGACGCAGCTCAGCTCTTCCGAGGCCGAGGCGAGTTGGCTGGAGGATTCGGAAATTCGCCGGATCGTGTCGCGCAAGTTGTGCTGCATGCTTTGCAACGCTTGCAGCAGCCGCGCCGGCTCATCCTTGCCGCTGATAGTGATGTCGCCGGTCAGGTCGCCAGCAGCGACCACTTCCGCCACTCCAAGCGATTGCGCCAGCGGCAGCACGATGCTGCGCGTCAGCATCACCGCGAGACCGATGGTGATCAGCGCGGTAATGCCAATCATCACCCCGACCCACACCCGCGAATTGGTGAACACCAGCCGAGCGGCCTCGGTGGCGAGATTGGCGTTGTGCTTATTCAGCTCGACCAGCTCGCGCAGAATGACTGCGATTTCATCGGCCAACGGGCTCATCTGGCCGTTGAGAATGCTCGCCGCCTCTTCCACGCGGTTCTGCGCGGACAGCTGCATGACTTGCGCCTGATATTCCAGGTATTTGTGTTCGGCGACCTTGAAGCGGTCAAACAACGCGCGCTCCTCCGGCAGAACAATCAGCACGTCATAAGTTTGCTGGGCTTCGCTGAGCACGCCGCGCAGCTCATTGAGCTTGGCGACGTTCTGCTCAAGCGCCTGCGGATCGCGATTGAGCAGCAGGCGCATGGTAAGCGCACGCAGGCGCAGCATGTCCTGACTCATCTCGCCGACCGCCATCACACTGGGCAGCCAGTTGTTATCGACCTCGTCGGATTGCGCACGCATGTTCGCCATTTGCAGCAGGGCGAACGCCCCAAGGGCAAACACCATCAGCGCCAACAGGCCAAAACCCAGGCCAGCGCGCGGGGCAATATTGAGACTACGGATACTCATTGCTCTGGTTCCTTCCAAAAGCGCTGCATCAACCCTGCAGCTGGTTGCTTTAGAAGGTATCGGCCCTTTGCGAATTTGCGTAAGACGAAATAGTGATATCAAAACGCCTTAATACTTCGAACGCTTGGCAATAACGTTTCAGCGATCAATACCTGACTTGGGCGAAGTTTTCGGCAGGATCGCGAGGAAGTTATCCCGCGCGACTTTATGCGCGACCTCTGTAGGCAATGCGTCGAGGAACGGATTGAAGCTGTGCATTTCCTTACCCAGCTTGTTGAATCGACCTACGACGTCCGAGCCCAGCATGAAGCGCTCAGGGTAGCGCTCGACCAGCGCCAGCCACTCTTTGCGCGGCTTGCCTTGCTCATCCAGCAGATACGGGGTGAGCATGCTCCACGACAGGTCGATGTACAGATTCGGATAGGCCTCCAGCATGCGCGTCAGCGTTGGCAGCAAGAAATCCATCTGTGTCTGATGCCGATGAATCTCGGCGCTGGTGCCGGCGTGCGCCCAGATAAACCGGGTGTGCGGGTGGTTGCGCAGCGGCTCTTCGACTTCCGACAGATAAAGCGGATTTTTCTCACGCTTGGAGGTGATGTTCGAGTGCAACATTACCGGCAAATCGTTCTCGGCGGCCAAGTGATAAATCTTGGTCATCGCCTCATTGTTGGCGCGCGGGGTGTCGCCGGAGGTCAGCGCCGTCAGGTCATCATGACGGGTAAACACTTCGCCAATGCCCTGCCACAGCCCCGGGTACAGATCGAGCATGCGCTGAATGTGCGCGGCGGAGTTCTTGTCGTTCGGATTGAAGCCGGAGAGGAATGGATGAAAGTACGGCCGCTGCTCAGCAGGCAGTTTTTGCACGGCATCGGCGACGATCACATCAGTGGCGCTGTACCAATAGGCATCGGCGTCATCACCGGCGTAATAGCGTGGACGTTTCGGTTCATCTTCGTGCCATTTCTTCGCCACCGGAATGCCGGAAATCATCACATGCTCGACGGAATTTTCTTTCATCGCTGTCAGCAATTTCGGCATGCCAGCGGTTTCCTGGAAGAAATCCACGTAATGCAGGTGCGCATCGCTGTAGGTGTAATCCCGCGCGTGGGCGGCACCGGCAATCAGCAACAGGCTGGCAAGACTCAAACGAAACAAGGACACAAGTAATCTCCGGCAGGTAGGCACAGACTAGACCCCAGCGCAGCCACCGGGGTTCAGCCAGCCGGAAAGTGAAACGTTCAGCGGCGACAATGCTCTATAACTGCAAGATCCTTTTTGATCGAAGTACATTTTCCCACCGATAGCGAGGTTCACATGACCATCACCGTCAATACCGTCTCTGCCGAAGGTTTCCGTCACTCCGTAAAAATCGATGATCTGGAATTGTTCACCGACGTCCCGGCAGCTGCCGGCGGTGAAGGCACGGCGCCAGAGCCGCACGATTATTTCGACGCCGCGCTGGGCGCCTGCAAAGCCCTGACCCTGAAAATGTACGCGAAAAAGAAAGACATCCCGCTGACCGGTGTGGGCGTCGACGTCAAACGCGACAACAGCGAAGAGCAGAAAGGCAAATACGTCCTGCACGTCACCCTCACCCTCAAAGGCGTGCTTACCGATGCTCAGCGTGAAGAACTGCTGCGCGTCGCCGACCGCTGCCCGATTCACAAGCTGATGACCACCAGCGACGTGACCATCGAAACCCACGCGCCACAAGGCTTCGACAGCCAGTAACCCTCCTGATGCCAGCGGCGGGTTATGCTTCCGGCATCACCCGCTCAGCCTGGAATGCACCATGGACACGCAACCTCTGATCATCCGCCCGCGCGCCGAAGACGTCGAAGGCCAGCCGATTCTGCGCCCGTTGCCGTCAGCCAAATGCCGCAGCGTCGGGCCATTCGTGTTTTTTGACCACATGCTCGAAACGGTTTATCAGACGGGCAAAGGCATGAACATCCGACAGCACCCGCACATCGGTCTGTCGACCCTCACCTACCTGTTCCAGGGGCAGATCCAGCACAAGGACAGCCTCGGCTCCGACCAGGTGGTCAGCGCCGGCGATGTCAGTTGGATGACCGCCGGCAGCGCGATCGCCCACGTTGAGCGCACGCCGGAGCCGTTGTGGGAACAGAGCTTCACGATGCACGGCTTGCAGATCTGGCTAGCCTCGCCCAAGGATCACGAACAAGGCCCGGGGCATTACAGCCATCACCCGGCGGCGACGTTGCCGGTCAGCGATAACCTTGGTGTGCAGATTCGCATGATTGCCGGGTCAGGCTTTTGCCTGGAATCACCGGTGCCGGTGCTTTCTCCTACGTTATATGCCGAAGTACAGATGCAAACGGCGACCACCCTGCTGATTCCGACCGAGCATGAAGAACGGGCGGTGTATGTGCTGAGTGGTGATGCGCAGTTGAACGGCGAAGCGATTGAGCCGCATGCGCTGGTGGTGTTGCCGGCTGGGGAAGAGATGAGCTTGTTTGCCGAGAGTGATGTGCACGCCGTGGTGTTTGGCGGCGCGCCACTGGACGGGCCTCGGCGGATCAACTGGAATTTTGTCGCGAGCGATCCGGCGGCGATCGATGAGGCACGGCGTAAATGGGCGGCCGGGGATTGGCCAACGGTGCCGGGGGAAGTTGAGCGGATTGAATTGCCGGCAGGCCGATAAAGCAAAAGATCGCAGCCTGCGGCAGATCCTACATTGATCGCGTGTAGGAGCTGCCGCAGGCTGCGATCTTTTGATCTTGAAAAATCAGCCTTTGAACACTTCATCCAGCAAATCATGCATCGACTTGAACGCGCGCTTGGCCGTTTTCTCGTCGTACATCATCTTGCCCGGCACATTCGCATGCGGGTCAGTAAACGAGTGCACCGCACCGCCGTAGCTGAGCAACTGCCAATCGACATTCGCCGCGTTCATCTCATCTTCAAACGCCGGCAATTGTTCCTTCGGCACCAATGGATCAGAAGCACCGTGCAACACCAATACCGAGCCTTTGATGTTCTGCGCATCCGCCGGGTTCGGCGAATCGAGCGTGCCATGGAACGACACCGCCGCTTTCACCGGCGCACCGGTGCGCGCCAGATCCAGTGCACAGCAACCGCCAAAGCAGAACCCGAACACCGCCAGTTTCGAGGTATCAACCGCCGCTTCGCCCTGCTTCTGCAACTGCTCGAACGCCGCCTGCATTCGCTTGCGCAGCAACGCACGGTCATCCTTCAACGGCATCATCGCCGCGCCAGCCTGATCAGCGTTCTGTGGACGCACGGCCTGACCATAGACGTCAGCAATCAACACCACGTAGCCCTTGGCCGCCACCGACTTGGCGATTTCTTCCGCGCCCGCGCTGACGCCCATCCAGTTCGGCGCCATCAACAAACCCGGACGCGCGCCTTTGTGCTCGGCGTCGAACGCCAGACGACCTTCATAAGGCTGGCCGTCAATCTGATAGACCACGGAACGTACTGTGACTTGGCTCATTTCTGACTCCTGATTTGCTAAACACCAGAATGAAAAAACCCGCCGAAGCGGGTTTTTCTACGACTTGGTTAAACCGACAGCTCAACCAGCAGCTTGTTCAGACGGCGCACATAAGCGGCCGGATCCTTCAAGCTGTCGCCGGCAGCCAGGGCTGCCTGATCGAAGAGGATGTGCGACAGGTCGCCAAAACGCTCTTCGCTCTGCTCGCCGTCGAGTTTCTCGATCAGCGGGTGGCTTGGGTTGAATTCGAAGATCGGCTTCGAATCCGGCACTTTCTGCCCGCTGGCCTCGAGGATCTGACGCATTTGCAGACCCAGATCCTGTTCGCCGATGGCCAGAATGGCCGGCGAATCGGTCAGACGATGGGATACCCGGACTTCCGCCACGGAATCGCCCAGCGCGGTTTTCAGACGCTCAACCAGACCTTCTTTGGACTTGGCGACTTCTTCTGCAGCTTTCTTGTCCTCTTCCGAGTCCAGGTTGCCCAGATCGAGATCACCGCGTGCCACGTCGACAAAAGTCTTGCCGTCGAATTCGCTGAGGTAGCTCATCAGCCACTCGTCGATGCGGTCGGTCAGCAGCAACACTTCGATGCCTTTCTTGCGGAAGACCTCCAGGTGCGGGCTGTTCTTGACCTGCGCGTAGGTTTCGCCGGTGAGGTAGTAGATCTTGTCCTGACCTTCCTTGGCGCGGGCCAGATAGTCGGCCAGACCAACGATCTGCTCGCCGTCGTCGCCGTTGGTCGATGCGAAACGCAGCAGACCAGCAATTTTCTCTTTGTTGGCGAAGTCTTCTGCCGGGCCTTCTTTCATGACCTGACCGAAGTTCTTCCAGAAGCCTTTGTACTGCTCAGGCTCGTTTTTCGCCAGTTTTTCCAGCATGTCCAGCACGCGCTTGGTCAGCGCGGTTTTCATCGAATCGATGATCGGGTCTTTCTGCAGGATCTCACGCGACACGTTCAGCGACAGGTCGTTGGAATCGACCACGCCTTTGATGAAGCGCAGGTACAGCGGCAGGAAGGACTCGGCCTGATCCATGACGAACACGCGTTGCACGTACAGCTTCAGGCCTTTCGGCGCTTCACGCTGGTACAGGTCGAACGGTGCGCGGGCCGGCACGTACAGCAGCGAGCTGTATTCGAGCTTGCCTTCGACTTTGTTGTGGCTCCAGGCCAGCGGGTTTTCAAAGTCGTGAGCGATGTGTTTGTAGAACTCCTGGTATTCCTCGTCCTTCACTTCAGTGCGAGGGCGAGTCCAGAGGGCGCTGGCGCGGTTGACGGTTTCCCACTCGGCCGCTGGTGTTTCTTCACCTTCAGCAGGTGCCACTTCTTTCGGCAGCTCGATTGGCAGCGCGATGTGATCGGAGTACTTCTTGATGATGTTGCGCAGACGCCAGCCATCGGCGAATTCGTCTTCAGCAGCTTTGAGGTGCAGAACGATACGAGTGCCGCGCTCTGGCTTGTCGATGTTCGCAACTTCGAACTCGCCCTCGCCTTTCGACGACCAGTGCACGCCTTCGCTGGCTGGAGTGCCGGCGCGACGGGAGTACACGTCAACCTGGTCGGCAACGATGAACGCGGAGTAGAAACCGACACCGAACTGACCGATCAGGTGCGAATCTTTCTTCTGATCGCCCGAGAGGTTTTTCATGAAATCGGCAGTGCCGGATTTGGCGATGGTACCCAGGTGGGTGATCACATCGTCACGGTTCATGCCGATACCGTTGTCTTCGAGGGTGACGGTCTTGGCGTCTTTGTCGAAGCTCACACGGATTTTCAGATCAGCGCCACCTTCGAGCAACTCTGGCTTGGCCAGGGCTTCGAAGCGCAGCTTGTCGACAGCGTCAGAGGCGTTCGAGATCAATTCGCGAAGGAAAATTTCCTTGTTGGAATACAGCGAATGGATCATGAGGTGCAGCAGTTGCTTCACCTCGGTCTGGAAGCCCAGGGTTTCCTTTTGAGTTTCCACACTCATGGTCATCAAACTCCAATCAGATGGCAGTGGCCGCGACCCGAAATGGTCGGCGGCGGGTTGTTCTCTGAGTTTGGGGCGCTGTTCAGGATTTCAAGGGCTCATCAATTTTGAAGTGCGCGCGAGCGGTGGCAATCGGCTCGCCTTCGGTGCTTTGCCACGCCGTGATTGCGACGTTGGCGACGCGACGCCCCTGCCGGCACACCTGACATTTGGCCCAAGTGTCGCGAAATTGCCCGGCGCGCAGGTAATCGAGGGAGAAATCGATAATCTTCGGCACACCCGGTGCTTCGGTGAAGATGAGCAAATGCAGGGCCGCTGCCAATTCCATAAATCCGGCAATCACGCCGCCGTGGATCGCAGGCAGTAAAGGGTTACCAATGTTGTCCTTGTTCGCTGGTAGCTTGAACAGCAGTTCATCACCGACCCGCGAACATTCGACGCCGATCAAACCTGCGTAGGGAATCAGCTTCAACAGTGGCGCGTAATCACCTTGAGCGTGAGCGAGTTGCAGCTGCTGTTTCAGATCATCGCTCATTGCCCTGCTCCCTTGATCACGCCGCCGAAGCCTTTGGTGCCTTTCAAACCCTTGCCCATGCGCATAAAAGTGCCGACGACGTGGGCGATGGGTTGTGCAGGATCGTCCTGGTAGGCGAAACCGCGAGCAAAGATCACGTCAGTGGTCACCCGGTAGCACTGGGCGAAGCCATAGACGTCTTTGTTCGGTTCGGCGGCGTGCATATAGTCGATCCGTAAATCGAGGGTCGGGCAGACTTCGAATTCCGGCAACACGCACAATGTCGACATCCCGCAAGCGGTGTCCATCAACGAGGTGATTGCCCCGCCGTGAATCACGCCGGTCTGCGGATTTCCGACAATTCGTGAGCTGTAAGGCAGGATCACCGTAAGCCCTTCGCTGGAGGCTTCATGTACCCGCAAACCCAGTACCTGACAGTGTCTTAACGCCGAAAGAAATCGCGTCGCGCGCTCAAAAACGGGGTTTTCAGCCATATGATAATTACTCTCGTTAAAGCCATTGGCCAGTAGTAGCCAACAGGCCAAAAGTTCCGTGGCAAAACAAACTTATATATCTGAAACAAATGAGGAACTTAACCTGTAGCGCAAAGCTCTTAAGGCCAGTAGTTATTTTCCATAAGGAGAAACACCCCATGCGTAAGACTTTTGCTATTGCCTTGATGTTGACCGCTTCCCTCGGTCTCGCTGCCTGCGATAAAAAATCCGAGGACAAAGCTCAAGATGCCAACCAACATGCTGAACAAGCTCAGCAAGACATGAACAAAGCTCAGGATAAAGTGAACGACGCTGCGAAAGAAAACGCCGAAGCTGCCAAAGCTCAGGCTGAATCGAACGCTGCCGCGCAAGACGAAGCTGCTAAAAAGCAATAATCTGCTTTTTACCGCTGAAAAAAGAAACCCGCCTAGTGCGGGTTTTCTTTTGTCTGGGATTTAACGGCAATGTCGCTTAAAGCAAGACAGTTCTAAAAGTCGGACTAATCATCAGCAGCAGTGAACACACTAAGCCGATGAACCAGACCGGACTACGCAGCGCTGGCAGATCAGCCAGGTAGAACCACAAATAGACGATGCGGGCGATGACGAAGATGATCGCCAAGGCATCGATCAGCCAGCCCGCCGTTTGCGTGGTGTGCGCCATTAACACACCCACGGCAAATAACATGAACGCTTCAATACTGTTCTGATGCGCCGCCAGCGCCCTCGCGCCGTAACCGGTCAGTTGCGCCTGTTGTTGGCGAGGCAAGTGGTTGTTGTAACCGCCCTGCTCTTTCATCGCCTTGGCCACTGGCATACGCGCCACATAAATCAGCAAAGCGCTGATAAACACACACCAGAACGGAATACTCATCAAGCGACCTCTTTGTTCGCCTCGGGAATGGGCGCCTCTGTAGGGGTATAGACCATTACGTCGAGAACGTCGGAATGAAACTCGCGACGGTACAAAACCAGCACCACGCCAGTGCTCAACAACATGAACAGCCACGGGCTGACGAACCACGCGAGCATGGTCATGCCGAAGTAGTAAGAACGCAGACCGAAGTTGAACTGGTTGGCCGCCATCGAAATCACCCGCGCCGCCCGTGCCGCGAACGCTTTACGCTCCTGTTCGGAGACATGACGCTCGCCGATCATCGGCGCCGAACCGACCAGCACCGCCGCGAAGTTGTACTGGCGCATGCACCAACTGAAGGTAAAGAAGGCGTAGACGAACACCATCGCCAGGCACAGCAATTTGATTTCCGACATGCCCTGCGACGCTTGCTGCACCATCGGGATGTCCGCCAGCAACGACACCGCCCGCTCGGAGGCGCCGAGCACGGTGAGAATACCGGCGAGGATGATCAGCGTGCTCGAGGCGAAAAACGAGGCGTTGCGCTCCAGGTTGCCGATCACGCTGGCGTCGGCGATACGGTTATCGCGCAGGAGCATGCGGCGCATCCAGTCTTCTCGGTACAAGTGCAGCACGCTGGCCAGGCACGCGGTGTCGCGGCCCTTCCAGGTGGCATAACGGGTGTAACCGCCCCAGCAGATGACAAACCAGCACGCGGCGAGCAAGTGGATCAGATTGGCCTGGATGAACGACATGCAATTCCCTTGAATACGTGAACTTGTAGGAGCAAAGCTTGCTCGCGAAAGCGGCGTTTCTGTCGACATCAATGTTGAATGTCAGATCGCTTTCGCGAGCAAGCTCTGCTCCTACATAAAAGCGATGCAGTGCTTCGACGTTAGCCTAGGGAAAAAGACACTGCCTGACGCCCATAAAAAATGCCCCGTATCGATTGATACGGGGCATTTCTGTTTAAGCGTTGAAGACCCGCTTATGGCGGGTCAGCCAACCTCAGGCAACCGCTTCGCTGCGCTTGCCTAGCAGGCGATCACAAACCACTGCAACCACCAAAGTCATCACACACGGCACCAGCCACGCCAGACCTTGCTCGCTCAGCGGCAGGTGCGACAGCTGCGTTGGCATCCAGTCAGCCAGACCAGCGCCTTTCAGTGCGTCGATGCTGCCGAACAAGAACGACACCAGCATCACCGGGCCGAGAATCCGACCGTGTTCATGCCAGAAGTCTTTGCAGAAGCTCAGCGCCACCAACACGATGCACGGCGGGTAGATCGCGGTGAGCACCGGAATGGAGAACGCGATCAACTTGGTCAGACCGAGGTTGGACACCAGCAGCGAGAACGCCGCCAGAATGATCACCAGGGTCTTGTACGACAGTGGCAGCACACGGCTGAAGTACTCGGCACAGGCGCAGGTCAGACCTACCGCCGTCACCAGACACGCCAGCGAGATCAGTACCGCGAGGAAGCCGCTACCCAGCGAACCGAAGGTGTGTTGCACGTATGCGTGCAAGACCGCCGCGCCGTTGGTTGCACCGACGGCCACTTCATGGCTGCCGGAACCCAGACGGAACAGGCTGATGTAGACCAGCGCCAGACCGACACCGGCGATCAAACCGGCGATGATCGCGTAACGGGTGATCAACTTCGGCGACTCGACGCCACGGGAGCGGATCGCGTTGACGATGACGATGCCGAACACCAGCGCGCCGAGGGTATCCATGGTCAGGTAACCATTGATGAAGCCTTGGGAGAACGGTGCCGCGACGTATTCCGGCGTGCCGTGACCGACGTCACCCGCCGGCAAGGCGAATGCAGCGATACCGAGCACGGCCAGCGCGATGATCTTCAGCGGCGCGAGGAAACGGCCAACAGTGTCCAGCAAACGGCCCGGGTAGAGCGAGATGAAGAACACCAGCAGGAAGTACACCGAGCTGTAGAGGAACAGCGCCAGCGGGCTTTCGCCGGTCAGCGGCGCCAAACCGACTTCGAAGGACACGGTGGCGGTACGCGGAGTGGCGAACAGCGGGCCGACGGCCAGATAGCACGCAGCCGCAAGAATGCCGCCCGCGACTTTACCGATCGGGCTGCTCAGCGCATCCATCGACCCACCGACTTTGGCCAGTGCAACGACGGTTATCACCGGCAAACCAACGGCGGTGATCAGAAAACCCAGCGCGGCCATCCAGACGTGAGGTCCGGCCTGCAGGCCAACGATAGGCGGGAAGATAATGTTGCCGGCCCCAACGAACAGGGCAAATGTCATAAAGCCAAGTGCCAGGATGTCCTGACCTTTCAAAACTTTCATTAAGGTAATACCACACTACTGAATCGGAATTTAGAGGGGGATTGCCCTGTGTAATTAGGGAAATGCTGTCGATCCGTATGGGACTGACCCTTAAAGCGCGTTGCATGCCTTGTGGGCGGCAGACGCAAAAATGGCTGCTAGCCTAACGAATTTGGCCTGCAAACGCACTGTTAGAGGGCGAACTATCCGATACGCGACGTTTCTGTGTCGCGTTTACGTATCTATTTTTCATATCCAGTGCTTTGTTGTTCAAACCAAATACCAGTTCCCCCGCCGAAACTTGTGGCGAGGGGATTTATCCCCGATGGGCTGCGCAGCAGCCCCAATGCTCTCAACCGCGGTAAGTCAGGTTATTCCAGTTCAGATTCTTGGGGCCGCTTCGCAGCCCATCGGGGATAAATCCCCTCGCCACAAGAGCCCACATAATTCTCATACGCCAGAAACGACAAAGGCCACCCGAAGGTGGCCTTTGTTTGGTGAAGCGTCAGCTAAGCGCGAGGCTTACTTGACAGCCCAACCGGTCAGCTCGGCCAGGGCCTTGCCGATGTCTGCCAGCGAACGCACGGTTTTAACGCCTGCGTCTTGCAGCGCAGCGAATTTCTCGTCTGCAGTGCCTTTGCCGCCAGAGATGATTGCGCCAGCATGGCCCATGCGCTTGCCCGGAGGAGCAGTCACACCAGCGATGTAGGAAACAACCGGCTTGGTCACGTGTGCCTTGATGTAGGCAGCCGCTTCTTCTTCAGCCGAACCGCCGATCTCACCGATCATCACGATCGCTTCGGTCTTCGGGTCTTCCTGGAACAGCTTCAGGATGTCGATGAAGTTCGAACCCGGGATCGGGTCACCACCGATGCCGACGCAAGTCGACTGACCGAAACCGGCGTCAGTAGTCTGCTTGACAGCTTCGTAGGTCAGGGTGCCGGAACGCGAAACGATACCGACCTTGCCTGGCAAGTGAATGTGACCTGGCATGATGCCGATCTTGCACTCGCCCGGAGTGATAACGCCTGGGCAGTTAGGGCCGATCAGGACTACGCCCAGCTCGTCGCACTTAACTTTAGCGTCCAGCATGTCCAGGGTAGGAATGCCTTCGGTGATGCAAACGATCAGCTTGATGCCGCCGAATGCCGCTTCCAGGATCGAATCTTTGCAGAAAGGAGCCGGAACGTAGATCACGGAAGCGGTAGCGCCAGTGGCTTCTACTGCGTCTTTAACGGTGTTGAACACTGGCAGACCCAGGTGCTCGGTGCCGCCTTTGCCAGGAGTAACGCCACCAACCATCTTGGTGCCGTATTCGATGGCTTGCTGGGTGTGGAAACTACCTTGCGAACCGGTAATACCCTGGCAGATAACTTTGGTGTCTTTATTGATCAGGACGCTCATTATTTGCCCTCCGCAGCTTTGACAACTTGTTGAGCAGCGTCGGTCAGGCTGGTAGCAGCGATGATGTTCAAACCGCTTTCTGCCAGTACTTTAGCGCCCAGCTCAGCGTTGTTACCTTCAAGGCGAACAACAACCGGGATTTTCACGCCGACTTCTTTCACAGCGCCGATGATGCCTTCGGCAATCATGTCGCAGCGAACGATGCCGCCGAAGATGTTGACCAGTACTGCAGCGACGTTGGTGTCGGACAGGATGATCTTGAACGCTTCAGTTACGCGTTCTTTGGTAGCGCCACCACCTACGTCGAGGAAGTTGGCTGGCTTGCCGCCATGCAGGTTGACGATGTCCATGGTACCCATGGCCAGGCCAGCACCGTTGACCATGCAGCCGATGTTGCCTTCCAGTGCTACGTAGTTCAATTCGAACTTGGCAGCGTGCGCTTCGCGCGGATCGTCTTGCGACGGATCGTGGAAAGTCTTCAGCTTAGGCTGACGGTACATTGCGTTGGCGTCGATGTTGATCTTGGCGTCCAGGCAGTGCAGATCGCCGTCAGCCTTGATCACCAGCGGGTTCACTTCCAGCAGAGCCAGGTCGTGATCCTTGAACAGCTTGGCCAGACCTACGAAGATCTTGGCGAACTGAGCAACCTGCTTGCCTTCCAGACCCAGCTGGAATGCCAGCTCGCGACCCTGGAATGGCTGAGCGCCAACCAGTGGATCGATAGTGGCTTTCAGAATTTTTTCTGGAGTGTCGTGAGCGATTTTCTCGATGTCCACGCCACCTTCGGTGGAAGCCATGAACACGATGCGACGGCTCGAACGGTCAACGACAGCGCCCAGGTACAGCTCTTTAGCGATATCAGTGCACGATTCAACCAGGATCTTGGTGACTGGCTGGCCATTGGCGTCAGTCTGGTAAGTCACCAGACGCTTGCCCAGCCACTGCTGTGCGAAGGCTTTGGCGTCTTCTTTGCTGCGAACCAGCTTAACGCCGCCCGCTTTACCGCGACCACCAGCGTGGACCTGGGCTTTGACAACCCACTCACTGCCGCCGATTTTGTCGCAAGCTTCTGCTGCTGCTTCCGGGGTGTCTACTGCGTAGCCAGTGGAAACTGGCAGGCCGTATTCAGCGAACAGCTGCTTACCCTGATACTCGTGAAGATTCATGCTTTTTACCGTCTTCGTTAGGTACTGCGCATTCGGCGCTGCGCTCGTATGAGTGCCGCGCCACCTGTGACTGCTGCTTGCGTAGCCTTTCCGGATACCCGGTGCAACTACGCAAGACTGCGTCCAGCGGACATTCCGCGGTGAGACTTGCTCGCAAGGCTCACGACGGGCCGTTACCGCCGTGGTTTCTTATTGTCTGTTAACGCTTTTTGCGGTTGGCAATGTGGATGGCGCCGCCATTCACAGCCAAAGCAGCTTCGTGCAAGGCTTCAGACAGGGTCGGATGGGAGAAAACCATCATGCCCAGATCTTCAGCGCTGGTGCCGAATTCCATACCGATCGCGCCCTGCTGAACCAGTTCTGCAGCGCTCGGGCCAATCACGTGCACGCCCAATACGCGGTCAGTCTTGGCATCAGCGATGACCTTGACGAAACCACCGGTATCGTTGGCGGCCATGGCACGGCCGGAAGCGGCGAACGGGAAGGTGCCGACGTTAACTTCAACGCCTTCAGCTTTCAAGGCCTGCTCGGTTTTACCCACCCACGCGATTTCCGGGTGAGTATAAATAACCGAAGGGATCAGGTCATAGTTCATCTGGGCTTTGTGGCCCTTGATGCGCTCGACAACCATGATGCCTTCTTCCGATGCCTTGTGCGCCAGCATCATGCCGCGCACCACGTCACCAATGGCGAAAACGCCCGGTACGGTGGTCGCGCAGTGATCGTCAACGTGCACGAAACCGCGCTCGTCGAGGGTCACGCCGCTGTCGGAAGCCAGCAGATCAGTGGTCACCGGACGGCGACCAACGGCTACGATCAGCTTGTCGAAAGTAATGGTCTGTTCGCCGTTGGCATCGGTGTAGTTCACAACGACTTCGTCGCCGTTCACTTTCGAGCCGGTCACGCGAGCGCCCAGTTTGATGTCCAGACCTTGTTTGGTCAGGGTTTTCAGCGCTTCCTTGGAAACAGCGGTGTCCGCTGCCATCAGGAAGGTGTCCAGTGCTTCGAGGACAACCACTTCCGAACCCAGACGCGACCATACCGAACCCAGTTCCAGACCGATCACGCCAGCGCCGATCACGCCCAGACGCTTAGGTACGGTTTGGAATTCCAGAGCGCCAGTCGAATCGACGATGACGTTCTGATCAACCGGAGCCGGTGGAATGTCGATTGGACGCGAGCCTGGAGCCAGGATCACGTTCTCAGCTTCGATGACTTCAACCGAACCGTCTGGCTTGGTGACTTCGACTTTCTTGCCAGCCAGCAGTTTGCCGTGGCCCTGGATCGAAGTAACGCCGTTGGCCTTGAACAGAGTGGCAACGCCGCCGGTCAGGTTCTTGACGATGCCAGCCTTGCGGCCAACCATCGCAGCGACGTCCATTTTGACTTCGCCGGTCGAGATACCGTGAACGTTGAAGCTTTCTTTCGCTTCCTTGTATTTCCAGGAGCTGTCGAGCAGCGCCTTGGAAGGAATGCAGCCTACGTTCAGGCAGGTGCCGCCCAGGGCTTGCTTGCCTTCAGCGTCGGTGTACTTCTCGATGCAGGCAGTGGTCAGACCCAGCTGCGCCGCCTTGATGGCAGCCACGTAGCCACCAGGGCCAGCACCGATCACTACTACGTCAAATTTCTGCGACATTCAAAAAATCCTCTTTAGCGAAAAGCTTCAAGCCGCGCGCTCCAAGCCAAGCTGCCCTTTCCTGCAGCTTGAAACTTGAAGCCCGCGACTGCTTCTATCAGATATCCAGCAACAGACGCGCCGGATCTTCCAGCAGGTTCTTGATGGTCACCAGGAAGGTCACAGCTTCTTTGCCATCGATCAGACGGTGATCGTAGGACAGTGCCAGGTACATCATCGGACGGATAACGACCTGACCGTTGATGGCCATAGGACGCTGGATGATGTTGTGCATGCCCAGAATCGCTGCCTGCGGCGGGTTGACGATCGGGGTCGACATCATCGAACCGAAGGTACCACCGTTGGTGATGGTGAAGGTACCACCGGTCATCTCGTCCATCGACAGTTTGCCGTCACGGGCTTTTTTGCCGAATGTTGCGATGCCGCCTTCGATTTCAGCCAGGCTCATCAGTTCGGCGTTACGCAGAACCGGAACAACCAGACCGCGGTCGCTGGAAACGGCAACGCCGATGTCAGCGTAGCCGTGGTAAACGATGTCCGCGCCGTCGATCGATGCGTTAACAGCCGGGAAGCGTTTCAGCGCTTCGGTCGCTGCTTTAACGAAGAACGACATGAAGCCCAGGCGTACGCCGTTGTGGGACTTCTCGAACAGATCCTTGTACTTCGAACGCAGAGCCATGACTTCAGTCATGTCGACTTCGTTGAAAGTGGTCAGCATCGCCATATTCGACTGAGCTTCAACCAGACGCTTGGCCACGGTGGCACGCACGCGGGTCATCGGTACGCGCTTCTCGATGCGGTCGCCAGCGGCGAACACAGGAGCGGCGGCCGAAGGAGCAGCAGCCTTGGCAGGCGCGGCAGCTGGAGCGGCTTTCTTGGCAGCTACAGCAGCGACTACGTCTTCCTTGGTCACACGACCACCTTTGCCGGTGCCGGCAACGGAAGCGATGTTGATGCCGTTTTCTTCAGCCAGCTTGCGCGCAGCCGGTGCAGCAACAGGATCGTCTTCGCCTTCGGCAGCAGCCGGTGCAGCGGCAGCGGCCGGAGCAGCAGCGGCGGCTGGAGCAGCGGCAGCAGCGCCGCCCGCTTCGATGGAGCCCAGCACTTCGTCGGACAGAACGGTGTCGCCTTCGTTCTTGACGATTGCGCCCAGCACGCCGTCGGCGGTAGCCAGAACTTCCAGTACGACTTTGTCAGTCTCGATGTCGACGATCAGGTCGTCACGCTTGACGGCGTCGCCCGGTTGTTTGTGCCAGGTGGCAACGGTGCCATCGGCAACCGATTCCGGGAAAGTGGGGGCTTTGATCTCGATAGCCATTATCTGTAGTTCCTTAAATTCGGTTTCAGGTGCGCGAAGGCATTAAATGGTAAACGCGGCTTGCAGGAGTTTTTCCTGCTGCTCGGCGTGCATCGATGCGTAACCACAAGCTGGGGCAGCAGAAGCCTCACGGCCCGCGTACTCAAGTACGAGAGACTTGTCGAGGTTACCGATGCTGCGACGCAAGTGGTGCTGGCTGCAGTACCAGGCGCCCTGGTTCATCGGCTCTTCCTGACACCAAACGGCATTTTTGACGTTGGTGTACGGAGCCAGGACTTCTTTCAAGTCGTCCTCAGGGAATGGATACAGCTGCTCGATACGCACGATGGCGATATCTTCACGGCCTTCGGCACGGCGTTTTTCCAGCAGGTCGTAGTAGACCTTGCCGCTACACAGAACAACACGCTCGACCTTTTTCGGGTCCAGAGTATCGATTTCCGGGATCACGGTCTGGAACGAACCTTCGGCCAGATCTTCCAGCGTCGAGATGGCCAGCTTGTGGCGCAGCAGCGACTTCGGCGTCAGCACGATCAACGGTTTGCGCAGCGGACGAATTACCTGACGACGCAGCAAGTGGTAGATCTGTGCTGGCGTGGTCGGTACAGCCACCTGAATGTTGTGCTCGGCGCACAGTTGCAGGTAACGCTCAAGACGTGCCGAGCTGTGCTCAGGGCCCTGACCTTCGTAACCGTGTGGCAGCAACATGGTCAGACCGCAGAGACGGCCCCACTTGTGCTCGCCGCTGGTGATGAACTGGTCGATAACAACCTGTGCACCGTTGGCGAAGTCACCGAACTGGGCTTCCCAGATCACCAGCGCGTCTGGCGTGGTGGTCGAGTAACCGTATTCGAATGCCAGTACCGCTTCTTCCGACAGGAACGAGTCGTACAGGTCAAAGCGTGGCTGACCGTCGTACAAGTGCGCCAGCGGAATGTAGGTGCCCGCGTCTTTCTGGTTGTGCAGCACAGCGTGACGGTGCGAGAACGTACCGCGGCCGATGTCCTGACCAGTCATGCGAATCGGGTGACCTTCGAACGCCAGGGTCGCGTACGCCATGGTTTCGGCGTAACCCCAGTTGATCGGCAGGCCGCCGGCTTGCATTTTCTGACGGTCTTCGTAGATCTTCGCGACCTGACGCTGCACCACGAAACCGTCCGGAATTTCCAGCAGCTTGGCGGACAGTTCTTGCAGGGTTTTCAGATCGAAACGCGTGTCGTGACGCGCAGTCCAGGCGTGGCCCAGATACGGACGCCAGTCCACGAACAACTCTTTGTTCGGCTCTTTGACCAGCGACTTCACGACGTGCAGACCGTTGTCCAGCGCGTTGCGGTATTCGTCGACTTTCGCCTGAACACGCTCTGCGTCGAGCACACCGCCCTGGGTCAGACGATCAGCGTACAGCTCACGGGTGGTGCGCTGTTTGGTGATCTGCTGATACATCAGAGGCTGGGTGCCGCTTGGCTCGTCAGCTTCGTTGTGGCCGCGACGACGGTAGCAGACCAGGTCGATCACCACGTCACGCTTGAACTGCATGCGGTAATCGATGGCCAGCTGGGTCACGAACAACACGGCTTCCGGATCATCACCATTCACATGGAGGATCGGCGCCTGGATCATCTTGGCAACGTCGGTGGCGTACTCGGTGGAACGCGAGTCCAGCGGGTTGCTGATGGTGAAACCAACCTGGTTGTTGATCACGATGTGCACGGTACCGCCGGTTTTGAAACCGCGGGTCTGCGACATCTGGAAGGTTTCCATGACCACGCCCTGACCTGCGAAAGCAGCGTCACCGTGGATGGAGATCGGCAGAACCTTCTCACCGGTCGGGTCGTTACGACGATCCTGACGGGCGCGAACCGAACCTTCTACCACCGGGGAAACGATTTCCAGGTGGGACGGGTTGAACGCCATGGCCAGGTGAACTTCACCGCCGGCGGTCATCACGTTGGACGAGAAGCCCTGGTGATACTTAACGTCACCGGAACCCAGCTCGACCTTCTTCTTGCCTTCGAACTCGTCGAACAGCTCGCGCGGGTTCTTGCCGAAGGTGTTGACCAGTACGTTCAGACGGCCACGGTGGGCCATGCCGATGACGACTTCCTTGGTGCCGTAGGAACCGGAACGCTGGATCAGTTCGTCGAGCATCGGAATCAGGCTTTCGCCGCCTTCCAGACCGAAACGCTTGGTGCCCGGGTATTTGGTGCCCAGGTATTTTTCCAAGCCTTCACCGGCAGTCACGCGCTCAAGCAGGTGGCTCTTGATGTCGGCGGAGTACGTCGGACGACCACGCACGCTTTCCAGACGCTGCTGGAACCACTGGCGCTGCTCGGAATCGGTGATGTGCGTAAATTCAGCGCCGATGGTGCGGCAATATGTCTGCTGCAACGCTTCGTGAATTTCGCGTAGGCTCGCTTCCTCTTTGCCGATGAACAGGTCGCCGGCACGGAAGGTCGTATCAAGATCGGCATTGGTCAAGCCGTAATGATTGATCGACAGGTCTGCAGGTGCAGGACGCTGCCACAGCCCCAGCGGGTCAAGCTGGGCTGCCTGGTGGCCACGCATACGGTAGGCCTGGATCAATCGCAGCACTTCAACTTGCTTCTTCTCGTGCTCACTGCTCACGCTCCCGGCGGAAACCGGTTGGGCGCGGCGCTGGTTCTTTGCCAGCAGCACGAAATGATCGCGAATTGTGGAGTGCGAAACATCAGTGGCAGAGTTGCCGTCGGCGGGCAACTTCTGAAAGTAGGTGCGCCACTCTTCTGGCACAGCGTTAGGGTCGTGCAGGTAGAGCTCATAAAGCTCTTCCACATAGGCAGCGTTTCCACCTGAAAGGTAGGCGCTGTTCCACATGCGCTGCATCACGCTTTCTTGCATGCTTGGTCACCCTCGGTTAGGGGAACACCATCGGCGACGACACCGAGCAAACTTGCAGAAGTCCGAATGCAGCGACTAAAACAAGCCACCTAGGATCACGCTGATAGTCCGGGTACCAGCCCGGATGCCCCTGCTTGTCTCATTTCTTCAAAATAAGAGCCGCAGCTTGTGGCTACTGCTCTGGTTATAGCCATGACGCGGGTTGAAGCCCGCGCCACAGCCTCTACGGTACAGCGGTTACATCAGCTGAATCACACGCCGCTCGAGAGCAACATGTTACGGATGTGACCGATGGCCTTAGTCGGGTTCAGGCCTTTCGGACATACGTTGACGCAGTTCATGATGCCCCGGCAGCGGAATACGCTGAACGGGTCATCGAGCGAAGCCAGACGCTCGGTGGTCTTGGTGTCACGGCTGTCTGCCAGGAAGCGATAAGCTTGCAGCAGTGCAGCTGGACCCAGGAACTTGTCCGGGTTCCACCAGAAGGACGGGCAAGAGGTCGAGCAGCAAGCGCACAGGATGCACTCGTACAGACCGTCGAGCTTTTCGCGCTCTTCTGGCGACTGCAGACGCTCGATGGCCGGAGCCGGCGTGTCGTTCTGCAGGTAAGGCTTCACCTTCTCGTATTGCTTGTAGAAGATGCTCATATCGACGACCAGGTCACGGATAACCGGCAAACCTGGCAGCGGACGAACGATCAACTTGTTACCTTTTACAACAGCAGACAGCGGCGTGATACATGCCAGGCCGTTTTTGCCGTTGATGTTCATGCCGTCGGAACCGCAAACGCCTTCACGGCAAGAGCGACGATAGGAGAAACCTTCGTCCTGCTCTTTGATCAGGGCCAGTACGTCCAGCACCATCAGGTCTTTACCACCGGTATCGACCTGGAATTCCTGCATGAACGGCGCGGCGTCCTGATCAGGGTTGTAACGATATACGCTGACTTGCAACATGGCGGCCACCCTTAATAAGTCCGAATCTTAGGTTCAAAAGTCGGAACAGTCTTCGGCGAGAAGTTCACGGCACGCTTGGTGACGCGCTTGTCACCCGGGAAGTACAGGGTGTGGCACAGCCAGTTTTCGTCGTCACGGTCTTCGAAGTCTTCACGGGCATGAGCACCGCGCGACTCTTTACGAACCTCGGCAGCGATGGCAGTAGCTTCAGCCACTTCCAGCAGGTTTTGCAGTTCCAGCGCTTCGATACGGGCAGTGTTGAACGCCTGCGACTTATCGTTGATCTTCACGTTGGCGATGCGGGTACGCAGATCAGCCAACTGAGCGATACCTTTCTGCATGTATTCGCCAGTACGGAATACACCGAAATAGTTCTGCATGCAGTTCTGCAGCTCGCGACGCAGGGTTGCCACGTCTTCGCCATCAGTACGGCTGTTCAGCGCGTTCAGACGCGACAGGGCAGCTTCGATGTCGGCTTCGGTAGCGTCGTCGTATTCGATGCCGTCGGTCAGCGCCTTTTCCAGGTGCAGGCCGGCAGCGCGGCCGAATACCACCAGGTCGAGCAGCGAGTTGCCGCCCAGACGGTTGGCACCGTGAACCGATACGCAAGCCACTTCGCCTACAGCGAACAGGCCCGGGATGATTTTGTCGACGCCTTCAGCGTCCTGGGTGATCGCCTGACCATGAATGTTGGTGGCAACGCCGCCCATCATATAGTGGCAAGTCGGAACAACCGGAACCGGCGCAACAACCGGGTCAACGTGTGCGAAGGTCTTCGACAGTTCGCAGATGCCTGGCAGACGGCTGTGCAGTACTTCCTCGCCCAGGTGGTCGAGTTTGAGCAGTACGTGGTCGCCATTCGGGCCGCAACCGTTGCCAGCGATGATTTCTTTAACCATCGAGCGAGCAACAACGTCACGACCGGCAAGGTCTTTGGCGTTCGGAGCATAACGCTCCATGAAACGCTCACCGTGCTTGTTGATCAGGTAACCACCTTCACCACGGCAACCTTCTGTAACCAGTACACCGGCGCCGGCGATGCCGGTCGGGTGGAACTGCCACATTTCGATGTCTTGTACCGGCACGCCAGCACGCAGAGCCATGCCGACGCCGTCACCGGTGTTGATCAGGGCGTTGGTGGTGGACGCGTAGATACGACCTGCACCGCCGGTAGCCAATACGGTGGCTTTGGCGCGGATGTAGGTGGTCTCGCCGGTTTCGATGCAGATCGCGATCACACCGACGAAGTCGCCTTCCTGGTTTTTCACCAGATCGACAGCGTAGTACTCGTTCAGGAACGTGGTACCGGCTTTCAGGTTGCCCTGATAAAGGGTGTGCAGCAGCGCGTGACCGGTACGGTCGGAAGCGGCGCACGTACGGGCAGCCTGCCCGCCTTTGCCGTAATCCTTGGACTGGCCACCGAACGGACGCTGATAGATGCGGCCCTGCTCGGTGCGCGAGAACGGCATGCCCATGTGGTCCAGCTCATAAACAGCAGCCGGGCCTTCCTGACACATGTATTCGATAGCGTCCTGGTCACCGATATAGTCGGAACCCTTGACGGTATCGTACATGTGCCAGCGCCAGTCATCGTTCGGGTCAGCAGACGCGATTGCGCAAGTGATGCCGCCTTGAGCGGAAACAGTGTGCGAACGGGTCGGGAAAACCTTGGTGATCACGGCAGTCTTGTGACCGCCCTGTGCCAGTTGCAGCGCAGCGCGCATGCCGGCACCGCCACCACCAATAATGATGGCGTCGAAAGAAATCGTTGGAATGTTAGCCATGACTCAGATACCCCAGAGAATCTGCACACCCCAGACGAAGTAAGCGAACATCGCAACGCCGCATACTGCCTGGAAAAGGAAACGTATAGCCGTCGCGGACTTGCCGAACGCCATTGGCGTCAGGTAGTCAGTCGCGATGGTCCACATGCCGACCCAGGCGTGAGCGCCAAGGGCAACAAGGGCCAGGAGGCTGAAAATACGCATCCCGTTGTGGGCGAACAGTTCATGCCACTGGGCATACTCGAGACCAGGGTGGGCCACGACGTATCCGATCAGGAAGATGAAGTAAGCCGCGAGAACGACCGCAGACACACGTTGCGCCATCCAGTCATAGAGGCCCGAACGCGAGAGGTTCGTGACGTTAGTTACCATATCCAAACTCCTGCCAGAACGATTACCACCACGGAAACGGCGATAACGATTTTCGAGCCCAGCTTGCCGCCTTCCAGCGTCTCACCGATGCCCATGTCCATGATCAAGTGGCGCACACCGGCTACCAAGTGATACAGCAGAGCGGACAGGATGCCCCAAATCACTAGCTTGGCTAGCGGACTGGTCAGACACGCTTTCACCTGACCGAAGCCTTCCTCGGAGCTCAGCGACTTGTCCAATGCGTAAAGCATGATGGCAAGGCACACGAAGAGGATGACACCGGAGATTCGGTGAAGAATGGACGTGTAAGCAGTGACTGGGAGTTTGATGGTCCTTAGGTCTAGGTTTACAGGTCGTTGGCTTTTCACGGCTTTTTTTTCACACTGAAGAGCCCCTAACAATCAGGGCAAAGTTGTTGGGGAGTGCACTGGTCAGGTAACCACCACCCAGGGATGCGACCCCCAATGAAAGCAAGCCCAAAAGCCCTTGGCGGTCGGTGGCCGAGTATAGACAGTTAGGCTACTAATGACAACGCAATCACCTACCCCCAATAGCTGATTGCACAAGTTGCATAAAAGGCGTAAATGGCAGGCAATTTCGAGGAAAAAGTGCGCTTAAAGCCTTCTGGAGCAAGACTTTAGGCAAATTGACATTCGAATTTATCTCACTATAGTGGTGCGGGCCCTGCGTGGGGGGTCTGTCTGATGGTTCAAGCATAAATAGGAGGCCACATGGCTGACAAAAAAGCGCAGTTGATCATCGAGGGCGCAGCCCCCGTCGAGCTGCCCATTTTAACCGGCACCGTTGGTCCCGATGTAATCGATGTTCGGGGCCTGACGGCCACGGGCCGCTTCACTTTCGACCCGGGTTTCATGTCGACCGCTTCGTGCGAATCGAAGATCACCTATATCGACGGCGACAACGGCATTCTGTTGCACCGCGGCTACCCGATCGAACAGCTGGCTGAAAAGTCGGACTACCTGGAAACCTGCTACCTGCTGCTCAACGGCGAATTGCCGACCGCAGAACAGAAGGCCCAGTTCGTCAGCACCGTGAAAAACCACACCATGGTTCACGAGCAGCTGAAAACCTTCTTCAACGGCTTCCGTCGCGACGCCCACCCAATGGCCGTCATGTGCGGTGTAGTCGGCGCCCTCTCGGCCTTCTACCACGACTCCCTCGACATCAATAACCCGCAGCATCGCGAAATCTCCGCGATCCGTCTGGTTGCCAAGATGCCGACCCTGGCAGCGATGGTTTACAAGTACTCCATGGGTCAACCCATGATGTACCCGCGCAACGACCTGACGTACGCGGAAAACTTCCTGCACATGATGTTCAACACCCCGTGCGAGATCAAACCGATCAGCCCGGTGCTCGCCAAGGCCATGGACCGGATTTTCATCCTCCATGCCGACCACGAGCAGAACGCGTCGACTTCCACCGTACGTCTGGCAGGTTCTTCGGGTGCCAACCCGTTCGCCTGTATCGCCGCCGGTATCGCCGCACTGTGGGGCCCTGCTCACGGCGGTGCGAACGAAGCCGTTCTGACCATGCTGGATGAAATTGGCGATGTGTCGAACATCGACAAGTTCATCGCCAAGGCCAAGGACAAGAACGATCCGTTCAAGCTGATGGGCTTCGGTCACCGCGTTTACAAGAACCGCGACCCTCGCGCGACTGTAATGAAACAGACCTGTGACGAAGTGTTGAAGGAACTGGGCATTAATAATGATCCGCAACTCGAACTGGCCATGCGCCTGGAAGAAATTGCGTTGACTGACCCGTACTTCATCGAACGTTCGCTGTACCCGAACGTCGATTTCTACTCGGGGATTATCCTCAAGGCGATCGGCATTCCGACCAGCATGTTTACGGTGATTTTCGCGCTGGCACGTACTGTTGGCTGGATTTCGCACTGGAAAGAGATGCTTTCGAGCCCGTACAAGATTGGCCGTCCGCGCCAGTTGTACACTGGCTACGAGTCGCGTGATATTTCCAAGCTGGAAGATCGCAAATAAGACCTGTCTTGCGATAACGTCTTAAGTTGTACCGGGAACGGCCTCTATTTATATAGGGGCCGTTTTTGTTTGTAGCCGGTTTTTTTTGGATTGGGATTGGGGGCATATCCGTTTTTTTGGTGTTGCGGCTGGCGGTTTCGCTCTTACAGCGACTCACTTTTCCAGACGCCGAAAAGTAAGCAAAAGGCTTTGCCCCTGGCGTACGGCACTTCGCTGAGGCTCAGTGTTCCCTCGCTACGGTGTCCATCCGGGGGCATCGCCTACGGTTTGCTTCGCTGCACCTCCTCTCGATGTGTTCGACTTCGTCGAACGGCGCTGCGCGCCTACCCCCTGATGAACACCTCCGCTCGGCCTGCCGATGGGGCAAAAGATCAAAAGCCAAAGCCAAAGCCAAAGCCAAAGCCAAAGCAGATCAAAAGATCGCAGCCTTCGGCAGCTCCTACACAGGATGAGCGTTAGCTCGGCTGCAGCTTTTGAGCTTGATCCACGGGCGACGTCGGAAGGCTGAGTGGAGGGATTGATCCGGGGGTGGGAGCGCAGCGACCGTTTGGCGCAGCCAAACACAGCGAGAGGAGGTGCAGCGAAGCAAACCGTAGGCGCTGCGCCCGGATCGATCCCGCAACGAAGGAACCCCGAGCCCCAGCGAGCGGGCCGCACGTAGGAGCAAGCGTTTTTTGCTTACTTTTTTAGGCGCTTGTAAAAAAGTGAGTCGCCGTAAGGGCGAAACCCTAAGCCGCCGTTACCGCAGCAACGGATATTCACCCAATCAAAAAAACACCCCAAAGTCCGATAACCGCCCACAAAAAATGCCCCGATCTCTCAACCGGGGCATTCAGCACAACATTACAAAACCATCAAACCATCAGTGAGAAACCGCCCCACTCGCCCCCAACCCAGTCTGCGAACGCACAAACTGCGGGAAGAACAGCGCTCGTTCTTTGTCCGCCGCCGCCGACTTATCAGTAATCGAGAAGAACCAAATACCCACAAAGGCAATGATCATCGAGAACAGCGCCGGATACTCGTAAGGGAAGATCGCCTTCTCATGATGCAGAATCTGCACCCAGATGGTTGGGCCAAGGATCATCAGGCCAACAGCACTGATTAACCCCAACCAGCCGCCAATCATCGCACCGCGTGTGGTCAGCTTCTTCCAGTACATCGAAAGCAACAGCACCGGGAAGTTACAGCTCGCCGCGATCGAGAACGCCAGGCCCACCATGAACGCAATGTTCTGGCTTTCGAACAAAATACCCAGGCCAATCGCCAATACCGCCAAAGCAATGGTGGTGATCTTCGACACACGAATCTCGTCCTTCTCGTTCGCCTTGCCCTTCTTGATCACACTGGCGTACAGGTCGTGAGACACCGCCGAAGCACCGGCCAGGGTCAGACCCGCCACAACCGCCAGAATGGTCGCAAACGCTACCGCCGAGATAAAGCCGAGGAAGATGCTGCCGCCGACCGCGTTGGCCAAGTGCACCGCCGCCATGTTGTTGCCGCCCAACAGCGCGCCAGCAGCATCTTTGAAGGCCGGGTTGGTGCTGACCAGCAGGATCGCGCCGAAGCCGATGATGAAGGTCAGGATGTAGAAGTAGCCGATGAAGCCAGTCGCATACAACACGCTCTTACGTGCTTCTTTTGCGTCACTCACGGTGAAGAAGCGCATCAGAATGTGTGGCAGGCCAGCGGTACCGAACATCAGCGCCAGACCCAGGGAGAAGGCCGAAATCGGATCCTTGACCAGACCGCCCGGGCTCATGATCGCTTCGCCTTTGGCGTGAACCTTGATCGCCTCGGAGAACAGCGTGTTGAAGTCGAAGCCGACATGCTTCATGACCATCAGCGCCATGAACGAGGCACCGGACAGCAGCAGCACAGCCTTGATGATCTGCACCCAAGTGGTCGCCAGCATGCCGCCAAACAGCACGTACATGCACATCAGCACGCCGACCAGAATCACCGCAACGTGGTAATCGAGGCCGAACAACAGCTGGATCAGCTTGCCCGCACCGACCATTTGCGCGATCAGGTAGAACGCCACCACCACCAGCGAACCGCAGGCAGACAGGGTGCGAATCTGGGTTTGCCCGAGGCGGTAGGACGCCACGTCGGCAAAGGTGTATTTACCCAGGTTACGCAGACGCTCGGCGATCAGGAACAGAATGATCGGCCAGCCCACCAGGAAGCCGATCGAGTAGATCAGGCCGTCGTAGCCGGAGGTGAACACCAGCGCGGAAATCCCCAGGAAGGACGCCGCCGACATGTAGTCACCGGCAATCGCCAGACCATTCTGGAACCCGGTGATCTTGCCGCCCGCCGCATAGTAGTCGGCGGCCGAGTTGTTTTTCTTCGAGGCCCAGTAGGTGATGTACAGCGTGGCACCGACGAACGCCACGAACATCAGGATCGCAGGAATATTCAGCGGCTGTTTGGCCACTTCACCCGTCAGCGCATCCGCCGCCCAGGCACCCGGTGCAAATGCTGCAACACTTAATAAAGCCAGTAGACGCCGGATCATTGCTGAGCCTCCTTGAGAATCGCATTGTTCAGGTCGTCAAACTCGCCATTGGCGCGGCGCACGTAGATACCGGTCAGGATGAAGGCAGACAGAATCAGGCCGACACCGATCGGGATACCCCAGGTAATGGATGATTCAGGACTGATCTTCGCGCCCAGAATATGCGGCCCGTAAGCAATCAGAAGGATGAATGCGGAGTAAAGCCCTAGCATGATTGCCGAGAGAATCCAGGCGAATCGTTCCCTTTTCTGTACCAGCTCCTTGAATCGGGGACTGTTTTGAATCGAGAGGTAAATGCTGTCGTTCATTGTTTTTATCCTCGCAGCACAAATTATTGTTGGAACATAGCTAATGTATGCGGCTGCGGGAGCGGGAACAGACGACCTTAGTAGTAGAACACCATGACACTTTTGCCAATTTCCGGTACCGCACAAAACAACTGTAGGAGTGAGCCTGCTCGCGATGGCGTTATATCAGTCGATATTTTCATCAACTGACAGGACGCTATCGCGAGCAGGCTCACTCCTACAGGGGTACAGGGGTGTTGCGGTTATTTGGTCCAGTCAGCCACGCGATCCGGGTGTTTGGCCACCCAATCTTTCGCTGCGGCTTCAGGCTTGGCGCCGTCTTGAATCGCCAGCATCACTTCGCCGATTTCGTCTTTCGAAGCCCACTGGAAGTTCTTCAGGAACTTGGCCACTTCCGGTGCCTTGGCTTCCAGCCCTTTGCTGCCGATGCTGTTCACGGTTTCAGCCGCGCCGTACACGCCTTTCGGGTCGTCGAGGAAGCGCAGTTTCCACTTGGCGAACATCCAGTGCGGCACCCAACCGGTGACGGCGATGGATTCGTTTTTCTTCTCGGCACGGGTCAGCTCGGCAATCATGCCGGCGCCGGAACTGGCTTTAAGGCTGTATTTGTCGAGGCCGTAATCCTTGATCGCTTGATCGGTCTTGAGCATCACGCCTGAACCGGCGTCGATGCCGACGATGCGGTTTTTGAAGGTGTCGTCGGTTTTCAGGTCTTCGATCGATTTGGCTTTGACGTACTCCGGCACGATCAGGCCGATTTTTGCATCCTTGAAGTTCGGGCCGTAATCGACGACCAGATCCTTGTTTTTCGTCCAGTATTCGCCGTGCGTTACTGGCAGCCAGGCCGAGAGCATGGCGTCGAGTTTGCCGGTGGCAACGCCCTGCCACATGATCCCGGTGGCGACGGCTTGCAGTTTCACGTCGTAGCCGAGTTTCTGTTTGATCACTTCGGCGGCTACGTGGGTGGTCGCCACGCTGTCGGACCAGCCGTCAACGTAACCGATGTTCAGGGTCTGCTTTTCTGCACTGGCGAAAGTGGAGCTCATCGCAAGCACCAGAGCAGCACTTGCGCCTAAAAGTCGTCGCATCTTCATCGTTACTTCCCCGAAATGCTGCGCCCGACGGATGACGGGCGGCGTCAACGTATTGTTATGGTGCACAGCGCCCCCATCACGCCCGACCGCAAACTCGCTGGAACATCAGTGGAGTGCTGATGCTTTGATCATCAACCTCACGCCCCTCGCGACCTGCTCTGTCAGCGACCTCAAGACAATAAGAAACGACATCAGAAGGCCATTAACTGCCTTCGAATAATTGGCGCCAGACAATCCGCCCGAACTTTGCATGTCAAAATCGTGCGGGCCACCAACCCCTCTATAAATGCAGGTAACATGCGTCGCTTTGCAGCCACTCGGCCCGACCATGTCCGCGACGTCCCGCTTCCCCTTCCCTGCTTATTTATTCGCCTGCCTGCTTGGGCTGTTTGCGCTCGGTGGCTTCTGGTATGGCCTCGGCCAACCGGTGATTCTGCCGGACGCCGCAACGCCAACGCACAAGCTGCAATGCGCGTCCTATACGCCGTTCGATAAGGATCAGTCGCCGTTCGACGTGCCGTTCAAATTGCGCCCGGAGCGCATGGATGCTGACCTCGCGCTGCTGGCGACACGTTTTGAATGCATTCGCACTTACTCGATGACGGGCCTCGAAGCGTTGCCGGATCTGGCGCGCAAACACGGTCTGAAATTGATGATCGGCGCGTGGGTCAACAGCAACCCGGTCGACACTGAAAAAGAAGTCGACCTGCTGATCAAATCGGCCAACGCCAACCCGGATGTGGTCAGCGCGGTGATCGTCGGCAACGAAGCGCTGCTGCGCAAAGAAGTCACCGGCGCGCAACTGGCCCGACTGATCAACAAGGTCAAAAGCCAGGTCAAGCAACCGGTCACGTACGCCGATGTCTGGGAGTTCTGGCTCAAGCACCCGGAAGTCGCGCCGGCGGTGGATTTCCTGACCATTCATTTGCTGCCGTACTGGGAAGATGATCCGTCGAACATCGATGCAGCCCTGCAACACGTGGCGGATGTGCGCCGCGTGTTCGGCAACAAGTTCGCGCCGAAGGACGTGATGATTGGCGAAACCGGTTGGCCGAGCGAAGGCCGTCAGCGCGAGACCGCCCTGCCGAGCCGGGTCAACGAGGCCAAATTCATTCGTGGTTTTGTCGCGATGGCCGAAAAAGAAGGCTGGCATTACAACCTGATCGAAGCGTTTGACCAGCCGTGGAAACGTGGCAGTGAAGGCGCTGTCGGCGGGTATTGGGGTCTGTTTGATGCGGATCGTCAGGACAAAGGCGTGCTCGCCGGGCCGGTGACCAATGTGCCGTACTGGAAAGAATGGCTGGCGGTCGGTGGTTTGATTTTCCTCGGCACTTTGCTGCTGGGCGGACGCGTTCGCAGTACGCGCGCTGCACTGGTGTTGCCACTGCTGGGCGCCCTCGCCGCGTGTTCGATTGGCGCATGGGGCGATCTGGCGCGCGTGACCACGCGGTTTACCAGTGAATGGCTGTGGGTCGCTTTGCTGACAGCGCTGAATCTACTGGTGCTGGCGCATGCGGCGCTGACGCTGAGTGCGCGAACGGGATGGCGTGAACGCGCATTCAATCTGCTGGAGCGTCGCGCGGGCTGGCTGGTCGCGGCGGCAGGGTTTGCCGCAGCGGTGATGATGCTGGAGATGGTCTTCGACGCGCGTTATCGCAGCTTTGCGAGCATGGCGTTTGTGCTGCCGGCGCTGGTTTACCTGAGCCGCCCGGTGAGCGTGCCGCGTCGGGAGATTGCCTTGCTGGCGTTTATCGTCGGCGCGGGGATTGCGCCGCAGTTGTATGTGGAAGGTTTGCAGAATCAGCAGGCGTGGGGCTGGGCGTTGGTGAGCGGGTTGATGGTAGCGGCTCTTTGGCGCTGCCTACGGGTTCGCAAGACCTAAGCTTCATCGGCTGAAATGCCCCAATCGCGAGCAGGCTCACTCCTACAGTTTGGAATGCGTTCCCATTGTAGGAGTGAGCCTGCTCGCGATAGCTGACTATCAGGCGCTGCGGGACTCGCGAACAAGGCGCAACCCGGCAATCACCGCCGCAAACACCGCCAAAGTGGTGTTGTACAACGCCAGCGCCGGCAAACCGGCCACCAGCGCCAACACCGCCAGCCACCACCCTGCCCGCCCGGGCACGACAAAACCGATCAGCGCCGCACCCAGTGCCGTCCAGCCCAGCACCTTGAAATGAATCATCAGGCCAAGGTTCGAGCGCACCTGGCATTCCCAACGGCTGGCCTCATCCACACAGATGCCCACCCATTTGCCGTCTTCCATAAAGCCATAACGCGCGCCATAGCTGGCGGCCAGCCATAACGGCAACAAAACAAGCAGCAAAATCCAGGGCAAGCGGCGGGACATGAAGCACTCCAATCTTCGGAAATCGGCGGCCAGCTTAATCTGCCTTCAATACTTCGCAAGCGATAACAACTGTTAACTGTTCATCAAGGGCGTGCAAAGTGTATCGTCCAGCTACTATTACTCCGAATTCTGCCTGTTTGGTGCCGCTGCATGGCACTTTGGCGCAAACCCGGTGGTCATAGCCTGCGAACTTCATTCGGCACCTTCCTCTAAGGGATCTAGTCATGCTCCGTTCCTTGCGCTTCGCCGCGCTGTTCAGCGGCCTTATTTTGAGTGCGTCCGCACTGGCGGTGGATATCGACCCCGCCAGCTATGGCTACCCCCTCACCAACCCGTTTGAGGCGACTATCGCCACCACCCCGCCGGATTTGCGTCCGGAGCTGCCGCTGGATGACGACATCGATCAGTCCGATCGCAGCCTCACATTGCGCCCGGAGCGTGAATTCATTCTGCCGGACAACTTCTGGGCGGTGAAAAAGCTCACCTACCGAATCGCCACCCAGGACAAACCGGCCCCGCTGATCTTCCTGATCGCCGGCACCGGCGCGCGCTATGACAGCACGCTCAACGAATATCTGAAAAAGCTCTACTACAAGGCCGGCTACCACGTCGTGCAGTTGTCGTCGCCAACCAGTTTCGACTTCATCAGCGCCGCCTCGCGTTTCGCCACCCCCGGCATTACCAAGGACGATGCTGAAGACATGTACCGGGTCATGCAGGCCGTGCGGGCGCAGAACCCGAAACTGCCGGTGACCGAGTATTACCTGACCGGTTACAGCCTCGGCGCATTGGACGCAGCCTTCGTCGCGCACCTGGACGAAACCCGCCGCAGCTTCAACTTCAAGAAAGTCCTGCTGCTCAACCCGCCGGTCAACCTCTACACCTCGATCAGCAACCTCGACAAGCTGGTACAGACCGAAGTGAAAGGCATCAACAACAGCACCACGTTCTATGAACTGGTGCTGAACAAGTTGACCCGCTACTTCCAGCAGAAAGGTTACATCGACCTCAACGATGCGCTGCTCTATGACTTCCAGCAGTCCAAGCAGCATTTGACCAACGAGCAGATGGCGATGTTGATCGGCACCTCGTTCCGCTTCTC
This sequence comes from Pseudomonas sp. P1.31, assembly GCF_001269815.1. Taxonomy (NCBI): domain Bacteria; kingdom Pseudomonadati; phylum Pseudomonadota; class Gammaproteobacteria; order Pseudomonadales; family Pseudomonadaceae; genus Pseudomonas; species Pseudomonas sp. P1.31. The sequence continues at coordinate 133,769 of NZ_LHVN01000010.1, read as the reverse complement.
GGCCGCCGACATCGCGTTCACCTCGGACTTGATCAATCGTCGTGGTCTGATCACCCCGCCGAAAACCGAGATCACCGAAGGCACCAGCCTCACGCCGTACCTCAAGCGTGCGCTGCAGTGCGACTTCGAATGCTATCTGACCGATCAAGTGATTCCGATGTGGCGCGCGCGTACTGACGGCGGCAGCCTGCTGCAACTGGTCGATCAGGCCAGCCTGTATGCGCTCAAGGATTACCTGCATGACAGCCCGAAAATCGCCGTGATGCACAACGCCGACGACGTGATCCTCGGCCCGGGGGACCTCGGTTTCCTGCGCAAGACCTTTGGCGACCGTCTGACCGTTTATCCATTGGGCGGCCATTGCGGCAACATTAACTACCGCGTCAACAGCGACGCCATGCTGGAGTTCTTCCGTGGCTAAATATCTCCTGCTGGCGACAGCGTTACTCTGTGCAGGCGTGGCTCAGGCCGACAACAGCAAAGCCAATGCACCGGTGGTGGTCGACAGTGACGGCTTCAAGGAGCCGCTGTCGAAACTGAAATTCAATCCGGGCCTGGATCAGCGCGAATTCGAGCGTTCGACGCTCAACGCGCTGAACGTCTACGACCCGCTGGAATCGTGGAACCGCCGCGTTTACCACTTCAACTACCGCTTCGACGAATGGGTGTTCCTGCCGGTGGTCGACGGTTATCGCTACGTGACGCCGAGCTTCGTGCGCACCGGTGTGAGCAACTTCTTCAACAACCTGGGTGACGTGCCGAACCTGATCAACAGCTTGCTGCAGTTCAAGGGCCAGCGTTCGATGGAAACCACCGCGCGCCTGCTGTTCAACACCACGATCGGCATCGGCGGTCTGTGGGATCCGGCGACCGCCATGGGCCTGCCGCGCCAGAGCGAAGACTTCGGTCAGACCCTCGGTTTCTACGGCGTACCGGGCGGTGCCTATTTCGTGCTGCCAATCCTCGGCCCGTCGAACATCCGCGACACCGCCGGCCTCGCCGTGGACTATACCGCCGAATCGGCGATCAACTTCCTCAACGTTTCGGAAGTCAGCTCCGACCACCCGGAAGTCTGGGCCCTGCGCGCGGTCGACAAGCGCTACCAGACCAGCTTCCGTTACGGCCAGATGAACTCGCCGTTCGAGTACGAGAAAGTGCGTTACGTGTACACCGAAGCACGCAAGCTGCAGATCGCCGAATAGTTTTCGGCGGGTACAAAAAAGGGCTATTCGATGCGAGTCGAATGACCCTTTTTTTAGATCAAAGGATCGCAGCCTGCGGCAGCTCCTACATGGGCATCGCGTACACCCTGTAGGAGCTGCCGAAGGCTGCGATCTTTCAGCCTTTAACAGATTTCCAGATTTTGCCGACGACCGAAACCACCGCCAACACCACTGCCCCGGCAATAATCCCCGCCACGCCATTCAGCAACATCGGCACCGCAAACCCGGCCCCACCGGCCGCCGCGCCCACACCTTCAATCCAGTGATGCACCACCGGCACGCCGTGAGTAAGGATGCCGCCGCCAACCAAAAACATCGCCGCCGTACCGACCACCGACAAGGTTTTCATCATGTACGGCGCCGCGCTCAGAATGCCGCTGCCGATCTTTTTGGCTGCCTGCCCAGGCTTCTGCGTCAGCCACAAACCGAGGTCGTCGAGTTTGACGATGCCCGCCACCAACCCGTAAACGCCAACAGTCATGACGATAGCGATGCCCGACATCACGACCACTTGCTGAGTCAGCGACGCATCCGCCACGGTGCCGAGGGTGATCGCGATGATTTCTGCCGAGAGGATGAAATCCGTGCGAATCGCACCCTTGATCTTGTCCTTCTCGTACGCCACCAGATCGGTCGCAGGATCAGCCACTGCTTCCTTCAGTTGCGCATGCTCGGTGTCGTCTTCAGCCTTGCTGTGCAGAAATTTGTGCGCAAGTTTCTCGAAACCCTCGAAGCACAGGTACGCGCCGCCGACCATCAACAGCGGCGTCACCAGCCACGGCACGAACGCACTGATCGCCAGCGCCGACGGCACCAGGATCAGTTTGTTGACGAACGAACCCTTCGCTACCGCCCAGACCACGGGAATCTCGCGCTCGGCACGCACACCGGAGACCTGCTGGGCATTCAGCGCCAGATCATCGCCGAGCACGCCCGCGGTCTTCTTGGCGGCCATCTTGGTCATCAAGGCAACGTCGTCCAGAACGGTGGCGATGTCATCGATCAGCACCAGCAAACTGCTTCCTGCCATGAATCCTGTTTCCTTTTATGTATGAATGTTGCGAAGCATAACGCGACCATAGACCACGCGGTGCATTCTTGAGCGCTGCGCGAGGCCGGTGCTACCATGCGCAACCGCCAGAACAGGCAAGGAACCACCGGGTTTATGAGCACAATCCGCGAGCGCAACAAAGAACTGATCCTGCGTGCCGCCAGTGAGGAGTTTGCCGACAAGGGCTTCGCTGCGACCAAAACCAGCGACATCGCCGCCAAGGCGGGATTGCCCAAGCCCAACGTCTACTACTACTTCAAGTCCAAGGAAAACCTTTACCGCGAGGTACTGGAAAGCATCATCGTGCCGATTTTGCAGGCCTCGACCCCGTTCAATCCGGACGGCGTACCGAGCGAAGTGCTGAGCGGCTACATCCGCTCGAAGATCCGCATCTCCCGCGATCTGCCGTTCGCCTCGAAAGTGTTCGCCAGCGAAATCATGCACGGCGCCCCACACCTGAGCGCCGACCTGGTCGAACAACTCAACGGCCAGGCCAAGCACAACATCGACTGCATCCAGAGCTGGATCGACCGCGGCCAGATCGCCCCGATCGACCCTAATCACCTGATGTTCAGCATCTGGGCCGCGACCCAGACTTACGCCGACTTCGACTGGCAGATTTCTGCGGTGACGGGGAAGGAGAAGCTGGATGAGGCGGATTACGAAGCGGCGGCGCAGACGATAATCCGGTTGGTGTTGAAGGGGTGTGAGCCGGATCAGTAAGACCGGTAACCGCTTCGCGAGCAAGCTCGCTCCCACAGGGATTTGTGAACGCCACAGATCCAATGTGGGAGCGAGCTTGCTCGCGAATGGAGCAACTCGGTTTTACAGCCCAACCCAAACCGCATCCCACAGCGGATAGTTGCCAAGCTTATCCACCAAGCCTGCCCGCAACGGGTTAGCCACCACATATCTCGCCATTTTCACCAAATCATCTTCCCGACGCAGTGCCCGATCATGAAAACCCTGCTGCCATAGACTGCCCGTTCTACCAGCCGCCAGATTTACTGCCCTAGCGCTCAACGATTTTGATCTTTGCATCAGCTCACTGAGCGAGCCTCGCTTCAAATCGATCAACCAATGAAAGTGATCGGGCATGACTACCCAGGCCAACGAGTCAGCCAAGCCCTGTTCTTGGGCATTTCGAAATTGATCAACAACCAACCTGCCCAACGCAAACTCTTTGAAGACACGCTCGCGATACAGAGTATTGGCAGTCAGTAGATAAACGCGATTGGGCTCGTCGTAACGACCAAGGCGCAAGCGATGTGAAGCTGACAGTTCCGGCATTCCTTTGCCTCTTTCAGAGATGACCTGAAAGAGTAGATAGGAGCACAGGGATAAGGAGGAAAGACTGTTGGCCAAATGTGTCTGTTGAATTGACTTCGCGAGCAAGCTCGCTCCCACAGGGGATTTGAGGGGTTCATACCTTTTGTGTCAGGACTCAAACCTGTGGGAGCGAGCTTGCTCGCGAAGTCGTTAGGTCAGACGCTAAAGATCAAGCAGCCACCCCCGCATCCGCCCGCAACTCCAGCGCCTCCACCGCTTTAATCGCCACTTGCTCATCGATATCCGACAGATCGCCGCTGATCCCGATCGCTCCCAGCACATTCCCCGCCTGATCACGAATCAACACACCGCCCGGTGCCGGCACGACGCTGCCCTGGCCCATGCTGTTGAGCGCGGCAATAAAGGCTGGGCGTTGTTGGGCGTCGAGGGCTAGCAGGCGCGAGCCTTTGCCGAGGGCGATGGCGCCCCAGGCTTTGCCGATGGCGATTTGTGGGCGCAGAAGGCTGGCGCCGTCTTCGCGTTGCAGGGTCACCAGGTGGCCGCCGGTGTCGAGTACTGCGATGGTCAGGGGGGCGGCGTTGATGCCGCGCCCTGCGTTGATGGCCTCGTTGACCAGTTTGACTGCGACTTTCAAGGTTAAAGCGCTCATGGTGCCGTCCTCATTTTGTTATAGGGAAAGTCGTGGGCCTGCGGTTTTGTGCCGCAGTCCGATGCAACAAATAGAACACAATGAATTATTTTTTTGTATACAATAATTCTCGAAAAGCGCCACATGCGACGAAAAGCCACAGTCATAAAGGCTTCCGACGAATGAAACAGGCGCTTGAGAAAATGGATTGACCTGCGCCGTCCGCCGTGAATACACTCTGCGCAAAGCCACTTGTATACAATTACAAAACGTAAAGAGGCACAAAACCATGAGCAAAATGAGAGCAATCGAAGCCGCCGTTCTGGTGATGCGCCGTGAAGGGGTTGATACCGCTTTTGGCATCCCGGGCGCTGCCATCAACCCGCTGTACTCCGCCTTGCAGAAAGTCGGTGGCATCGATCACGTCCTTGCTCGCCACGTCGAAGGCGCCTCGCACATGGCCGAGGGCTACACCCGCACTAAAGCCGGCAACATCGGCGTGTGCATCGGTACTTCCGGCCCTGCCGGTACCGACATGGTCACCGGGCTCTACAGCGCCTCGGCCGACTCGATTCCAATCCTCTGCATTACCGGCCAGGCACCCCGCGCCCGTATGCACAAGGAAGACTTCCAGGCTGTCGACATCACCAGCATCGTCAAGCCAGTCACCAAGTGGGCGACCACTGTTCTGGAACCAGGCCAAGTGCCTTACGCGTTCCAGAAAGCCTTCTTTGAAATGCGCTCCGGCCGTCCAGGCCCAGTGCTGATCGACCTGCCGTTCGACGTGCAGATGGCCGAAATCGAATTCGACATCGACGCTTACCAGCCGCTGCCATTGGCCAAACCGACCGCTACCCGCATTCAGGTCGAGAAGGCTTTGGCGCTGCTCGATCAGGCTGAGCGTCCACTGTTGGTAGCAGGCGGCGGCATCATCAACGCCGACGCCAGCGATCTGCTGGTTGAATTCGCTGAGCTGACCGGCATCCCGGTAATCCCGACGCTGATGGGCTGGGGCACCATCCCGGACGATCACCCGTTGATGGTCGGCATGGTCGGTCTGCAGACGTCGCACCGTTACGGCAACGCGACCATGCTGAAATCCGACGTGGTGTTGGGGATCGGTAACCGTTGGGCTAACCGCCACACCGGTTCGGTTGACGTTTACACCGAAGGCCGCAAGTTCATTCACGTCGACATCGAAGGCACGCAGATCGGTCGTGTGTTCACGCCGGATCTGGGCATCGTGTCCGACGCCGCTGCAGCGCTGACCGTGTTCATCGAAGTGGCGCGCGAATGGCAAGCCGCCGGCAAGCTGAAAAACCGCAGTGCCTGGCTGCAAGACTGTCAGCAGCGCAAAGCCAGCCTGCATCGCAAGACCCACTTCGACAACGTGCCGGTGAAACCACAGCGCGTTTACGAAGAAATGAACCAGGTGTTCGGCAAGGACACCTGCTACGTCAGCACCATTGGTCTGTCGCAGATTGCTGGCGCGCAGTTCCTGCACGTCTACAAGCCGCGTCACTGGATCAACTGTGGCCAGGCAGGCCCGTTGGGCTGGACCATTCCGGCAGCGCTGGGCGTGGTGAAGGCCGATCCGAACCGTAAAGTCGTGGCCCTGTCGGGGGACTATGACTTCCAGTTCATGATCGAAGAACTGGCGGTCGGCGCTCAGTTCAAACTGCCGTACATCCACGTCGTGGTGAACAATTCGTACCTGGGTCTGATCCGTCAGGCACAGCGCGGGTTCGAAATGGACTACTGCGTGCAGCTGTCCTTCGATAACCTGAACGCGCCGGAACTCAACGGTTACGGTGTTGACCACGTCGCAGTCGCTGAAGGCCTCGGCTGTAAAGCGCTGCGTGTGTTCGAACCATCGGAAATCGCCCCTGCCCTGCGCAAGGCCGAACAGATGATCGAAGAGTTCAAAGTGCCGGTGATCGTCGAGATCATTCTGGAGCGTGTGACCAACATCTCCATGGGTACCGAGATCAACGCCGTCAACGAATTCGAAGACCTGGCGCTGGTCGGCAACGATGCGCCAACGGCGATTTCGCTGCTCGATTAACTGCTGACCGCTGATCGTTCCCACGCTCTGCGTGGGAACGCAGCCCGGGACGCTCTGCGTCCCAAAGCGGACGCAGAGCGTCCATTGAGGCATTCCCACGCAGAGCGTGGGAACGAGAATCTAGAACGGGAGACCACCATGCCGCGTTTCGCAGCCAACCTGTCCATGCTGTTCACCGAACAGGATTTCCTTGCCCGTTTCGACGCCGCCGCCAAGGCTGGTTTCAGCGGTGTCGAGTACCTGTTCCCGTACGATTTCAGCTCTGCCGAAATCAAGGCCAAGCTCGACGCCAACGGTCTGACCCAAGTGCTGTTCAACCTGCCGGCCGGTGACTGGGCCAAGGGCGAGCGCGGTATCGCGTGTCTGCCTGATCGGGTTGAAGAGTTCCGCGCCGGTGTCGATCTGGCGATCGCTTACGCACAAGTGCTGGGCAACACCCAGATCAACTGCCTGGCCGGTATTCGTCCGCAAGGCGTTGATGACGTCACTGTGGAAAAAACCTTCGTTGCCAACCTGAAATACGCGGCTGACAAGCTGCAAGCGGCGGGCATCAAACTGGTGATGGAAGCGATCAACACCCGCGACATCCCGGGTTTCTACCTGAACAACACGGCGCAAGCCCTGTCGATTCGCGAACAGGTCGGCAGCGCCAATCTGTATCTGCAATACGACATCTATCACATGCAAATCATGGAAGGCGATCTGGCCCGCACCCTGCAATCGCATCTGGGCGAGATCAACCATGTGCAGCTCGCGGACAACCCGGGCCGCAACGAGCCGGGCACCGGTGAGATCAACTATCGGTTTCTGTTCGAACACCTCGACCGCATCGGTTATCAGGGTTGGGTTGGCTGTGAATACAAGCCGCTGACCACCACTGAAGCGGGCCTCGGCTGGCTGAAGTCGCACAACGCAATCTGACAAACACATGACCCTGTAGGAGCTGCCGAAGGCTGCGATCTTTTGATCTTGTTATTTTGAAGATCAAGATCAAAAGATCGCAGCCTTCGGCAGCTCCTACAGGGGAAAGACAAAAACAAGAGGATTTTCTCATGGCTAAAATCGGATTTATCGGCACCGGCATCATGGGCCACCCAATGGCTTCGAACCTGCAGAAAGCCGGTCACAGCCTGTTCCTGTCGGCGCACCACGACGCTGCCCCGGCCGACCTGGTTGCCGCTGGCGCCGTCGCCCTGGCCAACCCGCGCGAAGTCGCGCAGGAAGCTGAATTCATCATCGTCATGGTGCCGGATACCCCGCAGGTAGACGACGTCCTGTTCCGCGCTGACGGCGTTGCCGCCGGCCTGAGCAAAGGCAAAATCGTGATCGACATGAGCTCGATCTCGCCGACCGCCACCAAGGCCTTCGCGGCGAAGATCAACGAGAAAGGCGCGCAATACCTCGACGCACCGGTATCCGGTGGTGAAGTCGGCGCCAAAGCGGCGACCCTGAGCATCATGATCGGTGGCGACGCCGATGCCTTCGAACGCGCGCTGCCGCTGTTCCAGGCCATGGGCAAAAACATCACCCTGGTCGGTGGCAATGGCGACGGTCAAACCGCCAAAGTCGCCAACCAGATCATCGTTGCCCTGAACATTCAGGCCGTCGCTGAAGCCCTGCTGTTCGCTTCGAAAAACGGCGCTGATCCGGCCAAGGTGCGTGAAGCACTGATGGGCGGTTTCGCGTCCTCGAAGATCCTTGAAGTGCACGGCGAGCGCATGATCAAAGGCACTTTCGATCCAGGCTTCCGCATCAGCCTGCACCAGAAAGACCTGAACCTGGCCCTGCAAGGCGCCAAAGAGCTGAACATCAACCTGCCAAACACCGCCAATGCCCAGCAAGTGTTCAGCACCTGCGCAGCGATCGGTGGCAGCAACTGGGATCACTCGGCGCTGATCAAAGGTCTGGAGCACATGGCCAACTTCTCGATTCGCGACAACAAATAAGCCCTGCACAAAACCCTGTGGGAGCGAGCCTGCTCGCGAAAGCGGTTGCACATTCAACATCCATGTTGGCTGACACACCGCCTTCGCGAGCAGGCTCGCTCCCACAAGGGTTCCGAGTTGCCCTTTCGAATAACAAGAATTCCGGGAGCCCGCCATGTCGGTCGATCCGCAACAACTGCTGCGCGAGCTGTTTGCCACAGCCATCGACGCGGCCCATCCGAACCAAGTCCTCGAAACCCATCTGCCTGCCGATCGTACCGGTCGGGTGATCGTCATCGGTGCCGGCAAAGCCGCTGCCGCCATGGCGCAAGTGGTCGAGAATTGCTGGGAAGGTGACGTGTCTGGCCTGGTGGTGACCCGCTACGGTCACGGCGCCCCGTGCGAAAAAATCGAAGTGGTCGAAGCCGCGCATCCGGTGCCGGACGCTGCCGGTCTGGCCGTGGCCAAACGCGTACTGGAACTGGTCAGCAACCTGACCGAGGACGACCGCGTAATCTTCCTGCTCTCCGGTGGTGGCTCTGCCCTGCTCGCATTGCCGGCCGAAGGCATCACCCTCGCCGACAAGCAGTCGATCAACAAAGCCCTGCTCAAATCCGGCGCGACCATCGGCGAGATGAACTGCGTGCGCAAGCACCTCTCGGCGATCAAGGGCGGGCGTCTCGGCAAGGCCTGCTGGCCTGCCACTGTTTACACATACGCGATTTCCGACGTACCGGGCGACCTCGCCACGGTCATCGCTTCCGGCCCGACCGTGGCCGACCCAAGCACCTCCGCCGAAGCACTGGCGATCATCAAACGCTACGGCATCGAGATTCCCGTTTCCGTGCGCAACTGGTTGCAAAGCCCTGAGTCGGAAACCGTCAAACCCGGTGATCCGAGTCTTGCGCGCAGCCACTTCCAATTGATCGCCCGTCCTCAACAATCGCTGGATGCGGCGGCGGTGAAATGCCGTCAGGCCGGGTTCAGCACGCTGATCCTCGGCGACCTCGAAGGTGAGTCGCGCGAAGTGGCGAAAGTCCACGCCGGCATCGCCCGCCAGATCATCAACCATGGCCAGCCATTGGCAGCGCCGTGCGTGATTCTCTCCGGCGGCGAAACCACCGTGACCGTGCGCGGCAATGGCCGTGGCGGACGCAACGCCGAATTCCTTCTGAGCCTGACCGAAAATCTCAAAGGCCAGCCCGGCGTCTATGCCCTGGCCGGTGACACCGACGGCATCGACGGCTCGGAAGACAACGCCGGCGCGATCATGACCCCGGACAGCTACGCCCGCGCCGCCGCCCTCGGTTTGAGCGCCAGCGACGAGCTGGATAACAACAACGGCTACGGTTATTTCGAGGCGCTCGATGCGCTGATCGTCACCGAGCCGACCCGCACCAACGTCAACGACTTCCGCGCCATTCTGATCCTTGAGAGCTGCAAATCATGACGCCTGATAAAAAGGTAAAAATCCTCGCCACCCTCGGGCCCGCCGTCGACGGCATCGAAGAGATTCGTGAACTGGTCGAGGCCGGGGTGAATATCTTCCGCCTGAACTTCAGCCACGGCGATCACGCCGACCACGCCAAGCGCTATCAGTGGATCCGCGAAGTCGAGCGCCAGCTCAACTACCCGCTGGGCATTCTGATGGACTTGCAGGGGCCGAAACTGCGCGTCGGCAAGTTTGCTGACGGCAAGGTGCAACTGCATCGCGGTCAGGCCTTCCGTCTCGATCTGGACGCGACACCGGGCGATCAGCGCCGAGTGAATCTGCCGCATCCGGAAATCATCGAAGCGCTGGAAGCGGGCATGGATCTGCTGCTCGACGACGGCAAGCTGCGTCTGCGCGTAGTCAGCAAATACGCCGATGCGATCGACACCACCGTGCTCAACGGCGGCGAACTGTCGGATCGCAAAGGTGTGAACGTGCCGCAAGCGGTGCTCGACCTCAGCCCGCTGACCGCCAAGGATCGCCGTGACCTGAGCTTCGGTCTGGAGCTGGGTGTGGATTGGGTCGCGCTGTCGTTTGTGCAGCGTCCGCAAGACATCGTCGAAGCCCGCGCATTGATCGGCGACAAAGCCTTTCTGATGGCGAAAATCGAGAAGCCCTCCGCGGTTGAACAGCTGCGTGAAATCGCGGAATTGAGCGACGCGATCATGGTGGCCCGTGGCGACCTTGGCGTTGAAGTGCCGGCCGAAAGCGTGCCGCAGATTCAGAAAAACATCATCACCACCTGCCGTGAACTGGGGAAACCAGTGGTGGTGGCGACGCAGATGCTGGAGTCGATGCGCTTCTCCCCTGCCCCGACCCGCGCCGAGGTGACTGACGTCGCCAACGCCGTGGCCGAAGGCGCTGACGCGGTGATGTTGTCGGCAGAAACTGCCTCCGGCGAGTACCCGCTGGAAGCCGTGCAGATGATGAGCAAGATCATTCGCCAGGTTGAGAACGGCCCGGATTATCAGACCCAGCTCGACGTCAGCCGGCCGAAGGCTGAAGCGACCGTGTCCGATGCGATCAGCTGCGCGATCCGTCGCATCAGCAACGTGCTGCCGGTGGCGGTGCTGGTCAACTACAGCGAGTCGGGCACCTCGAGTCTGCGTGCAGCGCGGGAACGGCCGAAAGCGCCGATCCTCAACCTGACGCCGAATCTGCAAACCGCGCGGCGTCTGAGCGTGGCGTGGGGGATTCACTCGGTGGTCAACGATCGCCTGCGTCAGGTCGACGAAGTCTGCTCGACCGCACTGGAAATCGCCCAGGCCCAAGGCATGGCCGAGCGTGGTGACACGCTGCTGATTACTGCCGGTGTGCCGTTTGGTCAGCCTGGATCGACTAACTCGCTGCGGATCGAAACATTGATCTGACCCACATTCTTAATGTGAGTACAAAACCTGTGGCGAGGGGATTTATCCCCGATTGACTGCGCAGCAGTCACAGCTTTTCGGACATGACAGTTTTCACAGAAAAACCGCATGCACCGAATTTGGGGCCGCTTCGCAGCCCATCGGGGCGGTGCGACGTTTCGCTGAATCCCCTCGCCACAGTGACTTGCAAGACCTTTTGATTTTCCAACTGCCCAGATTTTCTCAACATGCCTTCCAATCATTTCAACACCCACTGCCCCGACTGGGCCGAGGCTTTGCTCAACGGTTTCAGTCAAATATTCCTCCAGCGTCATCCGCTGTGCGGCCTGCTGTGCCTGTTGGCGATCCTGCTGACAGCACCGGTGCTGTTCGCCGGGGCGCTGCTCGGTGCCGTCGCCGGATTGCTCACCGCGCAACGCCGCAATTACGCCAAGGCTGATCGCCAGGCTGGACTGTTCAGCTATAACGGCATATTGCTCGGTCTGCTGCTGAGCCTGTATTTCCCGTGGTCGCCGATGCTGCCGCCGCTGATCCTCGCTGCTGGTGGCTTAAGCGCGATGGTCACGCAACAATGGCTCAAACATGTCTACAGCAGCCGATCGATTCCGGCCTACACCTCGCCGTTCGTGGCGATGAGCTGGGTTCTGTTGCTGTTCGCCGAACCGTCGGCGCCGATGGCACACGTCGAAATGAGCACGCTGAACCTGCTCGCCGCCGAACTGCGGGGCCTCGGCCAGGTGATGTTTCTCGGTCATCCACTGGCCGGCGCATTGGTCGCCATCGGTTTACTGATCGCTGATCGCCGCGCGTTTTGCTGGGCGCTGCTGGCGTCGGCGATCGGCCTCGGTTCCAGTTTGCTGCACCACGAAACCAGCGTCGCACTGCTCGGCATCGGCAGCTACAACGCCGTGCTCGCCGCCCTCGCCTTTTCGTCGCAACGCCAACAACCGTGGTTGCCGCTGCTTGCCATCGTCCTCGCGCTGCTGGTCACGCCGTTGTTTGCAGCGGTTGGCCTGGCCACTTTGACCGCGCCGTTCATCCTCGCCGGCTGGCTGATCCGCGCCGGGATTCAGATGCTCGGCAAAGCGTCGGTCGAGCGTACGCCTTGCGCTCACGGGGAGAATCAACCTAGGCTGCGCTGATCTTTGATTCAGGCGTTTTCCATGGACAGCAGCAACAATTGGCGCGAACGGCTCTACGTCATGATTTTCCAGAGCGACACCCTCGCCGGGCGTCGCTTCGATGGCATCTTGCTGTTGATCATCCTCGCCAGTCTGGTGATCGTGATGCTCGACAGCATTGACAGCATTCACCAGAACTACGCGAATGTGCTGGCCTACATCGAGTGGGGCTTCACGATCATCTTTCTCGGCGAGTATATCCTGCGTCTGTACTGCTCACCGAAGCCGCTGCGCTACGCCTTCAGTTTTTACGGGTTGGTGGATTTGCTGGCGATCGTGCCCGGCATCCTTGCGCTGTATTACAGCGATGCGCAGTACCTGCTGATAATCCGGATCATCCGCATGCTGCGGATTTTCCGCGTGCTCAAGCTCAGCCCGTACCTCAAACAAGCCAATTACCTGATGTCGGCGCTGCGTGGCAGCAAGCAGAAAATCGTCGTGTTTCTGGTCAGCGTCTGCACGCTGGTGACGGTATTCGGCACGCTGATGTACGTGATCGAAGGCCCGGAGCATGGTTTCACCAGCATTCCCAAAGGCATCTATTGGGCGATCGTCACACTGACCACCGTCGGCTTCGGCGACATCGTGCCGAAGACGCCGCTGGGCCAGGTGATTTCGTCGCTGGTGATGATCACCGGTTACTCGATCATCGCCGTGCCCACGGGTATTTTCACCGCCGAACTGGCCAATGCGATGCGCGGTGAACAGCTGCAGCGCGACTGCCCGGTGTGCAAGAAAAACAGCCACGAACACGGCGCGGCGTTCTGCTCGCGGTGCGGCAATCAGCTATTCAAGAAAGTGGAATAAGCAAAGAGCTTTTTAATCTTTAAGCGACTATGCGTGCCCCGTTATAGTCAGTGGCAATTGAACATCACTCCCCCGACACATACGCAAACAACAAGGAATGCGCAGTGAAAAAACTCTTTGGCGCCTCACTTCTCGCCGCCGGCCTGGCCTTGGCCAACATCGCTCAGGCAGCCCCGACGCTGCTTAACGTTTCCTACGACGTGATGCGCGATTTCTACAAGGACTACAACACTGCGTTCCAGAAACACTGGCAAGCCGAGCATAACGAAAACATCACCGTGCAGATGTCCTTCGGCGGTTCGAGCAAGCAAGCGCGTTCGGTGATCGACGGCCTGCCGGCTGACGTCATCACCATGAACATGGCCACCGACATCAACGCCCTCGCCGACAACGGCAAACTGGTGCCGGAGAACTGGGTCACCCGTCTGCCGAACAACAGCGCGCCGTTCACCTCGGCCACCGTGTTCATCGTGCGTAAAGGCAACCCGAAAGCCCTGAAAGACTGGCCGGATCTGCTCAAGGACGGCGTGCAAGTGATCGTGCCAAACCCGAAAACCTCGGGTAACGGCCGCTACACCTACCTGTCGGCCTGGGGTTACGTGCTGAAAAATGGTGGCGACGAGAACAAGGCCAAAGCGTTCGTCGGCAAACTGTTCAAGCAAGCGCCGGTACTGGATACCGGTGGCCGTGCCGCGACCACCACGTTCATGACCAACCAGATCGGCGACGTGCTGGTGACCTTCGAAAACGAAGCGGAAATGATTGCTCGCGAGTTTGGTCGTGATCAGTTTGAAGTGATCTACCCGAGCGTTTCGGCAGAGGCTGAGCCACCGGTGTCGGTGGTGGATAAAGTCGTCGACAAGAAGGGTTCACGGGCGGCGGCGGATGAATATCTGAAGTACCTGTGGTCGCCGGAAGGTCAGGAAATTGCGGCGGCAAACTACCTGCGTCCGCGTGATCCGGCGGTGTTGGCGAAGTACACCGATCGCTTCCCGAAAGTTGATTTCCTTTCGGTTGAGAAGACCTTTGGTGACTGGCGTACGGTGCAGAAGACTCACTTCAATGATGGTGGGGTTTTCGATCAGATTTATACCGGGCAGTAAGGTTTAAGCTGACATGAAAAAGGCGATCCGCAAGGGTCGCCTTTTTTGTGGGCGCTTTACCCTCACCCCAGCCCTCTCCCAGAGGGAGAGGGGGCCGACCGAGGTGTCTGGCGAGTTACATCGACCTGAAAGATTGCGTCGATTATGGATTCGCCAGAGCACGTTCAGGTCGGCGTACCTCTGAAGCATTCCCCAATCAGTCCCCTCTCCCTCTGGGAGAGGGTTAGGGTGAGGGGCTTCTACATCGGTGGCGTCACCCCATCCTTACCCGCAGAAATGGATTGCGCCGTCAGCGTGCCATCCGCACTTTGCGTGACGAAGGTGACAATCTTCACCCCAACTTTCAGCAAGCTCCGATCGCCCGGCAGCAGATTCACAATCGGTACATCTTCCGGCACCAGTATCTTTTGCTGCCCACCCTTGTAGTTCACCGTCAGCACCCGCCCATTGCTCACCACCAGATCGCCGACGCGGCCATTGGTCATGCTGCTGCCCTTGGCCAGATCGAACGGTCGATGACCGTCGCCACTCCCCGCCAGCTCCGGTGGAAACACATGCACTTCCAGCGCCTTGAGCGTGCCATCTTCCTGCGGCATCGCCGCCGAGCCGATGTAGCTGCCGGGTTTGATGTCTTCGATGTTGGCCAGGGTAACGGCGCGAACCTTGGTGTCGCCGGTTAACTGAATCACCACGTTCTCGCCGCTGTTGACGTGGACTTTCAAGCTGTCCGGGCTGACCCCGGTGATCTCGCCGCGCACGCCGAGGCGCATGCCAGGTGCGTCGGCGGCCTGCACGCTGGTGGCGCCGAGCAGGCTGATCAGGACAATCGTTGCAGTATGGCGAAGCGTCTGACGAAACATTGCATTCCTCCGGTGATGAACGTGGAACAAGCCGATGCAAACATAAGCACGCTATCGAAGAAGATGTAAGTGAATGTATCATCAGCCCTCAAAGGTCGGACGCAAGGTTCGCCCCGAATGGCCACGGCCGTCATTACCCGACGTAATAACTGATATCAACCGAAGGCTGCTTCTGCCCGTTCGGTTTGTCCCTTAGCCTCACCGCATTCCTTTCGCTGGATCGAGTAACTCCTATGACCGCCACGACTCACGCAATGACCCGAGGCATGGTGCTGCTGTTCGCCTTCTGCTGCGGCGCCATCGTTGCCAACATCTACTACGCGCAGCCAATCATCGGCCTGATCGCGCCGGACATTGGCCTGAGCGACACCATGGCCAGTTTCATCGTTTCGCTGACGCAGATCGGTTATGCGCTGGGCCTGTTCTTTCTGGTACCGCTGGCGGATCTCCTGGAAAACCGCCGGCTGATGATCATCACTACCGTCGTGGCGATTGCCAGCCTGTTGGCGGCGGCGTTTACCGATCAGCCCAATGTGTTTCTGCTGATCTCGTTGCTGGTGGGTTTCAGCTCGGTGTCGGTGCAGATTCTGATTCCTCTGGCGGCGCACCTTGCTCCGGAAGAATCCCGTGGCCGTGTGGTCGGCGGGATCATGGGCGGTTTGTTGCTGGGTATTCTGTTAGCACGACCGGTATCGAGCGTGGTTGCAGATCACCTCGGCTGGCGGGCGATGTTCATGATTGCGGCGGCACTGATGGCGGCGATCAGCGTGGTGTTGGCGCTGACCGTGCCCAAGCGCCAGCCGGATCACAGCGCCACGTATGGACAACTGCTTGGCTCGTTGTGGACGCTGCTGCGCCAACAACCGGTGCTGCGTCAGCGCGCGTTTTATCAGGGCTGCATGTTCGCCACGTTCAGCCTGTTCTGGACGGCCGTGCCGCTGGAACTGGCGCGCAACCATGGTCTGTCGCAAAGCGAGATCGCGATTTTCGCGCTGGTCGGTGCCATCGGGGCCATCGCCGCCCCGATCAGCGGGCGCCTGGCCGACGCCGGCCACACCCGCATCGCCTCGCTGCTGGCCATGATCTTCGCCAGCCTGAGCTTCCTGCCCGCCTTCATCCACCCCGCCTACAGCGTCATCGGCCTGGCCGTGACCGGCGTGGTACTCGACTTCTGCGTGCAGATGAACATGGTGCTCGGCCAACGCGCGGTCTACTCGCTGGACGCCAAAAGCCGTGGCCGCCTCAACGCCTTGTACATGACCAGCATCTTCATCGGCGGCGCCTTCGGCTCGTCGGTGGCCAGTGCGGTGTATGAACATGGCGGCTGGTTGTGGATCGTGATTGTGGGGAGTGTGTTTCCGTTGTTGGCGTTGCTGCGGTTTTTGAGTGCTTCGCAAGGGCGATCGTTGGCCACGGCGTAAGCTGCAAAAGCTTCGCGAGCAGGCTCGCTCCCACAGGTCACTCACCGGGCCTGAGGGAGCGAGGACGGTTAATACCGAACCAGCTTCTCCATCGCCGCATCCGCCAGAAAGGAGGAGCGGCTTTTGACGTTGTGTTCGCGCACATAACGATCGATGCGCTGAATCACGTAACCGGGGAGCGTCACGTTGACCTTCTCGGTCTTGCCCAGATACGGCGAGATATCCAGCTCGAGCATGCCCCAGCCCATCTCGGCGAACTCCGGGTTATTACGGTGCGCCGAGGCAGAGGTCGGCATGGGAATAGCGTCGCCATCTGCTGCAATCTCCTGCAGCATGATGTGCGCAATTTCGACGGCCGCATTGTAGGCATCTTCAAAGCTATCCCCGGCCGTCACGGCGCCAGGAATATCGGGGATCTGAATACCGATGGCAGTGTTCTCGTCGCCCCATTCGATGCAGATTGGGTATTGCATTACGGATCTCCTTTGTAACTGACTGACGGGTTGTATAACCCGGCACGCCGCCTGATGCTCTTGACCGTCCCTAACGGTAAATCCTTCTTCGGATGAGGGACGGGAATCGTGTTCGGGTTATAGCGATGAGTGAAAATGTGATGACTGCCGGTGATCCGATCCAGCGTCCAGCCCGCCTCCTCCAGCTCCTTGATCAATTGCCTGCTTTGCACCAACCGCCTCCTTGCCCTGGCCTTTTAAAAATAACCCTAGAGTTACCTTTACTCAAGCACAGAAATGCTCAGAGCGACGCCCGGTTGTTTTACAACATGTGATTGATCGCATCAGAAGCATCTCCGATCAGAACTCCCCTGTGGGAGCGGGCTTGCTCGCGAAGGCGTCGTGTCAGTCGACCTTTACTAACCTGACATACCGCTTTCGCGAGCAAGCCCGCTCCCACTAAGTCCTCAACCAAATTGGGATTCTTGAACCCAATCGAGAACGTTTCGTTTATTGCGATTTTCGTTTATTTCGAATAGTGTTCCCGCATTCCCTATTCAGAATGTCGGAAAAATCATGTCGATCATTGTTCATCCCCCTATCAACCTCCCCGTAGAACGCGAGGTCAAAGCTGCCATTGAAGGTCAACGAGCCTTGGCCGCTTACTTGGCGACTCAATTCGAAACCCAGCACATCCAGATCTTCGATGAGCAGAACGAGGCGCACCGCGTCGAACTGCCCACCTCCGCCCTGCGCCTTCTCGTCGACATTCTTGCGGCGCTGGCAGAAGGTAATGCCGTCAAAGTCGTGCCGATTCATGCCGAACTCACCACACAAGAAGCCGCCGACCTGCTCAACGTCTCACGCCCGCACATGATAAAGCTGCTGGAAAGCGGTGAGATTTCCTACCATAAAACCGGCAAGCACCGACGTGTGCGCTTTGCCGATCTGATGGATTATAGATCCCGGCGAGACACTGCCAGCGAGCAGGCAATGGCGCTTCTCGCAGAGCAGGCACAGGCGCTAAGGACAGGATACGAGTGAGGCATTCCTCTTTCACAGCTGCCTCGCCAATGAAGAGCAGATGCATGTGTTTTATACCCAGCCCCGTTGCGAGATTTCCTGATGTGGCTTGCCCTCTCAGGAAGATTTCGGGCGCGATGGACAAAGGAGATTCACGGCGAATGGAAACGCAACCTACTAAAGAACCGCACTGACCTGACCATGCAGCAACTGGATCGCACGTCGGAACTGATGGATCGCGCCATCCCTGATGCATGCGTCTCGGACTATGAGGATCTTGTAACCGGACTGTCACTGCCGGATCCAGATGACCGCCATGTTCTGGCAGCCGCGATTCGTTGCGGTGCAGGCGTTATCGTTACATTCAACTTGAAAGACTTTCCGGATCAGCATCTCGCCCCATTTGGTATCGAGGCGCAACATCCAGATGAATTCGTCGAAAATCTGTTTCACCTAGATTCCGCAGCCGTCATCGCAGCCGCTCAGCGACAGCGAAAGCAATTGAAAACACCCGTGATGGACGTCGAATCGTTTCTGAGTTTGCTGCAGCGTCAGGGATTGAGGAAGTCGACTCAAGCGCTCGGCAACTACCGCGCAATCCTTTGAAATCGCAAACGCAATTGACAGACAAAAAAACGGCGATCCGAGGATCGCCGTTTTCATTTACTCCCCGAACTGCTTGCCCAGTCCCGGTGGCACGCCGTGGATGTTGGTGTCTTCCCACGGGCCGTTGGGGCTGATCGAGCGGCTCCAGCCGTTGTTCCAGCGGTAGTAGGTGCGCTGGCGGTAGAAGGTGTTGGTCTGGTCGTCGAGGACGTAGACGCCGAGTTTCTGATCCCAGTGGCTGTTGCCGCCCGGCGGTGGAGCGAAGCTGGCTGAGGTGCGCGGGACGGGTTTTGCCGGTTTCGCCGGGATGCTTTTGCCCGGTGTTGGCGAGGTCGACGGGGTCGGGCTTGGTTGCGACGGCGGGATCGGTGGCAGGTTGGTCGTCGGTTCCGGGCGTTGCACCGCACATGCACTCAAGCCCAGGGCCAGTGTGAGGACTGTGATTCGGGCGATGGTGTGCATGGCGGTGCTTTCCTTGTTTGCCCGATTATTTGTCCGGGCTGTCGATGGTCAGTGTTTGTAGCGCGGTGGTGCTGCTGGCCAGAGGGCCGCTGCGACCGACCCATTCCCCGGCAGTCGGTTGGCCGGCACGGGACACGCGCGCAACCAGTTGGACTTCAGGGAAGTTCGACAGTTTCAACTGCGGCATCATTGCGTCGGCATCGCCCAGTTCGACGGTCACCGGCAGATCCGCCACGGTCAGGCGCTTGGCGGCCAGCGGTGCCGGTGGGCCGGAGGTGGCGCGGGCGAAGATGAACACGCTGTCGCCCGGTTGCACTTTGCCTTTGAGCTCGCTGGCCAGATCGACGCTGACTTTCAACAGCGCAGCTTTCGCCGGTGCCGGCGCCGCAGCGACCTTGCCGCCGCTGGCTTCCAGACGTTCGGCAGCGCGCTTGATTCCGCCTTCCAGCGCGGCACGGGAATTGTCGTCCGGCGGCAATTGCGCAAGCAGACGGTTCCAGTAATCGATGGCTTGCTGAAAGCGCTCGCCTTCGAACGCGGCGATGCCGAGCAGACCGAGGCTGGTGACTTCTTTCGGATCAGCCTTCAACGCTTCGTCAGTCAGTGCCTGAATTTTGTCCGACCACTTTTTGCCATCGGCAAAATACTGCGCCTGCGCCCACTGGCCGAGCAGTTCCGGCTGGCGACCGGCAAGATTGGCGGCGCGCTCGAACATCTTCGCTGCGTCCGCCGGACGATCCTGAGCCATGTAGGTACGGCCGAGGAAGTACACGCCCTCAGCAGAATCCGGTTGCGCGGCAACGGCGCGCTCCAGACGCTGGGTCATCTCCTCCATCGACTTCGGTGCTTCGGCGAATTCGCGGGTCAGTTCGACTTTTTCCACGGCACCGAAATGCATGTACAAGCCCAGCCCCAGCACCGGAACCAGCACCGCGGCCAGCAGCGGCAACGGTTTGCCCAATCGGGAAACCCGTGGCGCCGCAACCCCTTCGGTATCGGCCAGCAACTCACGCGCGGCTTCCGCGCGACCGCTGTCCATTTGCGCCGCGTCGAGCACGCCTTCGGCCTGTTGCGATTGCAACTCGGCAACTCGCTCCTCGTACAACGCGACGTTCAGGGCAGTACGATCCTCTTCACGCTGGGCGCGTCGTTCACGCAGAACCGGGATCAGCAGGAAACTCAGGGCGACCAGAAGCAACAGCCCTGCGGCAAGCCAGAAATCAATCATTCTTGGTTTTTATCCAACAGTTGGTCGAGGCGCTGACGCTCTTCGGTGGACAGCGATTGCGGGGGGTCGGCGCGTTGACCGCGACGACGGCGGACGATCACCGCGATCACCACGAAGCCACCGAGCAGCAGACCGGCCGGGCCGAACCACAGCAGCGCGGTCTTGGCGTTGAGTGCCGGTTTGTAGCGGACGAAATCACCGTAGCGATCGACCATGAAGTCGATGATCTGCTGGTTGTCCTTGCCCTCGCCGAGCATGCGGAAAATCTCTTTGCGCAGGTCAGCGGCAATCGGTGCGTTGGAGTCAGCGATGTCCTGGTTCTGGCACTTGGGGCAGCGCAGTTCCTTGGTCAGTTCGCGGAAGCGCTCGCGATCGCCTTCTTTGGCGAATTCGTAGGTGTCGATGGCGGCATGGGCCACGCCAACCAGACTCAAACCCAATACCGCGGCAGCTAGAAAACGCTTCATGGCTTGGCCTCATCGACCAGCGCCTGATATTTGGCCGCGAGTTTTTCGCGCCAGACTTGCTCGTCGATCACGCCGACGTATTTGTCGCGGATGATGCCTTTGGCGTCGATGAAGAAGGTTTCCGGCGCGCCGTACACACCGAGATTCAGGCCCAGCGAACCTTCGTCGTCACGGATATCCAGCGCGTATGGATTGTGAAATTCGCTCAACCATTTCAAGGCATCGGCGTTGGTGTCTTTGTAGTTGATGCCATAGATCACCACGCCACGCTCGGCGAGTTTGTTCAGCACCGGATGCTCGACCCGGCAGGAAATGCACCAGGTGCCCCACACATTGACCAGCGCCGGTTTGCCGAGAATGTCAGCCTTGGTCAGGGTCTTGTCGCCCTGCACGCTCGGCAGGGAAAACTCCGGGAATGGCTTGTTGATCATCGCCGACGGCAGCTCCGACGGATCGAGGTACAGACCGCGATACAGAAACACCGCCACCAGCAGAAAAATCGCCAATGGCACCAGCATCAACCAACGTCTCATGCAGCCGCTCCCGTCATGCCCAGTGCTTCACGCACCTTGGATTTCACCTTGACCCGATAACGTCGATCGAGCGCCGCCAGCAAGCCACCGAGCCCGGTCAGCAAACCGCCGAACCAGATCCAGCGCACGAACGGTTTGACGTGCACGCGCACGGCCCACGCGCCGTTATCCAGCGGCTCGCCGAGGGCGACATACAAGTCACGGGTGAAACCGGCGTCGATCCCGGCTTCGGTCATCACCGAGTTCTGCACGGTGTACAGACGTTTTTCCGGGTGCAGCACGCTGATTTCCTTGCCATTGCGAATGACGCGAATGGTGCCTTTGTCAGACGTGAAGTTCGGTCCTTCGAAGTGCTTGGCGCCTTCGAAGACGAAGTGATAACCGGCCAGATCCATCGACTCGCCCGGCGCCAGACGCAGGTCACGCTCGGCACTGTTCTGACTCGACAACACCACGCCCAACGCGCAAACCGCGATGCCGAGGTGAGCGATCTGCATGCCCCAATAGCTGCGGGTCAGGGTCGGCAAGCCTTTGATCAGGCCTTTGTGACGGGTCTTGTCGACGATGTCGCGCACGCCGGCGAGCAACACCCACGCGGCGAGCAGGAAGGTCGCGATCACCGCCCAGTTGAAATCGCCGTAAGCGATACCGGCAACCACGGCCAGCACCACGCTACCCAGCAGCACCGGGGTCAGCATGTTCACCAGCCATTTCACCGGGGTGTCTTTCCAGCGCACCACCATGCCGATTGCCATCACCACCATCAACAGCGCCATCAAAGGAATGAACAGCGCGTTGAAGTACGGCGGGCCGACCGAAAGCTTGGCGCCGCTGATCGCATCGAGAATCAGCGGATAGAGTGTGCCAAGCAGGATCATCGACGCGGCCACGACCAGCACCAGGTTGTTGCCCAGCAGCAGGGTTTCCCGCGACCACAGGTTGAAGCCAACCTGGCTCTTCACCACTGGTGCGCGCAACGCAAACAGCGTCAGCGAACCACCGACCACGAACAACAGGAAGATCAGAATAAACACGCCACGTTCAGGATCGGAGGCGAACGCGTGTACCGAGGTCAGTACGCCGGAACGCACGAGGAAGGTGCCGAGCAGGCTCAGCGAGAACGCAGCAATCGCCAGCAACACCGTCCAGCTCTTGAACACGCCACGTTTTTCCGTGACCGCCAGCGAGTGAATCAATGCGGTGCCAACCAGCCAAGGCATGAAGGAAGCGTTTTCCACCGGATCCCAGAACCACCAGCCGCCCCAGCCGAGTTCGTAATACGCCCACCACGAACCGAGAGTGATGCCGATGCCGAGAAAGGCCCAGGCGACAATCGTCCACGGACGCGACCAGCGCGCCCACGCCGCATCCAGTCGACCACCCATCAGCGCGGCGATGGCGAAAGCGAAGGCCACCGAAAAACCGACATAACCCATGTACAGCATCGGCGGGTGAACGATCAGACCGATGTCTTGCAGCAATGGGTTGAGGTCAGCGCCGTTGCTCGGCATTTGCGGCAGGATGCGTTTGAACGGGTTGGACGTGAGGATCAGGAACAACAGGAAACCGGTGCTGATCATGCCCATCACCGCCAGCACGCGGGCGAGCATGACTTGCGGCAACTGGCGGGAGAACACCGACACCGCGAACGTCCAGCCGCCAAGAATCAGTGCCCACAGCAGCAACGAACCTTCGTGGGCGCCCCACACGGCGCTGAATTTGTAATACCACGGCAACGCGGTATTCGAGTTGTTCGCCACGTAGGCGACGGAGAAGTCGTCGACCATGAATGCGTAGGTCAAGGCGCCGAAGGCGAACAGCAAAAACGCAAACTGCCCCCACGCGGCCGGTTGGGCCAGACTCATCCAGAAACGGTCGCCGCGCCAGGCGCCAATCAATGGCACCACGGCCTGCACCAGCGCAAAACACAGCGCCAGAATCATCGCCAGATGGCCCAACTCAGGAATAAAAATCGCCGACGTCATGAATCAACCCTCCTTCGCAGGTGTTGGGGCGGATTGACCGCTGTCTTTCAAGGCTTTGGTCACTTCCGGCGGCATGTACTTCTCGTCGTGCTTGGCCAGCACTTCATCGGCGACGACCACGCCATCAGCGTTGATCTTGCCCAGCGCCACGATGCCCTGCCCTTCGCGGAACAGATCCGGGAGGATGCCGCGATAGGTGATGGTCACGGATTTGTTGAAATCGGTGACGACGAATTTGACGTCCAGCGAGTCCGGCGAACGTTGCAGCGAGCCCTTCTCGACCATGCCACCGGCACGGATGCGCGTGTCTTGCGGTGCTTCGCCGTTGGCGATCTGCGTCGGCGTATAGAACAGATTGATGTTCTGCTGCAGGGCGCTAAGGGCCAGGCCGACGGCAGCGCCGACCCCGACCAGAATGGCCAGAATAATGATCAGACGTTTCTTGCGCAGCGGATTCACTTGCCGTTCTCCCGGCGCAGACGACGCGCCTCTTGTTGCAGATACCGCTTGCGGGCCAGGATCGGCGCCGCCACGTTCAGCGCCAGTACCGCCAGACAGATGCCGTAGGCCGACCAGACATAAAGGCCATGATGGCCCATGGCGAGAAAATCGCCGAATGAAGCAAAACTCATCGAGCGGCCTCCAGACTGTTCTGTACTTCTTCTTTCACCCAACTGGCGCGGGCTTCGCGCTTGAGCACTTCAAGGCGCATGCGCAGCAACAGCACGGCGCCGAAGAAACAGTAGAAACCCAGCACCGTCAGCAACAGCGGCAGCCACATCTCCGCCGGCATCGCCGGTTTTTCGGTGAGGGTAAAGGTCGCGCCCTGGTGCAGGGTGTTCCACCACTCCACCGAGTATTTGATGATCGGAATGTTGATCACACCGACGATTGCCAGCACGGCGCAGGCCTTGGCGGCGCTGTCGCGATTGCTGATGGCATTGCCCAGCGCAATCACGCCGAAATACAGGAACAGCAGAATCAGCATCGAGGTCAGCCGCGCATCCCAGACCCACCACGAACCCCAGGTCGGTTTGCCCCAGATCGCCCCGGTGACCAGCGCCACGGCGGTCATCCAGGCACCGATCGGCGCCGCGCATTGCAGGGCGACGTCAGCCAGTTTCATCTTCCACACCAGACCGACAATGCCGCACACCGCCAGCATCACGTAGATCGACTGCGCGAGCATCGCGGCAGGCACGTGGATATAGATGATGCGAAAGCTGTTGCCTTGCTGGTAGTCCGGCGGCGCGAAGGCCAGGCCCCAAACGACGCCGACGCCAATCAACAGCAACGCTGCGATGCTCAGCCACGGCAAGAACTTGCTGCTGATGCCGTAGAACCACTTCGGTGAGCCGAGCTTATGAAACCAGGTCCAGTTCATACTGTTTCCATCACGGGTGCCGCTCATCGATGTGAGCTGGCATTTGGGTCTTTGCTGATCAAATTTTGATCAGACCTCATTATTCGCCGACGCTGATCTTCAGGCCAGCAGCTATTGCAAAAGGTGTCAGGGTGATCGCCAGGGCGGTCAGGCTACCAAGCCACAGCAGATACCCGGTCGCCGGCATGCCTTGGAGGGCGGCCTGCAAGGCGCCACTGCCAAGGATCAACACCGGGATGTACAACGGCAGAATCAGCAGCGCCAACAACAGGCCGCCGCGTTTCAAACCGACCGTCAGTGCCGCGCCCACCGCGCCGAGCAAGCTCAGCACCGGTGTACCCAGCAACAACGACAGCAACAAAACCGGCAGACACGCGGCAGGCAAACCGAGCATCAACGCCAGCAGAGGTGAGAGCAAAACCAGTGCCAGACCGGAGAAAAGCCAGTGTGCCAGCACCTTGGCCAATACCAGTAGTGGCAGGGGGTGCGACGAAAGGACCCACTGTTCCAGGGATCCGTCTTCGAAATCACTGCGGAAAAGCCCGTCCAGCGAGAGCAGAACCGACAAAAGCGCCGCCACCCAGACTAACCCCGGGGACAGGTTTTGCAACACTTGAGTTTCCGGGCCGACGGCCAGCGGGAACAAAGCGATGACGATGGCGAAGAAAATCAGCGGATTGGCCAGCTCCGCCGGGCGGCGGAATAGCAGTCGGGATTCACGGGCAACCAGCAGGCCGAAGACACTCATACTGCCCAGTTCCCCAAATCGATATCGCGATAACCGGCCGGCATCCGGCTCAACGTGTGGTGCGTGGTCAACACCACCAGACCGCCACGTTCACAATGGTTGGCCAGATGTTCTTCAAGTTGCGCCACGCCTTGTTTATCGAGGGCGGTGAACGGCTCGTCGAGAATCCACAGCGGCGGACTGTCCAGATACAACCGCGCCAGCGCCACGCGGCGTTGCTGGCCGGCGGACAAGCTGTGGCAGGGAACATCTTCGAAACCGCGCAATCCTACGGCTGTCAGCGCTTGCCAGATCGCCTCGCGTTCGGCGGGATGATGCAGGGCGCAGAGCCACGAAAGATTCTCTTCCGGGGTCAGCAAATCCTTGATCCCGGCAGCATGGCCGATCCACAACAGGTTGCGCGCCAGTTCGCTGCGCTGTTCAGTCAGCGGCAAACCGTTGAGCAGGACTTGACCGTCGGTCGGCTGCATCAATCCGGCCAACAGGCGTAATAAACTGGTTTTACCGCTGCCGTTGGGACCGCTGATTTGCACCATATCGCCACTGGCCAGTCTCAATTCGAGATTCTCGAAGAGCAGCCGTAGATCACGTTCACACGCGAGGGCAACAGTTTGCAGGACAGGACTGGTCAAGGGATCACGGGCCTTATACGGTTCAAGTCGGCTCTGGCGCGGCCGTTAAAGAGATGCAGCATAAATGCAATGACGGCTCGATCTAGAGAGCTGCGTCAAACAATTGCTATGTTTTTTGAACGAATCGCAAGACGGGCGGCATTATACATGGCGTGCCCGACTCCCCAGAGTGCATTTTCTAAAGGTTGTTTCACTGTATGACAGGCGAAATGAACATCCTCCCGCTCCCACAGGCCACACCGGCGACTGCTCGCCCGCAGGTCGGTGAGCTGCTCAAGCTGCTGACACCGGTCGAAGGCTTGATCGGCGCCGGCCAGAGTGCCAAGGCCGAGGTGTTGTCGCTGAAGCAGGCGGATCAGACCTTTCAATTGTTGCTCAAAGTGACGCTGGACAGCGGCCGCCAGACCACCGTGCAAGCGACCAGCAATCTGCCATTGCTGCAAGGCACCAGCATTGCGATCACCCAACCCTCGGCCGGCAATCTGGCGATCACTGTGCAACAGGCAATCGCCAGCAGCGTCGCCGCCCTCACCCGCATTGATACGTCGCAATTGCCCGTGGGCACGTTGCTGCAAGGCAAAGTC
The DNA here is from genome assembly GCF_001269815.1 of Pseudomonas sp. P1.31. NCBI lineage: Bacteria > Pseudomonadati > Pseudomonadota > Gammaproteobacteria > Pseudomonadales > Pseudomonadaceae > Pseudomonas > Pseudomonas sp. P1.31. The sequence continues at coordinate 107,249 of NZ_LHVN01000010.1, read as the reverse complement.
CTGACTTCGCAGGTACTGCCGCAAACGCTGGGGCAAGCGACGGTGTTCCGCTCGCTGGTCAGTTTGCTCAACACCGCGCAGAGCGGCAGCACGCTGACCATCGACAGCCCGCAACCGCTGCGCATCGGCACGTTGCTCTCGGCGTTGGTGGAAGATGCGCAAACCCTGAAATTCCTGCCCCTGAGCGGCCGGCAGGAACAACTGGCCGTCAGTCAGCAACTGGTCGGCCAGCAAAGTCGCCAAGCGTCTCTGAGCGGTCTGCTGAATGCACTGCAAAATCTGCCGACGGACAACGATCAGACTTCAGCGGACTTGCGCGCGGCGGTCGACAAACTGCTCGCCAGCCTCCCCGATCTGCAGCAAATGACCAGTTCCAAAGGCGTGGCGCTGGCCTTGGCCAACAGCGGCGCCTTCCTCGAAGCCAAATTGCTCACCGGACAGAACCCAACCCTGACCTCGGACATCAAAGCCGATCTGCTCAAACTGATCGCGCAACTGTCGCCGGGAGCGCCGGGCAACGCCAGTTTCAACGCAATCATCGCGGCCAACACTTTGGCGCAAGCGCTGCCGAGCTTCGTCCGTAATGCCCTCGGCACCCTCGGCCAGGTCAGCGCGAAACCGCTGCCAAGCAGCTTCCCCCTGCCCGACCGCCTGCTGCAAAGTCTGGATGGCGAAGGCGATCTGGAGCATCTGCTGCGCCTCGCCGCCGCTGCTGTGTCGCGCCTGCAAAGCCATCAACTGTCGAGTCTTGAACAGACCGGCGTCACCGATGATGGTCGCTTGCTGAGCACCTGGCAGTTGGAAATCCCCATGCGAAATATGCAAGACATCGTGCCGTTGCAGGTCAAATTCCAGCGTGAAGAGGCACTGGAACGGGAACCGCAACCGAACGAACGCCGTGACGAACGCGAGCCCAAGCAGCAACTGTGGCGCGTCGATCTGGCATTCGACATGGAACCGCTCGGGCCAATGCAGATTCAGGCGCAACTGGTCGCCGGCAGCCTGTCCGGCCAACTGTGGGCCGAAAGGGCGTACACCGCCGACCTGATCGAAAACAACCTGTTCGCCTTGCGCCAACGCCTGCTTGATCGCGGACTCAACGTCGGCGATATCGACTGCCATCAAGGCACGCCGCCGCAAGGCAACCAAACCCGCCTCGAACACCGCTGGGTCGACGAAACCGCATGAACGATTCCACCGCCCCACGCCAGGCCATCGCCCTCAAATACGACGGCAACCACGCCCCTACACTCACTGCCAAAGGTGACGACGAACTGGCCGAAGAAATCCTGCGCATCGCCCGCGACTGCGAAGTGCCGATCTACGAGAACGCCGAGTTGGTGCGCTTGTTGGCGCGGATGGAATTGGGTGACAGCATCCCCGAGGAGCTTTACCGCACGATCGCCGAGATCATCGCGTTTGCGTGGAATCTGAAGGGAAAATTCCCCGAAGGGCAGGATCTGGAGGCGCCGGTGGTGGAGAAGGACATCACCGATCGCGGGGATGATTATTGATCGTTCCCACGCTCTGCGTGGGAATGCCGCCCGTGACGCTCTGCGTCACATTTCACAGGCGGAACGCGGAGCGTCCCAAGATGCATTCCCACGCAGAGCGTGGGAACGATCCCGGTACATTCCAATGTAGGAGCTGCCGAAGGCTGCGATCTTTTGATCTTGCTTGCCGCTAAAAGCTCGAAGCTCCTAGCTGCCTTTATGCAGTTTGCGCATCAACTCCGCCTCAGCCTGGGTCAACCCGCACGACTGAGTCAGTTCATCAACGCTCGCGCCCATCCCCACCAGCTTCGCCGCTTGGGCGAATGACAGGCTCGAAGGGTCGCGTTGCTCCAATGCAACAAGCTTGTCCGGCAACGGCGCGACGACCGAGCGCAGCTCGTGCAGGGCTTCGCCCATGCGCACGTTGCCGTTCTGGTAGTCGTCGACGCGTTTGGCCAGGTCTTTGATGCGCTGATCACGCAGCGCATCGCCCTGGGCCTGTTGCGCAGCGATTAGTTTCTGCGCCTTGATGTACGCCAGAAACATTGCCAGCGTGCCTGCCCAGAAGAGGAACAGGACAATGACCGCGACTTCAAGAATCAATCAGATGTTCTCCAGATCCGACCATTCTTCTTCGCTCATCATCTTGTCCAGTTCGACCAGAATCAGCAGCTCGCCGTTCTTGTTGCACACGCCCTGGATAAACTTGGCCGACTCTTCGTTGCCGACGTTCGGCGCGGTCTCGATTTCCGACTGACGCAAATAAACCACTTCGGCCACGCTGTCGACCATGATGCCAACTACTTGCTTGTCGGCTTCGATGATGACGATGCGGGTGTTGTCGCTGATCTCGGCATTCATCAGGCCGAAGCGCTGGCGAGTGTCGATCACGGTGACGACGTTACCGCGCAGGTTGATGATGCCCAGCACGTAGCTCGGCGCGCCCGGCACCGGAGCGATCTCGGTGTAGCGCAGCACTTCCTGAACGCGCATCACGTTGATGCCGTAGGTTTCGTTGTCCAGCTTGAAGGTCACCCATTGCAGGATCGGATCTTCAGAACCCTTTGCCGCCGTCGCCTTGTCGTTCATACCCTAGCCCCTCGAAGTACCGCGTGTGGCGGTTTATGTTTCGTCGCCGGCATTTGTACGCCGGTACTGTCTGTTATGTCGGTTTGTGGTTCGGCTTACTGCCGGACATGTGCTTCGCCCCGCCGCTGGCGATCAACTCGGCCAGTGCAGCGACATCGAGCAAGGCGCACATGTGTTCAATCACGGTGCCGGCGAGCCATGGCCGCTGACCCCGGTGACTTCTCCATTTGATTTCATTCGGATCCAGACGCAACGAGCGGCTGACCTGATGCACCGCCAGCCCCCACTCGTAACCTTGTACCGAAATCACGTACTGCAAGCCCTGACGGAAGTCATCGCGATAGCGATCCGGCATGACCCAGCGCGCGGTGTCCAGGACTTTCAAATTGCCGGCCTGGCTCGGCAGAATGCCGAGGAACCACTCCGGCTGACCGAACAGCGGCGTCAGCTCTTGCCCGGCCAGCGAATAGATCGAACCGAGGCACACCAGCGGCACCGCCAGGGTCAGCCCGGCAACGTCGAACAGCAGGCATTCGAACGCATCTGCGGCCCACGCCGGGCGGCCATCGGGCTCGACCGGTGGCGGCGTGCTGCTTGGCGGCAGATGCACTTCCACCACGGGCGGAATCAGTGTCTGTGGCGCCAGCGCTTCAATTTCAGACTCAGGCTCAGGCGCCGGGGGTTCCGGCACTGTCAGCAGTTGTGTTTGCAGCAACGGCGCCAATGTTGAAACCGGCGCACGCGTTTCTTCAATCAACGCCACAGGGGCCTTGGCAACAGGCGCCGCGGCAGGCGCGGCAACCGGTGCGGCAGCCTTTTGCGCATCACGCGCCTGCTCTTCCAGCACGGCTGCCTGAAACTCATCCAGCGCCTCAGGCTGCGCTTCGACTACCGCCGGCAATTCTTCCGGAAGATCATTGAGTAAATCCTCCAGATAAGACTGCAACGCCAACTGCGGACGCGAAGTCAGCTTCACCGGCCGATTCATGCGCAGTCCCCTGTAGGAGCTGCCGCAGGCTGCGATCTTTTGCTCTTTTCAAGGAGGCCACACAGCGAGATCAAAAGATCGCAGCCTGCGCCAGCTCCTACACAAGTCAAAGTCATTCAAGCCACCTGCGCGACGAGTTGCTGCGCCAGCAGATGCTTGAGCAGCGCGCGGTAAGCGAGAACGCCACGGCTCTTGCCGTCGAATTGCGAAGGCGTTACTCCGGCACGGCTGGCGTCACGCAGGCGCGTATCGACCGGGATGTAACCTTGCCAGATCTCTTCCGGAAATTTATCGCGCAGCACGCGCAAAGTACCCAGCGACGCCTGCGTACGGCGATCAAACAGCGTCGGCACAATACTGAACGGCAGCGCCTGTTTGCGTGAACGGTTGATCATCGCCAGCGTGTTGACCATGCGCTCCAGGCCTTTGACGGCGAGGTGTTCGGTCTGCACCGGGATCACCAGTTGCTGACTCGCGGCCAGTGCGTTGACCATCAGCACACCGAGCAACGGCGGGCTGTCGATGATCGCGTAATCGAAGTCCTGCCACAGCTGCGCCAGACTCTTGGCGATCACCAGACCGAGACCACTCTGCCCCGGCGACTGCCGCTCAAGGGTCGCCAGCGCGGTGCTCGACGGCAACAGTGAAATACGTTCATCACTGGTCGACAACAGCAACTGCCCCGGCAAGCCTTGCGGCACGCTGCCCTTGTGCAGAAACAGGTCGTAGTTGCTGTGTTCCAGGCTGTCGGGGTCGTAGCCGAAATAGCTGGTCATCGAGCCGTGCGGGTCGAGATCGACCACAACCACGCGCTTGCCCGCCTCGGCCAGCAATCCGGCTAAAGCGATGGAAGATGTGGTTTTACCGACACCACCCTTTTGATTGGCGACTGCCCAGACTCTCATTCGGTTCGTTCCTCCCGGCCGATATGCTCGACCGAGACATAGCTCAGCGTGTTAATGCGGGTGACGGAGAATTGACGGCACTCTCGCGTCCCGGCGTCTTGACCGGGGTCGGTGCAGTTTGTGTGCCAGCGCGCTTCAACGCGGCGTCCGGTTGCGCATTGGCCGTCCCGGTGCCCGTCAGGCTGCGGCGGACATCGAGATTGCGCGACACCACCAACACCACCCGACGATTCTTCGCGCGGCCTTCAACGGTGGCGTTGTTGGCCACCGGTTGAAATTCGCCGTAACCCACCGACGCCAACCGGCCAGGGTTCACACCCTGCATCGCCAGCATGCGCACGATGCTCGCCGAACGCGCCGAGGACAGTTCCCAGTTGGTCGGGTACTGCGCGGTGCGGATCGGCTGATCATCGGTGAAGCCTTCGACGTGAATCGGGTTATCGAACGGTTTCAGAATCGCCGCGACCTTGTCGATGATGTTGAACGCGATGTCACTCGGCATGGCGTCGCCGCTGCCGAACAACAGGCTGGAATTGAGTTCGATCTCGACCCACAACTCGTTGCCGCGCACGGTCATCTGGTTGGACGCGATCAAGTCGCCGAACGCGGCGCTGATGTCATCGGAGATGCTTTTCAGCGGATCGCTGGCCCCGGCGATACCGGCATCAATCTGCTCGGCATCCTTGACCAGCGGCTTGGCCGGAGTGGTGGTTTTCGGTCGCTCATCACCGATCGGAATCGGTTTGAGCGCACGGTCGGAGTCTTTGAAAACACCGACCAGCGCCTCGGAAATTTCTTTGTACTTGCCTTCGTTGATCGACGAAATCGAGTACATCACCACGAAGAACGCGAACAGCAAGGTGATGAAATCCGCGTAGGACACCAGCCAGCGCTCGTGGTTGACGTGTTCTTCCTGGTGGCGACGACGAGCCATGAGGTTATTCCCTTAATCCATGAAGCCTTGCAGCTTCAACTCAATGGAGCGAGGGTTTTCACCTTCGGCGATCGACAGGATCCCTTCCAACAACATTTCGCGATAACGCGACTGCCGCAACGCGATTGCCTTCAGCTTGGCCGCCACTGGCAACAACACCAGGTTGGCACTGGCGACACCGTAAATGGTGGCGACGAATGCCACGGCGATACCGCTGCCCAGTTGCGTCGGATCGGCCAGATTGCCCATCACGTGGATCAGGCCCATCACCGCACCGATGATGCCGATGGTTGGCGCGTAACCGCCCATGCTTTCGAAGACTTTCGCGGCTTCGATATCGCGCGCTTCCTGGGTGTAGAAATCCACTTCGAGGATGCTGCGAATCGCTTCCGGCTCGGCGCCATCGACCAGCAGTTGCAGGCCTTTGCGCGAGTAATTATCCGGTTCGGCATCGGCCACGCCTTCCAGACCCAGCAGGCCTTCCTTGCGCGCGGTGAGGCTCCAGTTGACGACACGGTCGATGCCGCCGGCCAGATCAACCCGGGGCGGAAACAGAATCCACGCCAGAATCTGCATGGCGCGTTTGAACGCGCTCATCGGCGATTGCAGCAGCGCCGCGCCGATGGTGCCGCCGAGGACGATCAACGCGGCAGGACCGTTGGCCAGCGCACCGATGTGGCCGCCCTCAAGGTAGTTGCCGCCGATGATGGCGACGAACGCCATGATGATCCCGATAAGGCTTAAAACATCCATCAGATACACGCCTCGACGATGTGCTTGCCGATCTCGTCCAGGCTGTACACCGCGTCGGCGAGGTCAGCTTTGACGATGGCCATCGGCATGCCGTAGATCACGCAACTGGCTTCGTCCTGCGCCCAGATCGAGCTGCCGCCCTGCTTGAGCAAACGCGCGCCTTCACGGCCGTCAGCGCCCATGCCGGTGAGCACCACCGCCAGAACTTTGTCACCGTAGGACTTGGCCGCAGAGCCGAAGGTGATGTCCACGCACGGCTTGTAATTCAGACGCTCGTCGCCCGGCAGAATCTTCACCGCGCCACGGCCGTCGATCATCATTTGCTTGCCACCCGGCGCCAGCAACGCCAACCCCGGACGCAGGATGTCGCCATCCTCGGCTTCCTTGACGGTGATGCGGCAGAGTTTGTCGAGACGCTCGGCAAACGCTTTGGTAAACGCCGCCGGCATGTGCTGGATCAACACGATCGGTGCCGGGAAGTTCGCTGGCAACTGAGTCAACACCCGTTGTAGCGCAACCGGACCGCCCGTCGAGGTGCCGATGGCAACCAGTTTGTAAGCCTTGCGTTTCGGTGCCGGCGACGAAGCGCTGGCGGCCGGTGCACGGGTTGCAACCGGAGCATGCACAGGCGCTGGCGCTGGACGCACCGGAGCGCTGCTGCTGTGGCTACTGAAGCTTGATGCAGTCGGAGCAGGCGTCGGCGCAGGTGCAGGTGCAGCCACTGGAGCCGGCGCACTGTAAGCACTGAAACGACGATTACTGCGCGAGATGCTGTGCACCTTTTCGCACAGCAGTTGTTTGACCTTCTCGGGATTGCGCGAGATGTCTTCGAAATTCTTCGGCAGGAAATCCACCGCGCCGGCGTCCAGCGCATCGAGGGTGACCCGAGCGCCTTCGTGGGTCAGCGAGGAGAACATCAACACCGGAGTCGGGCAGCGCTGCATGATGTGCCGCACCGCCGTGATGCCGTCCATCATGGGCATCTCGTAGTCCATGGTGATCACGTCCGGCTTGAGCGCCAGTGCCTGATCGATGGCCTCTTTACCGTTGGTTGCAGTGCCGACCACCTGGATGCTCGGATCCGCTGAAAGAATTTCCGAGACGCGGCGGCGGAAAAAACCCGAATCGTCCACCACCAGGACTTTGACTGCCATAAACACTCCATTAGGTGCAGCGGAGCGTGATCGCCCCGCCGCCCCGGATTCAAATACGCCGTGCGGCGTAACGCTTGAGCATGCTTGGAACATCGAGAATCAGCGCGATGCGGCCGTCACCGGTGATGGTGGCGCCGGACATGCCCGGAGTGCCCTGCAGCATTTTGCCCAATGGCTTGATGACCACCTCTTCCTGGCCGACCAGTTGATCGACGACGAAGCCGATCCGCTGAGTGCCCACCGAAAGGATCACCACATGGCCTTCGCGCTGCTCTTCGTGAGCGGCGGAGCTGACCAGCCAGCGCTTGAGGTAGAACAATGGCAGCGCCTTGTCCCGCACGATCACCACTTCCTGGCCGTCGACGACGTTGGTGGTCGACAGGTCGAGGTGGAAAATTTCGTTGACGTTGACCAGCGGGAACGCGAACGCCTGATTGCCGAGCATGACCATCAACGTCGGCATGATCGCCAGCGTCAGCGGCACCTTGATGACAATCTTCGAGCCCTGGCCCTTGGTCGAGTAGATGTTGATCGAACCGTTGAGCTGGGAAATCTTGGTCTTCACCACGTCCATGCCGACACCGCGGCCGGAGACGTCGGAGATCTCGGTCTTGGTCGAGAAACCCGGAGCGAAGATCAGGTTGTAGCACTCGGTATCGCTGAGGCGATCGGCCGCGTCCTTGTCCATCACCCCGCGTTTTACCGCGATGGCGCGCAGCACGTTCGGGTCCATACCTTTGCCGTCATCGGAAATCGACAGCAGGATGTGATCGCCTTCTTGCTCGGCGGCCAGCACCACACGACCGCCACGGGCCTTGCCCGATGCTTCGCGTTCTTCCGGCGACTCGATGCCGTGGTCGACAGCGTTGCGCACCAAGTGAACCAGCGGATCGGCCAGGGCCTCGACGAGGTTTTTGTCGAGGTCGGTTTCTTCGCCGACCAGCTCCAGGTTGATCTCTTTTTTCAGCTGACGGGCCAAGTCGCGAACCAGACGCGGGAAGCGCCCGAAGACTTTCTTGATCGGCTGCATCCGCGTTTTCATCACTGCGGTTTGCAGGTCAGCCGTGACCACGTCGAGGTTCGACACAGCCTTTTGCATGGCTTCGTCGCCGCTGTTCAAGCCCAGGCGCACCAAGCGGTTACGCACCAGTACCAGTTCGCCGACCATGTTCATGATTTCGTCGAGACGTGCGGTATCGACGCGCACGGTGGTCTCGGCTTCGCTCGCCGGTTTTTCCGGTGGCGGTGTTGCCGGTGCACGGGCCGGAGCCGGCGCAGCAGCTTTGGGGGCTTCGGCTTTTGGCTCAGGCTTGGCGACAGGTTTCGGCGCCGCTGCGGCTGGAGCCTTGGCGACTGGCGTGGCCACCGTCGAAGCGCTGCCCGCAGAGGCGGCGCCGACGTCGGTGAACTTGCCTTTGCCGTGCAATTCGTCGAGCAGCGATTCGAATTCGTGATCGCTGATCAAATCGCTGCCGGCAGCGGCGGCCGCTGGAGCAGCAGGCGCAGGTGCCGAGGCAATCGCCGACTCCAGCGCTTCGACGGCGAAGTTGCCTTTACCGTGCAACTGATCGAGCAACGCTTCAAATTCGTCGTCGGTGATGTCCGAGCTGTCGCCCGCTGCCGGAGCAACCGGAGCCGCTGGCGTCGCTGGCGTCGCCGCTACAGCGTCCGGCGCGAACTGGCCTTTGCCGTGCAGTTGATCCAGCAACGACTCGAATTCGGCGTCGGTGATTTCATCGCTGGCGGCGCTATCGGCCACCGGCGCTGGCGGGGCTTCGGCTTGTGCCTTGACGGCATTCAGCGAGTCCAGCAGTTGTTCAAATTCGTTGTCGGTGATGTCGCCCGAATCGCTTTCGGCGACCGGCGCTTCAACGACTTCTTCGACCGCGACGGCATCCGCCGATTGCGGCTCGGCCAGACGTGCCAGCGCTGCCAGCAGCTCAGGCGTTGCAGCGGTGATCGGTGCGCGTTCACGCACCTCGGTGAACATGCTGTTCACCGCGTCCAGTGCTTCCAGCACCACGTCCATCAGTTCTGCATCAACGCGACGCTCACCCTTGCGCAGGATGTCGAACACGTTTTCGGCGATGTGACAGCACTCCACCAGCTCATTGAGCTGAAGGAAGCCGGCGCCCCCTTTTACAGTGTGGAAACCGCGAAAAATTGCATTGAGCAGATCCGCGTCATCCGGTCGGCTTTCCAGCTCGACCAGTTGCTCGGACAGTTGCTCAAGAATCTCGCCGGCCTCAACCAGGAAATCCTGAAGGATCTCTTCATCGGCGCCGAAGCTCATTAATGGGGTGCTCCTAACAGGTCTAAAAACCTAAACTCAAAATCCAAGGCTGGATAACAAATCGTCCACATCGTCCTGACCGGACACAACGTCTTCTCGTTTATCGGCATGAATCTGCGGACCTTCACCCTGCGAGAGATGTTTTTGTGGATCTTTTTCTGCAAGCATCGCGGCGCGGTCATGTTCGATGCCCGCAAAGCGGTCCACCTGACTGGCCATGAGTACGAGTTTGAGCAAATTGCTTTCGACTTCGGTGACCAGTTGGGTCACGCGTTTGATCACCTGACCGGTGAGGTCCTGGTAATCCTGGGCCAGCAGAATGTCGTTGAGATTGCTCGACACCGCACGGTTGCCCGTGTGGCTGCGCGACAGAAAACCGTCGACCCGGCGCGCCAGTTCGCGGAACTCTTCAGCCCCGACTTCGCGGCGCATGAAACGGCCCCAATCCGTGCTCAGAGCCTGGGCTTCTTCAGCCAGACCATTGACCACCGGCGTGGCGCTTTCCACCAGATCCATGGTGCGGTTGGCCGCAGCTTCCGTCAGCTTGACCACATAGCCCAGACGTTCGGTGGCGTCGGTGATTTGCGACACTTCCTCGGCCTGCGGCATGTGCGGATCGATCTGGAAATTGACGATCGCACTGTGCAGTTCGCGTGTGAGCTTGCCCACTTCCTGATACAGGCCGCGGTCACGGGTCTGATTGAGCTCATGGATCAGTTGCACAGCGTCGCCGAACTTGCCTTTTTCAAGGCTCTCGACCAGTTCGACCGCGTGTTTTTTCAGGGTCGACTCGAAATCGCCCTGTGAAAATTCTTTATGCTCCATAGCTCCCCCGCGCGTTCATCAGCCGATGCGTTCGAAAATCTTCTCGATTTTGTCTTTCAGCGCCTGAGCCGTGAAAGGTTTGACGACGTAGCCGTTCACACCGGCCTGAGCGGCTTCGATGATCTGCTCGCGCTTGGCTTCAGCAGTCACCATCAATACCGGCAGGTGCTTGAGTTTTTCGTCGGCACGCACGTGACGCAGCAGGTCGATACCGGTCATGCCCGGCATGTTCCAGTCCGTTACCAGAAAGTCGATGCTTCCGCTGTTGAGCACTGGAATGGCAGTGGTGCCATCGTCAGCCTCGACGGTGTTGGTGAACCCAAGATCACGCAGCAGGTTCTTGATGATCCGCCGCATCGTTGAGAAGTCATCAACGATGAGGATTTTCATGTCTTTGTTCAATTCGACCTCCAAGCAGTCTTAAACGCGTCCAGCACCTGGACGCGCCACTTCAATCAATCGGCGCAGCACTCGAAGACTGTCTGGAGCACAACAGAGCAAGACCGGTGCCGTTCATCACCGCACCAGCCTCGTTCGCAGTGTCCCCACACTGCCTTCAGCGCGCTCGCCACTCCCCCAAACGCCCCCGCAAACGGGCCGCGCACTGGCTGTGTAACTGGCTGACCCGCGATTCACTGACGCCAAGGACTTCACCGATTTCCTTGAGGTTCAGCTCTTCGTCGTAGTACAGCGCCAACACCAGTCGCTCACGCTCCGGCAAATTGGCAATCGCGTCCGCCAGCGCCGCCTGGAAGCGTTCATCTTCCAGATCGCGTGACGGCTCAAGATGAGCACTCGCGCCATCCTCGTGCAGCCCTTCGTGTTCGCCGTCCTGCAACAGATCGTCGAAACTGAACAGACGACTGCCCAAGGTGTCATTCAAAATCCCGTAGTAATCGTCGAGACTCAATTGGAGTTCGGCCGCAACTTCGTGATCTTTAGCATCACGGCCGGTTTTAGCTTCAATTGAGCGAATTGCGTCGCTGACCATCCGGGTATTGCGGTGAACCGAGCGTGGCGCCCAATCCCCTTTGCGCACTTCGTCGAGCATCGCGCCGCGGATTCGAATGCCCGCGTACGTTTCGAAACTGGCGCCTTTACTGGCGTCGTATTTGGTCGAGACTTCAAGCAGGCCGATCATCCCGGCCTGGATCAGGTCTTCAACCTGCACACTCGCCGGCAACCGCGCCAGCAAGTGATAGGCAATGCGTTTGACCAGCGGCGCGTAACGCTCGATCAGCTCGTACTGAGCGTCGCGTGCCGACTTCTTGTAGTAATTCATACCGCTAGCGGTCATAGCACGGGCCCTGCCGTTTGCTGCACGAGGCGCTCGACAAAAAACTCAAGGTGGCCGCGCGGGTTGGCGGGCAGCGGCCAGGTGTCGACCTTTTGCGCGATGGCCTTGAACGCCAGCGCGCACTTGGAACGCGGGAAGGCTTCATAGACAGCGCGCTGCTTCTGCACCGCTTTGCGCACGCTTTCGTCGTAAGGCACGGCACCGACGTATTGTAAGGCGACGTCGAGGAAGCGATCCGTGACCTTGGTCAACTTGGCGAACAGGTTGCGACCTTCTTGCGGGCTCTGCGCCATGTTGGCGAGGACGCGGAAGCGGTTCATGCCGTAATCGCGGTTGAGCAGTTTGATCAGTGCGTAAGCGTCAGTGATCGAGGTCGGCTCGTCGCAAACCACCAGCAACACTTCCTGCGCTGCGCGAACGAAACTGACTACCGAGTCACCAATACCTGCAGCGGTGTCGATCACCAGAACGTCGAGATTGTCGCCGATGTCACTGAAGGCCTGAATCAGGCCGGCGTGTTGCGCCGGGCTCAGATGAACCATGCTCTGCGTGCCGGACGCGGCCGGTACGATGCGGATCCCGCCGGGGCCCTGCAACAGTACGTCGCGCAGCTCACAGCGGCCTTCGATGACATCGGCCAGAGTGCGTTTGGGTGTCAGGCCCAGCAGAACGTCGACGTTCGCCAGTCCCAGATCGGCGTCCAGCAGCATGACCCGACGGCCAAGCTCTGCCAGCGCCAGAGACAAGTTCACTGACACGTTAGTTTTGCCGACGCCACCTTTGCCGCCGGTCACCGCGATCACCTGTACGGGATGCATGCTGCCCATGTTATTTCTTTACCTTGTCTTGCATAGACGGAGGCCACATTACTGGCTGCGCGTTCACAAACGGAACAATGCATGGCAGACCATCGATGTAGGTACAAAAACTGTTCATGAATACCTCAGCCTACCTGCTTGGTGGGGCTGTGGTAGATATCAGCGAACATGTCAGCCATGGCTTCTTCGCTGGGTTCTTCCTGCATTTGCACGCTGACGGCGCGGCTGACCAGTTGATGACGGCGCGGCAGATGCAAATCATCCGGAATCCGTGGGCCATCGGTCAGGTACGCGACCGGCAATTCATGACTGATCGCCAGGCTCAACACTTCGCCAAGGCTGGCCGTTTCATCCAGTTTAGTCAGGATGCACCCGGCGAGCCCGCAACGCTTGTAACTGTGATAAGCGGCGGTTAGAACCTGTTTCTGGCTGGTGGTTGCCAAGACCAGATAATTTTTTGAACGGATGCCACGCCCGGCGAGGCTTTCGAGCTGCATGCGCAGGGCCGGATCGCTGGCTTGCAGGCCGGCGGTATCGATCAGCACCACGCGTTTGCGCAGCAATGGATCCAGCGCCTGCACCAGCGACTGGCCCGGATCAACGTGGGTCACCGGCACATTGAGAATGCGGCCCAGGGTCTTCAGTTGTTCCTGCGCGCCGATGCGGAAGCTGTCCATGCTCACCAGCGCGACATTCTGCGCGCCGTATTTCAGCACATAACGTGCGGCCAGTTTCGCCAGCGTGGTGGTCTTGCCCATGCCGGCAGGGCCGACCATGGCGATCACACCACCCTCTTCCAGCGGCTCGACTTCCGGCACGGCAATCATTCGCGCCAGATGCGCGAGCAGCATGCGCCAGGCCTGACGCGGCTCTTCGATGTCGCTGATCATCGACAGCAGATCACGCGACAGCGGGCCAGACAGACCGATGCGTTGCAGACGGCGATACAGATTGGCTTGCGCCGGACGGCTGCCCTGCAGTTGATTCCAGGCCAGCGTGCCGAGCTGCACTTCCATCAGCTCGCGCAGGCTGTTCAATTCAAAACGCATCGAATCCAGGGCGCGTGGATCGACGCCGCCGGAGGACTGCGCCGGTGCCGGGGCTGGACGCGCTGGCGCGGCGTAGGTCGGCTCGGTCAGCGGTTCAGCGGCGGTCAACGGCAGGCCAGCGGTGAGTGGCAGGCCGGCAAAGATCTGGCGATTGCTATTGCCATCGGCTTCGCCACGCAGGCTCAGCTCGGCCTGGGCAGTGACGATGCGCGACTGGGTCTTGCGCAGCTCGTCTTCGAGTTCCATGTTCGGAACCCGTGGCGCCAGCGCCGACAATTTGTAATCGAGCGCAGCCGTCAGCTCGACACCGCCGGCAATGCGGCGGTTGCCAATGATGGCGGCATCAGCGCCCAGCTCATCACGAACCAGCTTCATGGCCTGACGCATATCGGCGGCGAAAAAACGCTTAACTTGCATGAACCACTACCTCAGCCGTTGGGCCCTACTGTCGCAACAATTGTCACTTGCTTGTTGTCCGGTATTTCCTGGTAGGCCAGCACGTGCAATCCAGGGACTGCGAGGCGGCCAAAACGCGAGAGCATCGCGCGCACCGGGCCTGCTACCAACAGGATCACCGGCTGACCTTGCATCTCCTGACGCTGCGCCGCTTCGATGAGCGAACGTTGCAGCTTCTCGGCCATGCTTGGCTCCAGCAGAACGCCCTCTTCCGAGCCTTGTCCTGCCTTCTGCAGACTATTGAGCAATATCTGTTCCAACCTTGGTTCCAGGGTGATCACAGGCAGCTCGGACTCAGTGCCTACAATGCTTTGGACGATGGCGCGCGATACGCCAACCCGCACCGCAGCCACCAGCGCGGCGGTATCTTGACTCTTGGCAGCGTTGTTGGCGATGGCTTCGGCAATACTGCGGATGTCACGCACCGGCACGTGTTCGGCCAACAGCGCTTGCAATACTTTAAGCAGTTGCGACAACGAGACCACGCCCGGCACCAGCTCTTCAGCCAGTTTCGGCGAGCTTTTGGCCAGCAATTGCATGAGTTGCTGCACTTCCTCGTGGCCGATCAGCTCACTGGAGTGTTTGTACAGAATCTGGTTCAAGTGCGTCGCGACCACGGTGCTGGCGTCGACCACGGTGTATCCGAGGGACTGTGCCTGCGCGCGCTGGCTGATTTCGATCCACACCGCTTCCAGCCCGAAAGCCGGATCTTTGGCGTTTATGCCGTTAAGCGTGCCGTATACCTGCCCCGGGTTGATCGCCAGTTCGCGATCCGGGTAGATCTCGGCTTCGGCGAGGATCACGCCCATCAGGGTCAAACGGTAGGCGCTTGGCGCCAGGTCGAGGTTGTCGCGGATATGCACGGTCGGCATCAGGAAGCCCAGATCCTGCGAGAGCTTCTTGCGCACGCCCTTGATCCGCGCCAGCAATTGACCACCCTGATTGCGATCCACCAACGGGATCAAGCGGTAGCCGACTTCCAGACCAATCATGTCGATTGGCGTCACGTCATCCCAGCCCAGCTCCTTGGTTTCCATGGCGCGGGCCGGCGACGGCAGCAGCTCCTGCTGGCGTTTGACCTCTTGCAGCGCTTCAACCTTGGCGACGTTCTGCTTCTTCCAGAACAAGTACGCGCCGCCAGCGGCCAGTGCCGCCATGCTGAGGAACGAGAAGTGCGGCATGCCCGGCACCAGGCCCATCACCGCCATCAAACCGGCCGCCACCGCCAGCGCTTTTGGCGAGGCGAACATCTGGCGATTGATCTGTTTGCCCATGTCTTCCGAACCGGAAGCACGGGTCACCATGATCGCCGCAGCTGTAGATAACAACAGTGATGGCAATTGCGCCACTAAACCGTCACCGATGGTCAGCAAGGCGTAAACCCGGCCGGCATCGCCGAAGCTCATGTTGTGCTGGAAGATACCGACGGCCATGCCGCCGATGAGGTTGATGAACAGAATCAGCAGGCCGGCGATGGCGTCACCGCGCACGAACTTGCTGGCACCGTCCATCGAACCGTAGAACTCAGCCTCTTGGGCGACTTCCTGGCGGCGCATCTTCGCCTGGTTCTGGTCGATCAAACCGGCGTTAAGGTCGGCGTCGATCGCCATTTGTTTGCCGGGCATCGCGTCGAGGGTGAATCGCGCGCTCACCTCGGAAATCCGCCCGGCACCCTTGGTCACCACGACGAAGTTGATGATCATCAGGATCGCAAACACCACGATACCGACCACGTAGTTACCGCCGATCACCACCTCACCGAAGGCCTGAATCACCTTACCGGCGGCGGCGTGGCCGTCCTGACCGTGGAGCATCACCACCCGTGTCGAGGCGACGTTCAACGCCAGTCGCATCAACGTCGCGACCAGCAGAATCGTCGGGAACACCGCGAAATCCAGCGGCCGCAGCGCGTACACGCAGACCAGCAGCACGACGATCGACAACGCAATGTTGAACGTGAAAAACACGTCGAGCAGGAACGGCGGGATCGGCAACATCATCATTGCCAACATGACCAGCAGCAACAACGGCACGCCCAGATTGCCTCGCGAGAGGTCATTCAGGTTTGTGCGGGCACTGTTGAGTAACTGAGAGCGATCCACCGGTTTTCCCCGTTCCTTTAAAGCAAACTTTTGACGCCCAGAGCAGGCGCACGGCGGCTATTGCAAGAAGCCTTCCAACTTTTGCACAGACAAAAAAGATCGCAGCCCCAACGCGCTCCCTGTAGGAGCTGCCGAAGGCTGCGATCTTTCATTAAAGCTTGGCGCAAATACGAAAAAACCAACCGCTTACGCCCAAATCATCCAGACGAGTGGTCACCAAACCTGTAATTTCTGACAGTAGACGCTATCTGTCATTTCTCGTCCCATGAGCACTCCATCGGGCTCATAGGAAACTCATGCCATGCAAGCAAACATTCGACTCATTGAATGCGCGAACCAGATCCTTTTCAGTAACGACGGTAAAACCATGCACCTCGATCAACTGGGACATATCCAGACACGGGATGCAGTAACAGGCGAACTCATTCATGAATTCCCCCATAGCGGTACCGCCCTTCGAATCGGAGGGCAGAGCCCTGACGGTAGTCTGATTTACGCCACTGACTTTTACGGCAGCCACGTAATAATCACTGATACCCGGAAACACACCCAGACACTGGGTTATGAGACAGACTGGACTGCGATCGGTCTAGCTGTCAGTGCTGACGGCAAGCTGTTGTACATTATTACCGGGGAGGCCGGAAAAAACGTTATAGCGGTCGTTGACAGTGCGACTCAGTCTCTGGTCAAAAAAATCCCGATCGGTCGAGTGCATGTTGCAATCAAGCTAAATCCCGTTAATTCGTTTTTCTACATCCTTACCGCGGTCAATGAAACCGAAGGTATTCACGTCTTTAACCCTCAGACAGATAAATTAACGTTGGTCCCGATACCGATAACTATCAGGAGCGACGTTGTATTTGACCCCTTGAAGCGCCTTGCCTATATCTCCAATTGGGAGCGCAAAAGCATCGCTGTTGTTGACACTATGAACGATGGCATCAGAGCTACTTACTCCGTCGAAGGGACGCCACATGAAATGGCATTGAGTGTCGATGGATCCTTTCTTTACGCCTTGAACGGTCACGGGTCGAATCTGATTGACGTATATGAAACAGCGACCATGACGTTGGTTGAGCAATTGCCGCTCGATCGGAATGATCTTAGAGTGATCGCGACCGGCCCTACCGGTGATATATGGGTTGGCTATTACATTCAGGATCCTCTCAGCAAAAGCTAAAGCGGGCAGAAGTAATGTCATACGCCTAAGCTCGGCGCACTTGCGCGCATTCAGCGTCGGTGCCAATTACGCACCACTATGCACTCTATTGAATTCCCGCCTCAGCATGAGCTGCCGAAGGCTGCGATTTTTTAATCTGGCTTTTGAAAATCAAAAGATCGCAGCCTTCGGCAGCTCCTACAGGGAGGTGGTCATTTTCAGGCACAAAAAAACGCCACCCCGTTCAATCGGGGTGGCGTTTTTTGTTTCGTCACAGTTTCAGCGCAAGGAGAAATGCCGGATTCAACCAGCCTTCAGAATCCGCTCCGCGCCAATATCACCAAACGCTAACTCGCGCCCAATCACATACTGCGTGCCGGTATACATCGGTTTCCCCTCCACCGACACCAACGGCTCCTTGCCGTACATCAGCACGACTTTGGTCTCGGATGACTTGAGCCCTGAAAAAACCGGCTCACCTAACAGCAAATTCAGCTGCCACTGAAAAGGGATGATGGGCAGATCGCGGATCTGAATCTGTCGACCACCGTCCAATCGATAGTCTACCCGTGCAGTGACGTGCAACTGCCCGTCAACCACCTCGAAAACCGGTACGCCGTAACGAATCTCCAGGCCTCCCGTCGACCACTCTGACATGTAGTACTCCGTGCGAGTGAAAACCTCGAACAGCGCCTCATTCGTGGAGATCTTGCCCGCCGCACCCAATAAATAGTTGTACGCGTAGTGATAGGCCAAGCCGTCCAGCTCGGGCCGGATCGCATTGAGCGGGTTATCCAGAAAGTTGGGAATGTGCTGATTCGCGGCAACTTTGAAGTTAAGAAAATCGAGACTCAGTTTGAATTTGGCCGAGTAACCAATCGCTCTTTCGCTGACGTTTTCCTCCAGCCGAGCGGAGACGTACTCCAGCTCCATCCCCGGAAGATGTTTGTATACGCGCTCTACCATGATGACTCTCCCTGAACAGATCCGAGCATCTCGAACGCTGTCAGGCCCTTGCCCAAGCGCATCCACGGCGAGACCTCCAACGGGAACATTGCCGGCGCTATGAGTGCGCCTGAAATGGAAAGCCGTCTACTGTCAGAACTGTCAGAACTGTCAGGTATCACAGGTTTTCAGACGGAAGGTTCACTCCACCCTCTGTAGGAGCAAAGCTTGCTCGCGAAAGCGGTGTGTCAACCGACGAAAGCGTTGAATATGCCGATGCCTTCGCGAGCAAGCTTTGCTCCTACAAATTGGGGCAAGCCACAAAATATGTGATCACCACAAAACCGTAGGAGCAGAGCTTGCTCGCGAAGGGGCCGTCATTACCTGCAGAAACCGCACGATGTACGCCGTCACCGCCGACTTCAAAAACGAAGAATTATTGGCCAACGCCTGCGAAACCCTCGCCTCCGCCAGAACCATCGCCAATGACTTCGCCAACCTCATACCCGCCTCGCAGCGCAGGACGCTGCTGGGCATTGCGCAACTGATCATGCTCGGCGAGTTGGCGGTGAATCGGGCGCTGGATAATCTGGAGTTGCCGCAGTAACAGCACCCCGGTGATCGTTCCCACGCTCTGCGTGGGAACGCCTCAACGGACGCTCCGCGTTCGGTTCTGGAAGGGACGCAGAGCGTCCCGGGCTGTATTCCCACGCGGAGCGTGGGAACGATCAATTGGGGCAAGCCACAAAATATGTGATCACCACAAAACCGTAGGAGCAGAGCTTGCTCGCGAAGGGGCCGTCATTGCCTGTGCCCGATTTCTGTTTTTAAACGGCTATGTTTAAAAGACACCTCCAGACACGCCTCAAAGGCTACACATCCTTGCGCCTTTGCCTACAGCTAAGCCAGAATCGGCCGGCTTGTGCGCCTTGGGGACGGGTTCTATCGTGGGTCGGTCGCTGATTGTTCAGTGATCGGGTTTAGCAGCTCGGCAAATCTCAAGACACGCGAGTCCCGCCATTACGTTATGGCGGCTTTGCGTGGGGCACTTCGGTGCGCCGGGATTCTTGAGCCTGGTCTGCTAACCCGCGTACAGCCGCCACCCACTTCGTTTAGCAGCGACGGTTGACGGCTCCATTTCTCAAGGAGCTTCACCATGATCAAACCAACACCAAACCCACCCGAAACCGATCCCACCTCCCCCTACGAATCCCTCGATTCAACAAAGCTCCACGAAGCCGCCGACCGCGCCCTCGATCACTACCTCTTCCCGGGCGCCACGCCACCGCCACGCCGAAACCGCACGATGTACGCCGTCACCGCCGACTTCAAAAACGAAGAATTATTGGCCAACGCTTGCGAAACCCTCGCCTCGGCAAGAACCATCGCCAATGACTTCGCCAACCTCATACCCGCCTCGCAGCGGAGGACGCTGCTGGGCATAGCGCAACTGATCATGCTCGGCGAACTGGCGGTGAATCGGGCGCTGGATAATCTGGAGTTGCCGCAGTAACAGCACCCCGGTGATCGTTCCCACGCTCTGCGTGGGAATGCCTCAACGGACGCTCCGCGTTCGGTTCTGGAAGGGACGCGGAGCGTCCCGGGATGCATTCCCACGCGGAGCGTGGGAACGATCAAGAAGTCAGGCAAGAACCTGTGGCGAGGGGATTCAGCGAAACGTCGCACCGCCCCGCTCGGCTGCGCAGCAGTCGTAAATCCTGAGCACGCGGTATTCCTGAAAGATTGAAGTCACAGGTTTTGGGGCTGCTGCGCAGCCCAGCGGGGCGGTGCGACGTTTCGCTAAATCCCCTCGCCACAATGATCTCTGTAAGGCCTAGAGTTTCATCGCAGTAACGTCAAGAATCGCGGCGCAGATCCGGCGGAATCGGCAGGTCATCCTTAAGCGGATCCGGCCGTTTGCCTTTGCCCGCGCGGTATTGGCGGATCTGGTAGACGTACGCCAACACCTGCGCCACCGCCAGATACAACCCGCCAGGGATTTCCTCGTCGAGCTCAGTCGAGTAGTAAATCGACCGCGCCAACCCCGGCGATTCCAGCAGCATCACGTTATTCGCCACGGCAATCTCACGAATCTTCAATGCGAGGAAGTCGCTACCCTTGGCCAGCAGCAACGGCGCGCCACCCTTTTCCGAGTCGTATTTGAGCGCGACGGCGTAGTGCGTCGGGTTGGTGATGACCACGTCGGCGTCGGGAATCGCCGCCATCATCCGTCGCTGGGACATTTCGCGCTGGGTCTGACGGATGCGCTGTTTAACCTCCGGCCGACCTTCCTGATCCTTGTGCTCGTCGCGCACTTCCTGCTTGGTCATCAACAGTTTTTTGTGCGCTTCCCAGAGCTGCACCGGCACGTCAACGGCGGCGATGATGATCAGCCCGCAGGCCAGCCACAAGGTGCTCCAGCCGACCAGCGTCACGCTGTGAATAATCGCTGACTCAAGCGGTTCGTGAGCGATACGCAGCAGGTCATCGACGTCGGACATCAACACCATCAGCGCCACGAACAGGGTGATCACAAACTTGGCGAGTGCCTTGAGCAACTCCACCACAGCCTTGAAGGAAAACATGCGCTTGAGGCCGGCGGCCGGGTTCATCCGGCTGAACTTCGGCGCCATGGAGCTGGCCGCGAACAGCCAGCCGCCAAGGGAGATCGGCCCGACCAGCGCGGCAATCAACAGGGTGATCATGATCGGCTGAATCGCCACCAGCGCCATTTTGCCCGACTGCATCATAAAGGCGCCCATGGAGCCCTGATCCATGATCACCTCGCGCGTCAGCGTGAAGTTCAGGCGCATCAGCTCCATCAAGTCTTCGGCCAACATGCCGCCAAACACCAGCAACGCGCCGGCGCCGGCCATCATCACGGCAAGGGTGTTGAGCTCTTTGGAACGGGCAATCTCACCCTTCTCACGGGAGTCCTTTTTCCGTTTCTCCGTGGGGTCTTCTGTTTTGTCCTGACCGCTTTCGCTCTCAGCCATGACTCAGCGCGCCCGTGCCAGTTCGCGTAGCAACTGCAAGGCCTCGGTGGCCAGCGGCTGATACTGATTGAGAATATCCGCCAACCCGACCCAGACAATAAACAGACCGAGCACAAGGGTCAGCGGGAAACCGATGGAGAAAATGTTCAGTTGCGGCGCCGCGCGGGTCATCACGCCGAACGCGATGTTGACCACCAGC
Organism: Pseudomonas sp. P1.31; assembly: GCF_001269815.1. Classification (NCBI taxonomy): domain Bacteria; kingdom Pseudomonadati; phylum Pseudomonadota; class Gammaproteobacteria; order Pseudomonadales; family Pseudomonadaceae; genus Pseudomonas; species Pseudomonas sp. P1.31. The sequence goes on along the minus strand of NZ_LHVN01000010.1, from coordinate 85,794 downwards.
AACGCGGTCACCGCCGGCAACACCAGCAGCAACGCGGCGCCAAGTACCCAGCCGAGTTTGCCGGCCAGTTCCCAGTAATGCGCGGTCATCAAACCACTGCCGACCGGCAGCGTGGTGAAGCTTTCGGTGAGGACTTCAAACACCACCAAATGGCCGTTCATCGACAGGAACAGCAAGGTCACCAGCATGGTGAAGAACTGCCCGATCACCGCCACCGAGACGCCGTTGGCCGGGTCGATCATCGAGGCGAAGCCCATGCCCATCTGGATCGCCACAATCTGCCCGGCAACGGCAAACGCCTGGAAGAACAACTGCAAGGAAAACCCGAGCACGGCGCCCACCAGAATCTGCTCGGCGATCAGCATCAGCCCACTCAGATCCAGCGGACTCACCGCCGGCATCGGCGGCAGACCCGGCGTGATCACCACGGTGATCGCCACGGCAAAATACAGGCGCACACGGCGCGGTATCAGCGTGGTGCCGAACACCGGCATGACCATCAACATCGAGGCGACGCGAAACAGCGGCAACATGAACGATGCCACCCAGGAACTGATCTGGGTGTCGGTCAGCTGAAGCAGCGATTGCATGGCTTAGCCGATGACCATCGGGATGTTTTTGTACAACTGGATGATGTATTCCATGAACGTCTGCACGATCCATGGGCCGGCGACGATCAACGTCACCAGCATCACCAGCAGACGCGGCAGGAAGCTCAGTGTCTGTTCGTTGATCTGCGTCGCGGCCTGGAACATCGCCACCAGCAAACCGACCAACAGGCTCGGGATCACCAGAATCGCGACCATCAGCGTGGTCAGCCACAGCGCTTCACGAAAGATATCGACCGCGACTTCCGGCGTCATGGCGAGACACCTCCAAAACTGCTGGCCAGGGTGCCGATGATCAGCGCCCAGCCATCCACCAGCACAAACAGCATGATCTTGAACGGCAAGGAAATGATCAGCGGCGACAGCATCATCATACCCATCGCCATCAGCACACTGGCGACGACGAGGTCGATGATCAGGAACGGAATGAAGATCATGAAGCCGATCTGGAACGCGGTCTTCAGCTCGGAGGTGACGAACGCCGGCACCAGAATGGTCAGCGGCGCTGCATCTGGCGTCGGGATGTCGGTGCGTTTGGACAGGCGCATGAACAGCTCAAGATCGCTGCTGCGGGTTTGCGCGAGCATGAAGTCCTTGATCGGCACCTGAGCTTTTTCCACCGCTTGCTGCGCGGTGAGTGTCTCCGCCAGATACGGCTGCAAGGCATCTTTGTTCACGCGATCGAACACCGGCGCCATGATGAACATGGTCAGGAACAGCGCCATGCCGGTGAGGATCTGGTTCGACGGCGTCTGTTGCAGGCCGAGGGCCTGACGCAGGATCGAGAAGACGATGATGATCCGGGTGAAACTGGTCATCAGAATGACCGCCGCCGGAATAAAACTCAGCGCGGTCATGATCAGCAGAATCTGCAGGCTGACCGAATATTCCTGCGCGCCATCGGCGTTGGTGCCCAGCGTGATCGCCGGGATCGACAACGGATCGGCGGCGAACGCCAGCGGCGCCGCCAGCATCAGGGCCAGCGTCAAGACGATGCGTAGCGCACCCATTACTTCGTATCCTTCTGATCCTTGCCGAGTATCTTCAGCAACTGCTGGGCAAAATCCGGAGTGGCTTTTTCACTGGTGCTCGGCACCGGCACCGGTTCTTTGAGCACGTGCAGCGCGGTGATGGTGCCGGGGCTCAAACCAAGCAAAATCTGCTCGTTGCCGACCTGCACCAGCATCAAACGGTCACGCGGGCCGAGGGCGCGCGAACCGATCAACTCGATCACCTGACCCTTGCCCGCTGGCCCCGCCTGCTGCACCCGGCGCAGCAGCCAGGCGAGGAAAAAGATAATCCCCAGCACCAGCAGCAAACCGAATACCAGTTGCGTCAATTGCCCGGCAATGCCGCTGTTGACCACCGGCGCGGCGACGGCGGCCGTGGTCGCCACCGGCTCGGCGGCCATTACGCTGATTGGCAGCGCGAGCAGCGCCCAGAGAAACCTTTTCACTCAGCGCAGCTTCTTGATGCGTTCGCTTGGGCTGATCACGTCGGTCAGGCGGATGCCGAACTTCTCGTTGACCACCACCACTTCACCGTGCGCAATCAGCGTGCCGTTGACCAGCACGTCGAGCGGCTCACCGGCCAGACGATCGAGCTCGATCACCGAACCCTGGTTGAGTTGCAGCAGGTTGCGGATGTTGATGTCGGTGCTGCCGACTTCCATCGAAATCGACACCGGGATGTCGAGGATCACGTCCAGGTTCGGACCGTCCAGCGTCACCGGATCGTTGTTTTTCGGCACGCTGCCGAACTCTTCCATCGGCAGACGGTTGGAGCTTGCGGCGCCAGCGTCGGCGGCCAGCAGGGCGTCGATGTCAGCCTGGCCGGCATCACCGGTTTCTTCGAGGGCGGCGGCCCATTCATCAGCCAGTGCCTGATCGTCCTGGGCGTTCATATCGTCGTTCATCATGTGTCCTCGGCGGGCAACAATTCAGTTAGTGCAAAAAGGGGGGGGTGGCGCCGTTTCAGCGGCGCTCGATCGGCTCGATAACCTGCAACGCGAGGTTGCCTTTGTGCGAGCCCATCTTGACCTTGAAGGCCGGCACGCCATTGGCGCGCATGATCATTTCGTCCGGCATCTCGACCGGAATCACATCGCCGGGCTGCATGTGCAGGATGTCGCGCAGTTTCAACTGACGGCGAGCGACGGTGGCACCGATCGGCACGTCGACATCGAGCACGTCCTGACGCAGGGCGTTGACCCAGCGCTCGTCCTGATCGTCGAGATCCGACTGGAAACCGGCGTCGAGCATTTCGCGCACCGGCTCGATCATCGAGTACGGCATGGTCACGTGCAGATCGCCGCCGCCGCCGTCCAGTTCGATGTGGAACGTGGAGACCACGATCGCTTCGCTCGGCCCGACGATGTTGGCCATGGCCGGGTTCACTTCCGAGTTGATGTACTCGAAATTGACTTCCATGATCGCCTGCCAGGCTTCCTTCAAATCGACGAAGGCCTGCTCCAGCACCATGCGCACCACGCGCAGTTCGGTCGGGGTGAATTCACGCCCTTCGATCTTGGCGTGACGGCCGTCGCCACCGAAGAAGTTGTCCACCAGTTTGAACACCAGTTTGGCGTCAAGGATGAACAGCGCGGTGCCGCGCAACGGTTTGATCTTGACTAGGTTTAGGCTGGTCGGTACGTACAGCGAGTGCACGTATTCGCCGAACTTCATCACCTGCACGCCACCGACGGCAACGTCCGCCGAGCGGCGCAGCATGTTGAACATGCTGATGCGGGTGTAGCGGGCAAAACGCTCGTTGATCATTTCCAGAGTCGGCATGCGTCCACGGACGATGCGATCCTGGCTGGTCAGGTCGTAGCTTTTGACACTGCCGGGTACGGCAGCGTCATCGGTCTGTACCAGACCATCGTCGACGCCGTGCAACAGCGCGTCGATTTCATCCTGGGACAGCAGATCCTGCACGGCCATGTCGTGTTCCTACTGCAGTACGAAATTAGTGAAAAGCAACTGTTCGATGACCACTTTGCCAAGTTCTTTCTGCGCCACTTCCTGGACGCTGGCGGTGGCCTTCTGGCGCAACATCTCTTGGCCGACCGGCGTCGCCAGTGTGGCGAAATCCTGACCGGAGAAGAGCATCACCAGGTTGTTGCGGATAACCGGCATGTGCACTTTCAGCGCTTCCAGATCGGCCTGATTGCGCCCGAGCATGGTGATGCTCACCTGCATGTAGCGCTGACGGCCGTTCTGGTTGTAGTTGGCGACGAAGGCCGGCGCCATCGGTTCGAAAATCGCCGGTTGTTTGCCGGTCGGGGCGGTTTCAGCCGCAGCCTCTGGTTTGCTCTGGGCACTGTGCATGAAGAACCAGGTCGCCCCCACGGATGCACCAATGGCCAACAGCAACGCGAGCACGATCATGATGATCAGCTTGAGTTTGCCTTTGGTTGCGGGGTCTTTTACTGCTGCAGCTTCGCTCTTCGCCATGCCAATAATCCGTCACTAATCAGGTTTTCACAGTCGCACGGCAAGGCAAGAGCAAGTGTTATGCCAGAAGTGTCGGCCGGGGATCGGCGCCTGGATCAACAGGACTGAAAAGCAAAAGATCGCAGCCTTCGGCAGCTCCTACAATTGGATGTGTACACCCTGTAGGAGCTGCCGAAGGCTGCGATCTTTTGGTGTCGCTACAACCCGTCAGGCGTAATAGTCGACGGCGCTGCTGCCGATCACGCTGGTGGTGTTGGCAGCAATCTCGGCCGCGCTGACCGGGGCAATTTCTTCATCCGCCGAATCCAGACGACCACCCGCCGCGCTGGTACGACCGCTCTGCCCCTGCTGCGCCTGTTCCTGACCCTGCTGGCCCTGCCAGCCACGGCTCTGATCAGACACATTAACGTCAACCTGACCCATGCCCTGCTGCGTGAACATCTCGCGCAGGCGATGCATCTGGCTGTCGAGCGCTTCTCGCACGCTCGGATGCGCACTCATGAACGTCACCTGGGTCTGCTGATCCGGCACCAGATTCACGCGGATATCCAGACGCCCCAACTCGGCCGGTTGCAGCTGAATATCCGCCGCCTTCAGATTGGCGCTGGACAGGTACATGACGCGGTTGACCACTTCTTCCGTCCAGCCGTTCTGATGCATGGCGATCGGTTGATTCACCGGCACGGCGTTCGCGGTTTTTGGTGTGGCAGCCTGCGTCAACGCAGCGAGACGGTTGGCGAAATCATCAACGCGGGTATCGCTGGTCGCAGTCTTGAGGTCTTTGAGGCCGTCATCGATCAGGCCGCTGAACGCTTTGTCGCCGCCCTGACTGGTGCTGTCCTTGTCGGCTTGCACGTCGAGCATGCTGGCCATGCCGGCGGCGAAGTTCTGCGCCGAGGTCAATTCACCGTCAGCCTGAGCCTGTGCCGAGGTGGTTTTCGGTTGCGCCTGGCTGGCAGCGGAAATATGCCCGCCCTGCTCCATCGCCAAACGCACCGCCGGCATCGAATCGAGCGGATCGGCTGCCGGGTCGAAATCGCTATCGGTCGAGGCCGCCGGGTCTTTGACTGCTGGCAACACGGCGACTGCTGGTGTTTCGGCTTCAGGTTGCGCCGGTGCAGCGGCAACCGGGGCTGGCACCACAGGCGCAGCCACCGGTTGCACGGCAACAGCCAAGGCCGGATCAAGCGCAGGATCAGTCATGCTGGCGTCGGCAACCGGCGTTTGCGCAGGATCGGTAGTGTCATCGCTGGCAGCGGCGTCATCGGCCGCCGCGGATTTGTCAGCAGGCAAGGCATTGCCGCTATCGGCAACCGCCGGAGCCGGGGCGGCAGATTGATCCTTGGCGAGGTCTTTCTTGCCAGCGCTGTCAGCGGCTTTATCGCGCGCGGTTTTCGCCGGGTTATCGGTGCTGACAACAGGCTTGTTCGCACCCTGATCGGCGAACACTTTGGCGAAGCTGGAGGCTTTATTTACGGGCTCTGCGGCCATCGCCGACGATTTGGCCGAGGCAGCTTGCGCCTTGGCCTGAGCGGCATTCTGAAGAAGGATATTGGGGGTCGCAGGCATGAAACGGTCTCCGCTGCACGGGGCTCGTAAGTACAGTTGAGAAAATTGATTGCAAGTGCCGGGCCAGTTTCGCCGAACGCTTGAGAAAAGCGTCCGGCGGCCGGTTCAATGAGTATGCGTGTGCTGCCGTTCGCTTTCGTAAACCGGGCGAACGCCATCAAATTCGAGGCTGATTTCAGCGACCAGTTTGACGATTTCAGCGGGGCTTTTGTGTCTGGCGTCCGACTCCAGTGCCTGGCACAACTCGGCCAGGCGAACAGCGCCCATGTTGCTCGCGCTGCCCTTCAAGCTGTGAGCGACCTCCGACAGCTTTTCGGCATCGGCGGTCGCTTGCAGCTCCTGCAAGCGACTTTCGGAATCCGTCAGGAAGGTATCCAGCAAATCCGGATAGTTCTCCTCCATGACGTCACGCAAAGTATCGAGTACGTCGCGATCCACATGTGGGTCAGTCACTTGTTCACTCCTTGATCAAGAATTGCGCGGATTATGCCTGAACCTCCCAGAAAAACTCCACGCGGGCACTACGACCTTCGTCCGACCAACTGGCGTTGCGCCCCAGTTGCCGCACCAGGCTGACCCCACGTCCCGACAAACGGACATTTTCCAGCGGCCGCTCCATCACCCGCGCCACATCAAAACCCTTGCCGCTGTCTTCAACGCGAATCACCAGACAACCGCCCTGCTCTTGCGGCGTGACCTGCAAATGCACGCGCACGTAGCCGTCCTGCAATGCTTCCAGCCGCGTGTTGCGTTGTTCGTAATAACGCGCGAACCCCACCGCATCGCGCTTGAGACTGGAATCGAGACCGAGCACGCCGTGTTCCAGCGCATTGGAATACAACTCGGCGAGCACGCTGTACAACGCGCCGCTCTGCCCGCGCAGGCCATGCACTTCCAGCAGCAACTGCAACAGGTACGGCAAAGGGTTGAAGCGCTTGAGCGTGGCACCGCGAAACTCGAAACTCACCGACCAATCGAGCGGGCATGACTGGCCGCTGTCGGAATACACCGGCGCCGTTGGTTTGAGCTGCGCCGGCGCGAGCAGGCTGACTTCGACCATGCTGACATCGTCGCGCGCCTCGCCACGAAAATCCCGCAGCGCCTGCTCGATGTCCTCGAACAACCGGTCAGGCTCACGATTGGCGGCAAACACTTGCTGCAAGCGCTCGACACCGAACAGCTGATCATTGGCATCGCTGGTATCGATGACGCCGTCGGACAGCAGAAACACCCGATCATCGACGGCCATCGCATGCACTTCGGTGCTGTCATCAAAGGCCTGCGCGCTCAACACGCCGAGCGGTAAATGCCGTGCTTTCAGCGGAACCCGCTCACCCGTCGCGAGCCTGTGCAGATAACCGTCAGGCATGCCGCCGTTCCACACTTCCACCGAGCGCCGCAGCGAACTCAGGCACAGCAACGTGGCGCAACAGAACATGTCGACCGGCAGGATACGTTTGAGCTTCGCGTTCATCTCGCGCAGGGTTTCCGCCAGGCCGTAACCCTTGGCGGTCATCCCGTAAAACACTTCGGCAAGCGGCATGGCGCCCACCGCTGCCGGCAACCCATGGCCGGTGAAATCGCCGAGCAGCACATGCATATCACCCGCCGGGGTGTACGCCGCCAACAGCAGGTCGCCGTTGAACAGCGCGTAAGGCGATTGCAGGTAGCGAATGTTCGGCGCGCTGAGGCAACCGGAGTGCGCGACCTTGTCGAACACCGCTTTGGCCACGCGCTGTTCGTTGAGCAGGTAATCGTGGTGTTTGGCGATCAGGTCGCGTTGCTGCAGCACGGTGTCTTGCAGGCGGCGCAAGCGATCCATCGCCTTGATTTTGGCGGCAAGGATGATCTGGTTGTAGGGCTTCGCCAGAAAGTCGTCGCCGCCCGCCTCCAGGCAACGCACCAGTGCTTCGCTTTCGCTGAGCGAGGTCAGGAAGATGATCGGCACCAGCGTTTCACCGGCCAGCAGTTTGATCTGCCGCGCCGCTTCGAAGCCATCCATCACCGGCATCATTGCGTCCATCAGCACCAGTTGTGGCTGCTGCTGACGGAACAGTTCGACGGCTTCGGCACCGTTGGCAGCCGCCAGCACTTCGTGGCCTTGACGGCGGACGATGGTCGATAACAGCAGGCGATCGGCGGCACTGTCTTCGGCGATCAGGATGGTCAGCGGCTCTTGCGCCTGCATGGCCGTCACGTGATGTCGAAGAGTTTGTCGAAATTGGAGATGGCGAGGATTTTGCGCACGTCGGAGTTGGGGTTGACCACCCGGATATCCGAATCATCACCGCCCGCGTGGTCACGCAGGAGCAGCAGCATCCCGAGCGCGGAACTGTCCAGATAAGTGGTCTCTTTCAGATCCAGCTCATAGGAATTTGGCTCGGGGTCGACCCGTTCATAGGAATTGCGAAATTCCTGATGTTTGCCGAAATCGAATCGGCCTTTGACCGAGATTTTGAGCTTTTTCCCATCCGGTGAGACTTCTGCAACGACTGACATTGACTGGCTTCCTTGTCATTGACGAACGTGTACAAGGTTTAGCATCTGACTGACCTCGGGGCAAGGAACAAGCAACGTCAAAAGATCGCAGCCTTCGGCAGCTCCTACAGGGATCGCGTGCAGGAGCTGCCGAAGGCTGCGATCTTTTGATCTTCTAAAAGGGTTCATGCCGTGGCAGGCGCTGCGACAATTCGTCGAGCAATTTCTGCTCGCGCTTGTCTTCAAGGCGCTGGGCTTCTTCGCGGTAGCGCTGCACCAGTTTGCGCAAGCCTTCAACTTTGGCAAACGCCTGTTGCCAGGCCTCGCGCGCCTTATCGAGATTGTTCTGGTGCCAGTTCAGACTCTGCCGCTGCTGATCAACAGCCGTATCGAGTTGCGCCAGAAACCCCTGAAAACCCAGCAGCCACTGCCCGGTCACGCCGGTGCTGCCGCGCACGATCCACTGCTCGGAATAATCCAGACGAAAGGCATTGAGGTCGGCGAGTTTGCTTTCGGCCACCTTCACTTGGCCCTGAAAGTAACCGAGGCGCTGCACGGCGGTTTTCTCGGCTTTTTCAGCCATGTCCACCACCGGCGCCAGACGCGCGGCTCGACTGACGGCAGCCATGACCGGTTACCCGCCCGCCGCTGGGGCGAACAGGGTTTCCAGGTAGGCCTGGCTTTCACCCATGTTGATTTTGTCGTTGAGCCCCTGACGCTGGTAGCGCACCAACTGCGGGTGCAGCGAGATCGCCAGATCGGTTTCGCGATCGCCACCGGCAACGTAGGCACCCACGCTGATCAAGTCGCGGCTCTGCTGATAGCGCGACCACAACTGCTTGAAGTACTGCGCACGCTGCATGTGCTCAACCGAGACCACGGCCGGCATCACCCGGCTGATCGACGCTTCGATATCGATGGCCGGGTAATGACCTTCCTCGGCCAGACGCCGCGACAACACGATGTGGCCGTCGAGCACGCCTCGCGCCGAGTCGGCAATCGGATCCTGCTGGTCATCGCCTTCGGACAACACGGTGTAGAACGCGGTAATCGAACCCCCGCCCTTCTCCGCATTACCGGCGCGCTCCACCAGTTTCGGCAGCTTGGCGAACACCGACGGCGGATAACCCTTGGTCGCTGGCGGCTCGCCGATGGCCAGAGCGATTTCCCGCTGGGCCTGAGCGAAACGCGTCAGCGAATCCATCAGCAACAGGACGTTCTTGCCCTTGTCGCGGAAATACTCGGCGATGCGCGTGCAGTACATCGCCGCGCGCAGACGCATCAGCGGCGCATCGTCCGCCGGAGAGGCGACGACCACCGAGCGCTTGAGACCTTCTTCACCGAGGCTGTGCTCGATGAATTCCTTAACTTCTCGACCACGCTCACCGATCAGCCCGACGACGATAATGTCGGCCTCGGTGAAGCGGGTCATCATGCCCAACAGCACGGATTTACCAACGCCAGTACCGGCGAACAAGCCGAGACGCTGACCACGCCCCACCGTCAGCAAACCGTTGATGCAACGAATGCCGACGTCCAGCGGCTCGCTGATCGGGTCACGGTTGAGCGGGTTGATCGTCGGGCCGTCCATCGGCACCCAGTCTTCGGCTTTCATCCCGCCCTTGCCGTCCAGCGCACGACCGGCGCCATCCAGCACGCGACCGAGCATGCTCATGCCCATCGGCAAACGTCCGGTGTCGGCGAGCGGCACCACGCGGGCGCCCGGGGCGATGCCGGCGACACTGCCGACCGGCATCAGAAAAACTTTGCTACCGGAGAAACCCATGACCTCCGCTTCCACCTGCGAGGGGTGATAGCTGTCGTCGTTGATCACCAGGCAGCGCGTGCCCATGGCGGCACGCAGGCCTTCGGCTTCGAGGGTGAGGCCAACCATGCGCAGCAGGCGACCTTCGAGAATCGGCGCCCCGGCAATTTCGACGGCCTCGGCATAGCTGCCCAGGCGCTTGGCGAAACTGGTGCGTTCAAGGCGCATCGGGGTCGTCCGCAAGCGGCTCTTCAGCAGTGGCCGCCGGTTTTACGTCTTCAGGAATTTCAAGGCTCAGATCCGCTTCAGCCGGGTGCAACGCTTGTTCGTGCAACTGATCGAACAGCTTGGCCATGACCTGACCAACGCGGGTTTCGATGCTCGCGTCGATGCGACTGTGCGCGGTTTCGACCCGGCAACCGCCCGGCAGCAGCGTTTCGTCTTCAACGATGCGCCAGGTTTCTTCATGACGTTCGCGCAGGGCTTTGGCCTGCTCGAAGTCCTGCGGATTGACGTACAGACGCACGTTGTCGACGCCCAGCGGCAACAGCTTGAGGGCGTCGCGCATGACGTGCTCGATCTGAGTCGAATCGATGGCCAGTTCGCGCTGAATCACCTGTTTGGTGATGTGTTGCACGAGGTCGACCAGCGACTTTTCGATCTGCGTATCCTGCTCGGCGATCGGCTCGAACAGGTTGGCCATCAACTGCTCAAGGCTGGCGAGTTTGGCGGCCAGAGCGACCTCGGCTTCCTGACGCACCTTGAGGGTGGCGCTGTGGAAACCTTCCTTTTCGCCAATGGCAAAGCCCTCGTTGTAAGCCTCCTGACGGATGCTTTCGAGTTCTTCCAGGGTCAGTGGCTGGACTTCGTCCAGCGGCACTTCTTCCATTTCCGGCGGTTCAGGCTCAGGCTCGGGCTCGGGTTCCGGTTTTGGCGGGTCGAAGCTCGGCAGCGCCCAGGATTCGAAACCACGAACATCGCGGGCGCGGATCAGATCCGTCACAGACTCGTCATGCTTGTCCATGGGCTTAGATCATTTCCTCGCCGCCCTTGCCACCGAGGACGATTTCTCCGGCTTCGGCCATACGGCGGGCGATGGTGAGGATTTCTTTCTGTGCGGTTTCGACGTCGCTGACGCGCACCGGGCCCTTCGCTTCGAGGTCGTCGCGCAGCAGTTCGGCGGCACGCTTGGACATGTTCTTGAAGATCTTTTCTTTGACGCCTTCGTCCGAACCCTTGAGGGCCAGCACCAGCACGTCGGAAGACACTTCGCGCAGCAACGCCTGAATGCCACGGTCGTCGACATCGGCGAGGTTGTTGAACACGAACATGAGGTCTTCGATCTGACCGGACAGGTCTTCGTCGACTTCGCGGATCGAGTCCATGAGCTGGCCTTCGATCGAGCTGTCGAGGAAGTTCATGATGTCCGCCGCACGCTTGATGCCACCCAGGGTGGTGCGCGAGGCATTCGAGTTGCCGGAGAACTGCTTCTCGAGAATCTGGTTCAGCTCTTTCAATGCCGCTGGCTGCACGGTGTTCAACGACGACACGCGCAGGATGATGTCCAGACGCACTTTGTGGTCGAAGTTGCCGAGCACTTCACCGGCCTGATCGGGGTCGAGGTAGGCCACCACGATCGCTTGAATCTGCGGGTGTTCGTAACGGATCACGTCAGCAACGGCGCGCGGTTCCATCCACTTCAGGCTGTCGAGGCCGCTGGTGTTGCCACCGAGCAGGATGCGGTCGATCAGGCCGTTGGCCTTGTCTTCGCCCAAGGCTTGCGTGAGCATTTTGCGCACGTAGTCATCGGAGCCGACGCCGAGGCTGGTCTGGTCGCCGACGATGTCGACGAACTCGCTCATCACTTGTTCGACCTGCTCGCGATGGACGTTGCCCATCTGCGCCATAGCCACGCCGACCCGCTGAACCTCTTTCGGGCCCATGTGGCGCAACACTTGTGCGGCATCGGTCGAACCCAGGGACAGCAGCAGAATCGCGGCTTTGTCGACCTTGTTCAGTTTGACGCTGGCGGCTCGGTTATCACTCATCTGCGTTAATCCACTCTTTCACGACCTGGGCCACGCGACCCGGGTCTTCTGCCACCAGACTCTTGATTGCATTCAGCTGCGCGTCATAACCCTCGCTCGGGCTAGGCAGCAGAATGGATTGCGGACCACCGAGGCTGACGCGATCGTTGGCCAGTTCGCCATCCAGACCGCCCATGCCACCGAGCTCGACATCACTGCCCAGCGCCAGCTCTTTGCTGCGGCCGCCGTTGGTGATGTTGTTGAGCACCGGACGCAGCACGCCGAACACCAGCACGAGGATGAACAACACACCCAGCACTTGTTTGACGATGTCCCAGAACCACGGCTGAGAGTAGAACGGAATGTCGGCAATCACTTCACCGCGTTCAGCGGAGAACGGCATGTTGATCACGCTGACGCTGTCGCCACGGCTGGCGTCGAAACCGACGGCGTCCTGCACCAGACGGGTGAAGCGCGCCAATTCATCGGCGGTCCACGGCGCGCGGGTGGTTTCACCGTTGGCCGCATTGACCTTGACCTGATCGTCGACCACCACCGACACCGACAGACGATTCAGGCGGCCCTGCTGCTGTTTGGTGTGGCTGATCGAACGGTCGAGCTCGAAGTTCTTGGTGGATTGTTGACGCTTGTCTGCCGGATACGGCGCGAGCATTGGCTGGCCGGTGGCCGGATCCATGATCTGCTGACCGTTGGCATCCACCAGTGGCTGACCCGGTTGCACCATGGCAGCCGGCGCGGCGGCATTGGCGGTGGTCTGCGGTGCCGAGGCTGGCGACGGCGGCTGGTTGCTCAAGGCACCCGGCACACCCTGCGGGCCATTGCTGGCGGTGCGTTGTTCGTTGACCGACTGCTCGCTGCGCAACGCCGGTTGATCCGGGTTGAACTGCTCGGCGGTGGATTCGACGGCATTGAAATCGATGTCGGCCGAGACTTCAGCCTTGTAGCGATCGTTGCCCAACACCGGTTGCAAAATGTTGTGTACGCGCTGGGTGAGCATGCTTTCCATGCGGCGGCTGTAATCGAACTGCTTGCCGGCCATGGTCATTTCGGAGTTTTCCGCCTGATCCGAGAGCAAGGTGCCCTTCTGGTCGACGACGGTGATCTGCGATTTGCTCAACTCGGGAACGGAAGTCGCCACCAGGTTGATGATCGCAATCACCTGACCCGGCTCCAGCGAACGACCGGAGTACAGCTCGACCAGAACCGAAGCGCTTGGCTTGCGTTCATCACGGACGAACACCGAGCTTTTCGGAATCGCCAGGTGCACGCGGGCACCCTTGACGTTGTTCAGGCTGGAAATGGTGCGTGCCAGTTCGCCTTCGAGGCCGCGACGATAACGGGTCGCTTCCATGAACTGGCTAGTGCCCAGACCCTGTTCCTTGTCGAGGATTTCGAAACCGATATTGCCGTCGCTGGGAGTGACACCAGCGGCTGCGAGTTTCATCCGCGCACGGGACAAGTCTTCGGCTTTGACCAGCAAGGCGCCGGAGTTCGGTTCGACGTTGTAAGGAATGTCAGCGGCGGCCAGGGTGTCCATGACCTGCTTGGCGTCCATGCCGGCAAGGCTGCCGTACAACGGACGGTAATCCGGCTGCTGCGACCACAGCACCACGGCAAAGCCAATCGCCACGCTCGCTGCCAGGCCGACCAACAGGCCCACCTGACGCAGCATGGTCATCTCGGAGAGGTTTTCCAGGAAGGACAAGCCGAACAACGGCGGTTTGCCGTCTATCGGGGTGGCCTTGGCCGGAACGTTATCGGCGACTGCTTCTGCCATGACTCAATCTCGTCCTTAAACCGGCATCTGCATGATGTCTTGATACGCCTGAACCAGTTTGTTGCGCACCTGGGTCAGAGCCTGGAACGACACGCTGGCTTTTTGCGAAGCGATCATCACGTCAGTCAGGTCGACGCCGGTCTTGCCGACTTCGAAAGCATTGGCCAACTGAGTGGACGCCTGCTGGGTATCGCTGACTTTGTTGATGGCCTGACCGAGCATGTCGGAAAAGCTGCTGCCGGCCATTTCCGGCACGGCGGAAGTGGTCTTCGGCGAAGACATGGCGTCCATTTTCATGGCCTTCATGTCCATCATCAACCGATTAAATTCAATACCTTGGCTCATGGTCTACTCTCTTGGGCGGCCCGCAATTTTTTGACACTCACTCGGCGGGTACACAGGTATTAGCAACAAGGGTGCCAGCTCATGGACACCCTTTTCAGAAAAGCTATTTCACAGCATTGCGCGGGATCAAGTGGCGAACAGATAACCTTCGACATCCATCCCGGCGTCACGCATTTGCGCCAGTTTGTAGCGCAGGGTGCGCGGGCTGATGCCGAGCTTTTCCGCCGCCTCTTTGCGCCGGCCACGCTCGCTGCGCAGGGTGTCGATGATCATCTGAAACTCCCGGCGGCGCAGGTCATCGCCCAAGGCACCGGCGGAATCCGCCTCGATCTCGACTTCACGAATCACCGGCGCAGCGGGCGCTGGCGTCGGCAATGTGGCAAACATCACCGGGCCGGACAGGCAGAAATCCTGCGGCTGGATCAAACCGCCCTGCTGCAGAATCAAGGCGCGCTGAATGGCGTTATCCAGCTCGCGGACATTGCCCGGCCACGGGTAACCGGTCAGGCACCCTTGCGCCTCGGGCGAGAGTTTTGCCGACGCGTGCTTCATTTTATTGACGTGTTTGGCCAGCAGACGCTCGGCCAGCGGCAGGATGTCGGCGGTGCGCTCGCGCAACGGCCGCCAGGCCAACGGAAAAACCGACAGCCGATAGAACAAGTCTTCACGGAAACGCCCCGCCGCCACTTCACCGGCCAGATCACGGTTAGTGGTGGCGACCACGCGAATATCCAGGGTGATCGGCTTGCGCGCGCCAACGCGCTCGACTTCGCGCTCTTGCAGGACGCGCAGCAGTTTGGCTTGCAGGCCCAGCGGCATCTCGGAGATTTCGTCGAGCAGAATGGTGCCGCCGTCCGCCTGTTCAAACTTGCCGGCCTGAGCAGCAATGGCGCCGGTGAACGAGCCTTTCTCGTGCCCGAATAATGTCGCTTCGAGCATGTTGTCCGGAATCGCCGCGCAGTTGATCGCAATAAACGGTTGATTGGCGCGATGGGATTGCTGGTGAATGTAGCGCGCCAGCACTTCTTTACCGGTGCCGGACTCACCGGAGATCAGCACCGTGGAATCGCTGCGCGCGACGCGTGCCGCCAATTCAAGAAGCTGGGCGCTGGCCGGTTCGACCGCAATCGGCCCTTCGCTTTCGCACGCGCCGAGATTGCCCAGCGCATGCCGCGCGACCAGATCGAGCAAGGCCTTGGGCTCAAACGGTTTGACCAGATAATCCGCCGCGCCCTGACGCATCGCATCGACTGCGCGCTCGACTGCGCCGTGGGCAGTCATCAGCAACACCGGCAATTGCGGCTGGCGAGCGCGCAGCAGCGCGAGCAATTGATGACCATCCATGCCAGGCATATTGACGTCGCTGACCACCAGACTGAACGCCTCACGCGCCACCGCCGTCAACGCCTCTTCCGCGCTGCCGACCGCATGGTAATCATGCCCGGCCAGCAACAGCGTGTCGGCCAGCGCTTCGCGCAACGAGCGGTCGTCCTCGACCAGCAAAACCTTGATGCCCATGGCGATCACTCAGCTCCTTGTACAGCGGAAAATAGCGGCAGGATCACCTGCGCGCATGTGCCGCGCCCGACTCGCGAACGCAGCAGCAATTCTCCCTGATGCGCACGGGCGACTGCTTTGACCACGGTCAGGCCGAGGCCAGTGCCGGTCACTTTGGTGGTGAAAAAAGGTTCGCCGAGACGCGCCAGAACGGCGGGCTCGATGCCGCTGCCGCTGTCACTGACGCTGATGCGCAACGTGTTGTCGCGGGCGTAGCAATGCACTTTCAGGCGCACGTCACCGGGACTGGCCTGAATGGCGTTTTCGATCAGATTCAGCAGCGCGCCGACCAGCGTGTCGCGGTTGCACAGCAACTCGCCGGCATGACTGTCGCACTGCCAGCGGATAGGCAGATCCTGCACATGGGTCAGCGCGGCGGCTTGCAGCGATTGCATCAGAGCAGTCGGCGTCAGGCGATCGGTCAGCGGCAGCTCGCCACGGGCGAACACCAGCATGTCGCGCACTTGGTGCTCCAGCTCGTGCAGGCGTTCTTTCAGGCGCCCGGCGAAACGTTGTTGAGTGGCGACCGGCAATTCCTGCTCAGTCAAATGACTGGCGTACAGCAAAGCCGCAGACAACGGCGTACGGATCTGATGGGCCAGCGAAGCGACCATGCGCCCCAACGACGACAGACGCTCGTGGCGCGCCAGTTGATCTTGCAGATGACGGGTTTCCGTCAAATCGTTGAGCAGCACCAATTGCCCCGGCTCGGCATCCAGCGAGCGGGTGGCAATCGACAAGCGTCGACCGTTTTTCAGAGAGATTTCATGGCCATCGTCTTCACGCGGCGCGAAGCAGCGGGCGATGACGTGGCGCCACAATTCGCCTTCCAGCGGCAGGCCGAGCAACTCGATCGCGGCCGGATTGGCTTCGACGACAATGCCGTGACCGTCAATCACAATGACGCCACCGGGCAACAGATCGAGGAGGTTTTGCAGACGGTTGGCCAGGCGTTCTTTTTCCGCCAGTTCCTGCATGCGCTGGGCGCTGACCACGGCCAGTTCACCCTTGAGCTCGGTGACCCGCGCTTCAAGCATGCTGTAAGAGTCGGTCAGTTGGCTCGACATCTGATTGAACAGCGCGAACGACTGCTCAAGACCCTGCCGGCTGGCCTGCTCTACGGACGAGGATGATGCCTCGGATCGGGAGGCAGAAGAGATCGGGGCGGCGTGGGGCATTGTGGTCTCTCGCGTGGCTGACCGTCAGTTAAACGGAACGTTGCGAGGGATGTAGCAATACCCGTGCCTAAAAAAAACTGCTTATAAATGAAGCAGTTGAAAAACAGGCGTCAATCCTCCGCCTGTTCGTCTCCGTCGCGGCGGCTCATGCCGTACTTGCGCATCTTTTCCACCAGCGTGGTGCGGCGAATACGCAGACGCTCGGCCGCTCGCGCCACGATGCCATTGGCGTCGTCCAGCGCCTGCTGAATAAGGCCTTGTTCGAGACCACCGAGGTAGTCCTTCAGATCCAGGCCTTCCGGCGGCAGCAAGGCGTTGGCGGTGAAGTCCGGGGTATGACCGTTGATGGCCACGCGCTCTTCGAGATCACTGCGCAGGCTGTCGACCAGTTGCTCGTCTTCGTCGTCGACGTAGCGGAATTTCTTCGGCAACTCGACCACGCCGATCACCCCGTACGGGTGCATGATCGCCATGCGCTCAACGAGGTTGGCGAGTTCGCGGACGTTGCCCGGCCAGCCGTGACGGCACAGCGACATGATCGCCGCCGAGTTGAAACGGATCGAGCCGCGCTTTTCGTGTTCCATGCGCGAGATCAGTTCGTTCATCAGCAGCGGGATGTCTTCGACGCGCTCACGCAGCGGCGCCATCTCGATCGGGAACACGTTCAGGCGATAGTAAAGATCTTCGCGGAAGGTGCCGATCTCGATCATGCTTTCGAGATTCTTGTGGGTCGCGGCAATGATGCGCACATCGACGCTCTGGGTCTTGTTGCTGCCCACGCGTTCGAAGGTGCGTTCCTGCAGGACGCGCAGCAGTTTGACCTGCATCGGCAGCGGCATGTCGCCGATTTCGTCGAGGAACAGCGTCCCGCCGTTGGCCAACTCAAAGCGGCCAGCACGGCTGGTGATCGCGCCGGTGAAGGCGCCCTTCTCGTGGCCGAACAATTCGCTTTCGAGCAGCTCTGCCGGGATCGCCCCGCAGTTGACCGGCACAAACGGCGCGTCGCGACGCTTGGAATGGTAATGCAGGTTACGCGCAACCACTTCCTTGCCAGTGCCGGACTCGCCAAGGATCAGCACGCTGGCGTCGGTATCGGCGACTTGCTGCATCATCTGGCGCACGTGCTGAATCGCACGGCTAGTGCCAACGAGGCTGCGGAACAGGTTGGGTTCGCGATGGCGACCGCGCTCACGGGCCTGGTCGTACATCTCGCGATAGACCTGGGCACGGTGCAGGGAGTCGAGCAATTTGCTGTAGCTCGGCGGCATTTCCAGGGTCGACAACACCCGGCGGCGCTGGTCTTCGGGCAAGTCGACGGAAGAATTATCGCCCATCAGCAAGACGGGAAGGAACTCATCCCAGCTTGAGAGTGTCTTTAACAAGCCCAAAAGCGCGCCAGGAGCATTAACCGTCCCGATTAGTACGCAAATGACTTCACGACTAGACGACAAAGAGCCGACTGCCTGCTGCCAGTCATGGCTGCCGCAGGGTAAATTTTCTTCGCCGAGAAAATTTAAAATCACCGCCAGGTCGCGGCGGCGGACGCTATCGTCATCGATCAGCAGAATTTTGGTTTCACGCCACATGCAATAGCAACTTCCCTGGTCAACTCAATGCCCGAAAATGGGGGCAAGCGAGACGCTTGCAGGACACTCTGTGCCTGTAGACGCCCGAAATCTGAAAACAGCCACTAGTTAAGTCAAAAAACCGTGCACAGTCAAATTTATGGCGCACATCTCTGGATTAACTGAAGGTTAATTAACCAAACAGATGGTAAACCTTTGCCGCGTTCCGCGCTTGGGTGATCTGCGACATCTCATCGACTATCGCCTGGCGTTCGCCCATGGCCACTTCAAGCAGATCCTTGTAGACGTGAAGCAGCTCTTCGAGGTTCTCGCGCAACGCGACCTCATCCAGCGAAGCTTCAGCCATGACGTCCTCCATGCAGGAACGGCAAGCCAGATCCAGCTCGCCAATAGCTTCCCAATTGCGCTCTGCCAGAGCACTGACCAGCGACTCTCGGGTATCTGCGATTCTCTGCAAAACAGGACTCATGGTGATCTCCTTTAAAACTGCGGACCTGGCGGAGCAATGCCGTCCCAGCCTTCCTTCACGGTACGCAACAGGCCGGCCACTTCATCGAGAATCCGTGGGTCGCTGCTGATATTGGCTTCGGCCAGACGCTTCATCATGTAGATGTAGAGCTGGTTGAGCTCAGCGACTGAATCGGCGCTGTTTTCCAGATCCAGGCCTTCGCACAAACCACCAACAATGCCAATGGCCTTGCCGATTGCCGTGCCCTTGGCCGGGATGTCTTTGCGTTCGATAGCGCCTTTGGCCTGAGCAATACGCTCCAGACCACCTTCCATCAACATTTGCACCAAACGGTGGGGACTCGCCTCGGAGGTCTGGGCGTGCGCGCCTACTTTCTGGTACTGCCGAAGGGCTAACATCGGGTTCATGTTCTACCTCATTGCCACAATGACTCGTATAACCAGTGTATCGCCTACGAATCTCAAAACTTTAGATGAAAAGACAAAAACCCGGCGCACGCCGATAAAGCGTAGCCGGGTTTTTGTCGTCAGTTCATGACTAGCTGGCGGACTTCTGGGCGTCCAGCGAAGCAAAGAACGAGGTGATGTTGCTCGCCGTCGCTTTCATTTGCCCAACCAACAAGTCCATGGCGTTGTACTTGGCGGTCAAGGTCGCCGTCAGGCTGGCAACGTGAATATCTAATGCAGCCTGCTGTTTTTTCAGACTGGCAGCGGCATTGGTCAGATTGCTGCTGCGCTGATCAAGCAGGCCCGTACCTGATTTGACATATGGATCGACGGCACTGCCCATGCGGGCTAGCAGACCATTGGTCGAGGTGGTACCGGAAAACAGCTGCTGAACCTGGCCGGCCATACCCGGGATAGCCATACGGTCGTTGAATACTTTGGTATCAAGCGTCAACTCACCGGTTTCCTTGTCGGTCAGCACACCCATCTGCGACAGAACGGCCAACTGGCCGGTTCCCGCCGAGGACTGGGTCAGTTGCGAACGGATATCGGACATCAGCGAGCGTGGCAGCGAGTCCCCGGTAAAGGCAGCCGACACCGTCAGGTTGCCATCCTCATCCGCTGTCGCATTGGACAGGGTGTCGATGGTGCGCTTGAGGGTGTTGTAGGAGTCCATGAACGTCTGCAGCGACGTCTGGATGCCTGCAGTGTTGGTTGCGACGGTGACGTTCGCCGCAGTCTGGTTCCCACCGGCGTCTTTAGGGCTCGCGGCAACGAGGTTCAGTGTCAGGCCGCTGATTGTCCCGCTGACCGTGTTGCTTTTGCTGGTAACGAGCAACCCGTCAATGGTGATGGCGGCGTCGCCGGCCAACTCACCCACAGCGCCGGAAGCGCCTGCGGCCGGGTTATCACCCATTTTCTGGGTACCGTCGATTTCCAGCCCGGCAATACCGCTGACCGTCAGATCCATGCCTGTGCCGGTCTTGCTCGAGTTGATCACCAGGCGCGAGGCACCGGTACTGTCGGTCACGATGTTGGCGGAGATACCGTTGCTGGCTTGCGCGGTGTTGATCGCGTCTCGCGTGCTTTGCAAGGTCGCATTGGCCGGAATCGGAACATTGTAATCAATGCCATTCTGACTGATTTTCAGAGTACCACTCGGAATGGCACTGGTAGCGCCGCCAGCGAACGCGGCACTGGCGATTTTCGAGCCGGTGGCCAGGTTCTTTACGACAACGCTGTAGTTGCCAGGCACAGCTGTGCTGTCGGAGGTGGCCCCCAGAATTGCGGGGGTATCCGATGTGGCAGAGAAACCGGCAAATGCAGGGCTCGTCGCCTTGCCCAGATCCGTCATCGATTTCTGGAACGCGGCCAGCGCACTTTTCAGCGAGCCGACACCGGAGATCTTCAGCGAGTTGGATTTCGTCTGAGTATCGATCTGCGTCTGTTTGGCCGACTTGTCGGAGTTGACCAGTGCCGTGACGATCGCACCGATGTCCAGGCCGGAACCCAGTCCGGAACCCGGTAAAATTGGACTTGCCATGTGCATCTCCCTTCAGGTTGTTGCCATTCTTTTGACCGCTACCGGCGTCTTGGGAACGAACAAACACTATTCATGCCAGCTCTCAGACTTTGGCGTCGAACAACACGTGGCTGGCGTTGGCGAGACTGTCTGCAAGCTTTAGAGCTTCTGCGGAGGGAATCTGTCGAACGACTTCACCCGTCTCGCTTGCGATCACTTTGACGATGACTTTTCCGGAATGCTCATCAATCGAGAATTCCAGATTGCGCTTGATCGACTGTACAAACTTCTCGATTTCCTGCACGGCCAACTTCAATTTGGCATCGTCCGTATCCTGACTTTTATCAGCGACAGGAGCGTCAACCTTGGCAACTTTTGGCGTCTCGGACGGCTTGTCGGCCACAGGAGCTGGTGGCTTGGGAGCCGGATAAGACACGCTAAGCTTTACGCTCATGTCCATGCTCATCACCTTCTAACGTAAAAAAGCGAGAGAGCACGACAAGCGCACTCCCCCGCCTAAACTCAATCCGAAATTACTGAAGCAGCTTCAGTACAGCGGAAGGCAGTTGGTTGGCTTGAGCCAGAACGGAGGTCGAAGCCTGCTGCAGAGTTTGCTGCTTGGTCAGGTTAGCAGTTTCTGCGGCGAAGTCGGTGTCTTGTACACGACCCTGTGCAGCAGTGGTGTTCTCAACGATGTTTTGCAGGTTGGAGATGGTGCTGGTCAGACGGTTTTGCGAAGCACCCAAGCTGGCACGTTGTGCACCGATCGAAGCGATAGCGGCGTCGATCGCGGTGATCGCGCTGTCGATGTTGGTAGCAGCGGTAGCAGCGTCAGCACCGGTCAGAGCCAGAGTAGCGCTACCAACCGACAGGCTGACGGCGTCGAATGCAGAGCTCAGTACCAGGTCGATGTGGTTAGCCGAACCGGTGTTTGCGCCAACTTGCAGGGTCACAGTACCAGCGGTACCGTCCAGCAGGTTTTTGCCGTTCAGGTTGGTCGAAGCCGAGATACGGGTGATCTCGTCGGACATCTGAGCGAATTCGGAGTTGGTAGCGGTCTGGTCAGCAGTGCCGTTGGTACCGTTACGTGCTTTAACAGCCAGTTCACGCATACGCTGCAGGATGTCGGTAGTTGCTTGCAGGCCACCTTCAGCAGCCTGAGCTACCGAGATACCGTCGTTGGCGTTCTGGATAGCCTGGTTGCCACCACGGATTTGCGAAGCCATACGGTTGGAGATCTGCAGGCCAGCGGCGTCATCTTTAGCGCTGTTGATTTTCAGGCCGGAAGACAGACGTTGCATCGAAGTCGACAGAGCGTCGGAAGCGCGGTTCAGGTTTTTCTGAACGTTCAACGATGTGGTGTTGGTGTTTACTGTTAAAGCCATGACGAATTCCTCGTTGGTTGGGTACTGCGGCTTCCGGCCCTGGCAACCGCCGGGTATGGCCTAGAGAACCTTCGTAATAGTTATCGTCGGGTTTGCAGGTTGCTTGAGGGCTTTTTGAAAAAAATTTGCCATCACCCTGCCACCCCCGAGAAAACAAGGGCTTAGCCGCGCCCCATCCACGAAAAAATGACGTCATAAAATCGACTGCGGCGCAAAGCAGCGGGCCAGCGCCGTTGGTCGCCTTCAGCGCTGCGTGCTTTGCAGCAATTCGATCAGTTCGTACTCCATGAAATCGGCGAGGCCCAACCAGTCCTGACGCTCTTGGCATTCAAGGATTTGCGTCAGCAAGGTCGCCCAGGCTTGCTGGACATCGGTCGATGCCGACATGAGCGCCTGCTGCGCGCCTTCGAACACGTCAACCATGACCAGCGCGGCCTCGACATCACGGCCCAGCCGAAACAATCCGGCGCACTGACGGCACTCGTCCATGCATTTATCGATAGCGGTCATTGCACGAACTCCGGGTCGAACTGCGTGCCGGCAATAAAGGCGCCCGCACGGCTGCTGTTATAGAACTGCACGTGCGGATGGGCGGCGATGTAGCGTTCCAGCACACATAGATAACCGCGAAAGTTGAGCTGCGTGGCGACGCGCTGGCCATTCCCGTCCAGCACCCAGTGCCGTGACTGACTCACGCCCGGCCCCAGATCGCCGTCGTTCCAGCCGGCGTGGGTTTTGTTATTGGGAAACGCAAAGTCAGCGCCGAACAGCGTGATGCGCGCGGCGCCCATCTTCACCGCCAGATCGACGGCGGGATGAATCACACTGCCACCGACATGCAGCAGCGCGCGCGGATGTTGCTCGCGCAAACCGGCGTACACCGGACTTGCCGAATAACCACCGTAGCGCTTGCCCTTCCAGGCCGTCAGTACATCGGGATCACTCATCGGCAGGTACACCAAAGTAATCCCGTCCGATTCCTCGAATGGTAGATGCCGAAAACCGATACGTTGATCGATGCTCACCACCATGTCCGGGACGATCCCGTGTTCGCGCAACGGCCGATAAGCGGTATCCACGGCGATAAACAATGGACGATCAGCCTGCTGACTAATCGCCGCCAACCGTTCGAAATGGCTCTCCAGCGTCGGGCCAGTACCGATCACAAACACCTCGCGGCCGGCGCAGGTGCCGAACAATTGCGCCACATCCTCATCGCCCAGCAGTACCGGCAAACAATCCTGCAACCGCTGTTGAATAATCGGCGACTGCACGTCGAATTCGCGGTTGTTGAAAGTCAGATGAACTTCATTGACCAGCCGATCACGGATCTTCGCGTTGAAGTCATCCGCCAGCAGCATCTCGGCCGGCAGGGCAAAAAACGGCGTGCAGATATCGGAAAGATCGCCGGCGTAAAACAGCTCCACGCGCGGATCTTCCAGCCACTGCCGTTGATCAATCAGTTGCAGCACCAGCGCAAACAACGCGCCATTGAGGATGTGCACGTACAAGCGATCAAGGTTTGAGCGCTCCAGCAACACGCCCGGCAGATCGCCGAGGCTGGTGCCGTAGACGTGCAGTTGCGCTTTGTCCGGAAGACTGGCGGCCTGAATCCGCGCCTCATGCGTGCGGTCATGGCGGCTGGTGAGCTGAATGCCGTTGACGCTCAGTGTCGAGCCCAGCCCTTGCGTCAGCTCAACCTCGATGGCCGAACTGTCCTCAGCCATCAAGCGCTCGAACAGCGCCGGCCAGCGTCGTTGCAGGACTTCGGCATTGGCCTGGAAAAACTCGCTCATGACGCCTCGCACTCCGTTTCAGGCAAAAAAATAGCGCTCAAGGTTAACCCTTGAGCGCTATTTTTGTATCGGCCGTTGTGTGGCTCAAGGACGATAAATAATCGCCGAACCCCACGACAGACCCACACCGAAACCGCTGAGCGCAATGCGCTGCCAGTCGGAATCGATCACGTGTTTTTCCAGCAGCAGCGGAATGCTCGACGACACGGTGTTGCCGGTCTCGACCATGTCCTTGATGAACTTCTCCGGCTCGCCTTCGAAGCGTCGCGCCACGGCATCAACGATCGCCGCACTGCCTTGGTGAATGCAGAACGCGTCGATGTCATCAGCCTTGAGGCCAGAATCGTCGAGCAATTCGTGCAAGTGCGCCGGGACTTTCAGCAACGCAAAGTTGAATACCTGACGACCGTTCATGAAGAACACGCCATCGGTGACTTTCAAGTGCGGCGCACCGGAACCGTCGGTGCCGAACTTGGCCTTGCCCAGCGCCCAGGTCGGATCTTCGCCCATCCACGTGGCGGTGGCGGCATCGCCAAACAGCATGGTGGTGTTGCGGTCTTCCGGGTCGACGATTTTCGAATACGGATCAGCGGTGATCAGCAGACCGTTCTTCAGGCCGGCGGCTTCCATAAAGCCCTTGATCGCGTAGATGCCGTAGACGTAACCGGAGCAGCCCAGGGAAATATCGAACGCTGCGACGTTAGTCGGCAGACCGAGTTTGTCCTGGACGATCGCGGCAGTGTGCGGCAGGCCTTCTTCGTCACCGTTCTGGGTGACGACGATCAACGCGTCGATCGATTCACGCTTCAGTTCAGGGTTGCTGGCAAACAGCGCATTGGCTGCTTCCACGCACAGATCGGAAGTTTCTTGATCAGCGTCTTTGCGCGGCAGAAACGCCGAACCGATTTTGCCAAGGATGAATTCTTCATCCTTTTCGAATTTTGCACCTTGTGCGTAATTGTCCACGCCGGCTACAGGAACGTAGCTCGCAATGCTTTTTATGCCAATCATTACGGCTTCCCAATAAAAAACAGCCCAAGACCACCGCTCGCAAGGATTTCGAGGGGCGCTGACAAACAGAAAACGGCCGCCACAACGGGCAGCCACGGGGAGCGCAAAGGGCTATCACTGCCACCGATAACGGGTCAGGCGCCATCTCACCGATTAATACAATACAGTGAAGATGCGCGTTATGACTCGCAAGTCACGATAAATGCCGAATCGATTGCAGATCGGTCTATTCGATCAGCGACCAGTCCAGCGGCGTACCGCGCTTGATCGGCGTGCGCGCGCAGCGGCCGAGAACGGCGTCGGTGTGCTTGGGCGGCAGCCCGAGACCCGGACGAATGGCGCGCAGATTGGCAGCGCTGAAAGGCTCACCAGCGGCCATATCAGCGGTGACGTACAGCGAACGGCGATAAACCACCGACTTGCGCTCGGCCTCGGTCACGCCGTAATGCACCTGACCCAGCGCCTGCCAGGCGCGTTCGGTTTCCACCACCAGACTGGCCATTTCCGCCGGCTCCAGCGAGAAACTGGCGTCGACGCCACCGGCCGCGCGGTCGAGGGTGAAATGTTTTTCCACCACCGTCGCGCCCAGCGCCACCGCCGCCACCGACACGCCAACGCCCATCGAATGATCAGACAGCCCCACTTCACAGCCGAACAGTTCACGCAGATGTGGAATCGTGCGCACGTGGCTGTTTGCCGGTGTCGCCGGGTAGGTGCTGGTGCATTTGAGCAGCACCAGATCCTTGCACCCCGCCTGCCGCGCGGCGCGCACGGTTTCATCGAGTTCGGCGATGCTCGCCATGCCGGTGGAGATGATCAGCGGTTTGCCGGTGGCCGCAACGCGACGGATCAGCGGCAAATCGGTGTTCTCGAAACTGGCGATCTTGTAGGCCGGTACGTCGAGGCTTTCGAGAAAATCCACGGCGCTGTCGTCGAACGGTGTCGAGAACGCGAGCATGCCCAACTCTTTCGCCCGGGCGAAAATCGGCGCGTGCCATTCCCATGGCGTATGCGCCTTCTCATACAGGTCATACAAAGACGTGCCGGCCCAGAGGCTGCCCGGATCCTTGATGAAAAACTCACCCTCGGCGATATCCAGCGTCATAGTCTCGGCAGTGTAGGTTTGCAGCTTCAAGGCATGCGCGCCAGCCTTCGCCGCCGCTTCGACGATTTGCAGGGCCACGTCCAGCGACTGGTTATGGTTGCCGCTCATCTCGGCGATGATGAACGGCGGCGCGTCGGCACCGATCAGGCGATCGCCAATCTTGAAATCAGGCATGCGGGTGTTCCTTCAAGACACGGGTGAACGCACAGGCACTTTGCAGATACCCGGCGTCACGAAAGACATTCAATGACGGGCGATTGGCAGGCGAAACCTGCGCGGTGATGGCAGTCAGTTGCGGCCAGTGCGCCGTGACGAATGCCTCACCGCGAGCGAGCAGCGCCCTGCCCCAACCGAGGCCCAGACGCTGTTCAAACAGATACAGCGAAACTTCGGCGTCAAACCCACGCAAGTCATAACGCAACACGCCGACCGGGCCGTCATCGCCTTCGGCAATCAACAGCAGCCGCTGCGGATTGCGCAGGCTCGCGCTCAACCAGTGTTGATGCTGCTCGCGGTCGATCACATCGGTTTTCTGCGACCAGCGTCGCACCGCCTCGGCATTGCGCCCGTCGAACAACAACTGCGCATCGTCCAGCGTCGCCGGGCGCAGTTTCAGCACCGCGCCAGCCAGCGCTGCCGCTACGCGCAACGCACCACGACCGTCGACCAGTTGCCGCGAGCGCTGGGCCAGACTTTGCCGCAGATAAAAGTTGCCAACGACGAAACCGATCGCATCGCGCAACTGCTCGACACTGACCTGCTCACGGGCGCCCATGAACACATGCGCACCGGCTGCCGCCATGACTTCGCCGTTGACTTGCTGATTGTTCGACACCGCAATGCAAATCGTCGGCAAACCGAGCGCCGCGCGCTCCCAACTGGTGCCGCCACCAGCGCCAATAAACAAATCGGCTGCAAGCATGCGCTGATGAAAATCGCTGACAAAACTGTGCAGCCGCCAGTGCGGCCGCGTCTCGGCCAGCGCCTGCATTTGCGCCCACGCCGGGTTGTCGGCGCCGGCGACAAAATCCACTTCAAGCTCGGCAAAATCGGCCAGCGCAAACATCGCGTGATGGGTCTGGCGAGCGGCATCGAAACCGCCAAAATTCACCAGCAGTCGCTGCGCCTGCGGCTTGATCTCGATGGCCGGGGCATTGAATTCCTCGCGCAACATCGCATAGCGCGGGCCGAGCAACGTGCGGCAATTGGCAGGCAGCAGCGGCTGATAATTTTCGCTGAGGCCGGACAAATTCTGATTGAGCAACAGGTCGACGCTGTAGCGCCGCGTGGCCAGATCATCGACCGCGGCAATGCGTGGCGCCCAGCGCCGGGCAGCGGTTTGCCAGTGATGATCAAGACCGTAATGGTCGGCGATGATCCAGTCGAACGCGGCGTGGCCAACCAGCAGCTGCGCCAGCGCGTCGATGTCGGCCTGCCACGGCAACATCGCTTCGATGGCTTGCTGCGGGTCTTCATTGGGATAGCGTTCAGGCAGCGCGAAGGTCTCGAAACCCTCGGCGCTCAGCGCATCGAGCCGATGCCCCGGCAAGCGCCGGCAGGCAAACGCGACGTGGCTGCCCTGCCCGCGCAGCACCCGCGCCAGCGTCAGGCAACGGGCAATGTGGCCGCTGCCGATGGTCGGCGAGGCATCGGCACGGATCAGCACTCTCACGATAATTCTCCGCCAGCCTTCAGCGCGGCATACAGGTATTCGGCACGTTTCCAGTCGTCCAGCGTGTCGATGTCCTGCACCAGATGCCGGGGCAGAATCACCGGCAGACTGGCCGGCGAATAGATCACTTCACCGCGTAACCAGGCATCGCTGCGGCCCCAATAAAACTGCCCGGCATCCTGATAGGCCTCAGGCAGATCCTGCGAGCGAGTGTTGCGAAACTCCGGGTACAAAGCTTGTAAAGCGCCCTGCCCGTCCAGCGCCAATGCACGCTGCACCGGAAAGCCAAAACTGCACACGGAGAACGCAAAGGATTTGTCCGGGTGCTGCTCAAGCAACTCAAGCCCCTGACGCAAATAGCGCACGTGCAACAACGGCGCCGTGGCATAAACACAGCAGGCGTATTCGAAATCCGACAGTTGCTGCAACGCATGCACGATCACCGGCGCAGTACCGGCAAAATCATCGGCCAGTTCCGCCGGGCGCATGAACGGCACATCAGCACCGTGAGCCCGCGCCACGTCGGCAATCTCGGCGTCGTCGGTGCTGACCACGACCCGCTCGAACAATCCCGAATCCAGCGCCGTGCGGATCGAGCGAACGATCATCGGCACACCGTCGAACGGTTTCAGGTTCTTGCGCGGGATGCGCTTGCTGCCACCACGGGCGGGGATGATCGCAACGCAGCTCACGTGGGTTTACTCCTCAAGAAGCAGCCGTCGCAGTTGCTCGACCACATAGTCCTGTTGTGCGTCAGTCAGCAGCGGATACAGCGGCAGACTGATTGCTTGCGCGTAATAACGTTCGGCCTCGGGAAAGTCACCCTCGGCAAAACCCAGGTCGCGATAGTAAGGCTGCAAGTGCAGCGGAATATAGTGCAGATTCACCCCGACCCCGGCCGCGCGCAACCCTTCGAAGATTTGCCGGTGACTGAGATTGACGCGCTCGGTCTGCACGCGCACCACGTACAGGTGCCACGCCGATTCAGCCTCTGGCTGAGGGCTTGGCAAGGTCAGTGGCAAATACGCCAGCAAGCGATCATAGCGGGCGGCCAACTCACGACGGCGGGCGATAAACCCGTCCAGCTTCGCCAGTTGCGACAGGCCCAGCGCGGCTTGCAGATCGGTGATGCGGTAATTGAAACCGAGCTCGATCTGCTCGTAGTACCACGGGCCGTGACTGGCTTCGCTCATCTGCTGCGGATCGCGAGTCATGCCGTGGCTGCGCAGGCGCTGCAAGCGTTCGGCCAGCGCCGGACGATTGGTCAGTACCATGCCGCCCTCGGCGCTGGTGATGATCTTTACCGGGTGAAAACTGAACACGGTCATCGCGGCGAATTCACCGCACCCGACCGGGCGCCCGGCGTATGACGCCCCCACCGCGTGCGAGGCATCTTCGATCACATTGAAGTTGTAGCGCTCGGCCAGTTCGGCAATGCGGCGCATGTCGCAGCTCTGCCCGGAAAACGCCACCGCCACCAGCACTTTCGGCAACGTTCCGTCGCGTTCGGCCTGATCGAGTTTTGCTTCGAGCGCGAAGGCATCGAGGTTCCAGGTCAGCGGATCGATGTCGACAAAATCGACGTCGGCGCCGCAATAACGTCCGCAGTTGGCCGAAGCGAGAAAGGTGTTCGGCGTCGTCCACAAACGATCGCCCGGCCCCAGTCCTGCGGCCAGACAGGCAATGTGCAGCGCCGCCGTGGCATTGCACACCGCCACGGCGAAATCGGCCTGGCAACGCTCGGCCATCGCTTGCTCGAAACGCGCGATGGTCGGGCCCTGGGTCAGCCAGTCGGACTGCAGCACCTCGACCACCGCATCGATGTCCGCCTGATCAAGACTCTGCCGACCGTACGGAATCATGCCGACAGCTTCGCGTGCAGGTCGGCGATCTGCCCGACCGACAGGAAGTGCGGATTGGTGTCGGAGCGGTATTCGAAATCCTCACCGACCGCCCGGCCCTGCTCACCGAGTTTGTCGACAGCGAAATCGACGTCGACACTGGTGAAGCGAATCGACGGCTGAATCGTGTAGTGATCGGCAAATTCCAGGGTCATCCGCGCATCGTCCAGCGGCACCATCAGCTCATGGAGTTTTTCGCCCGGACGAATGCCGACGTTTTTATGCGGCAGATGCTCGGCCATGCCCAACGCCAGATCGACGATGCGGATCGACGGAATCTTCGGCACAAACACTTCGCCGCCATGCATCCGCGCGAAGCTGTCGAGCACGAACTGCACGCCGTGGTCGAGGGTGATCCAGAAGCGCGTCATGCGCTCGTCGGTGATCGGCAACTCAGTCGCGCCGTCAGCAATCAACTTGCTGAAAAACGGCACAACGGAACCGCGCGAACCGGCGACGTTGCCGTAGCGCACCACGGCAAAACGGGTTTCCTGCTCGCCGGCAATGTTGTTGGCGGCGACGAACAATTTGTCCGAGAGCAACTTGGTCGCGCCGTACAGATTGATCGGGCTGGCCGCTTTGTCGGTGGACAGCGCGACGACTTTCTTCACGCCGTTATCGATGGCGGCGGCGATGATATTTTCCGCGCCATTGACGTTGGTGCGAATGCACTCGGTCGGGTTGTATTCCGCCGCCGGCACTTGCTTGAGCGCTGCCGCATGCACCACGTAATCGATGCCACGCATGGCCTGACGCAGACGGTCAGCGTCGCGCACGTCACCGATGAAATAACGCATGCACGGCGCGTTGAACGTCTGCTGCATCTCGTACTGCTTGAGTTCGTCGCGGGAGAACACCACCACGCGCTTGGGCTGGTATTGCTCAAGCAGGCGGGCGATGAATTTGCGCCCGAACGAACCGGTGCCGCCAGAGATGAAAATCGATTTACCGTTGAACATGTGCTGATTCCTGTCCGGCGAGCTTAAGCGAGCAACTGCGCCCAGTTGATCGAGGCCTTGTCGCCCAAGGTAAAACCTTTGCCGCTCAGGGCCAGGTTGGCGTTGTAAGCCGGATCCTGCGCGAAGGCGTTGCTCCATTTCTCACGCAGGGCTTGCAGTGCTTCTGGCGCCTGCGGCAGTTCGCCGTTATGCAGCACTTGCACCAGCGGCGTCCACACGATGAGGTAACCGGCCTGACCGGCCTTGAGGCACAGATCGACATCGGCATAACCGTCGGCGAAGGTCACTTCGTCCAGGCCGCCAACCGCGTTGAACAGTTCTTTGCGCACCATCAGGCAAGCCTTCGACACGGCGGAGTAATTTTGCTCGACGGCCAAACGATGCATGTAGCCTTCAGCAGCATGCTTTTCGCCTACGAAGGGTGAACCCACGCCCCCATTCAGACCCAAAATCAAACCGGCGTGGGAAATTTTGCCGCTGCGGTCGACCAGCTTGGCGCCGACGATACCGACTTCAGGACGCTGGGCGTGGTTGAGCAGTGACTCAACCCAGTTCGGATTGACGATTTCACTGTCAGCGGCCAACAGCACCAGATACTCGCCCTGCGCCTGCCCGCTGGCAGCGTTGTACAACGCCACCTCGCCGAGCGGCTGATCGGCTCGCAGCACATTCACTTTGGCATTGCGCAAAGTACCCAGCCAGTCGTTGACCGCCGCCGAGTGATTCGGGTTTGCCGCGATCAGTACTTCATAACGGCTGTAACGGGTTCTGAGCAAAACACTTTCCACGCAGCGCCGTAACAAGGACAGATCATCAATGGCCGGCACAATGATCGAAACCAGTGGCTGTTCGCAGTGGCGATAGTCGATCTGCCATGTGCCCGGCGACGCCGAGGCGACCTTGGCCTTGTAGCCGCGATTACTCAAATGACGGAGCAACGCCTGACGTTCGTGAGCGTTTTCTTCAAGCAGCGGCGCCTGGCAAATCAACAGGGGCTCGTCGAGATGTGCTAGACCGCCAAGACCGCCCTGCTCAATGATGCGCAAGAGCAAATCGAATTCCAGCGCTTTGCTGAAATCCGCCTGATATCCACCGACCTCAAGCAGAATGTCGCGACGAATCAACCAGTGGCGAGCCATGAGCGATGGATGGCTCTGCAACAGATCCAGGTTGAAACCAGGACGGTACACATCAACCAGTGCGCCGGTTTCGGTGCGCTGAATTTCATCGGTGGAAACGGCACGCACATCAGCAGCGGACATCAGTTCCAGGCTGGCGCGCAACAAACCGCTCGCGGTGAACTCATCCCCCACCTGTGCCAGCATCAGCCAGTCACATGGCGACTGGCTGGCGCTCTGGTTCAACTTGTCTACGAAATTGCCCGGCGAAACCCGAACAAAATGCAAGGTATTTTGCGCAGTGGTGGAGGCAAGCGGTTCGCCGGTCGTGAACACCACTATTTTGAAGGATTTGCAGTGGCCTTCGACGAGGCTGTCGAGTGTGGTTTGCAGCTTGTCGACGTTGTTGTCCAGATCCAGCAGGAAGATGCCGAATTGTGGGCCACCGTTGTTCTCGGCCAGATGACCGGCAATCTTTGCCGCTTGTTCGGCGTCAGGCTCGCGAGCGTCCAGCCATTTGAGCAGGCGCCCCGAACGCATGTTGCTGAATGCCGGGTAATGATCGGCGTTCGACGCATTGTCCAGGCGAGCGCTCCATTCGCGCATGGCCTGCGCTTGCGCTTCATCGCCAGTGGCGTCCAATTGCTCCGTCAGACGCTTGATAACGGAACGGTTAAATGCGTTGCTGTCGTGAGCTTGCCACAATCGGTCAATCACACTTTCAGCCGTATCGTTATTGCGCGCACGCAGCAGGTGCTCTTGCCGAGTCCAGACGCCTTCCAATTGTTCGAGCTGAACGCGACCGGCCGGCATTGCGTGAAGCAAAAATTCGAACTGGGTCAGCAGATCAAAAAAACGCTGATTGTAAAAAGGCATCTCGACGTATTGTTTGGGGCCGAACTTTCGCTCCGGTTCTTTGAGCAGTTGATTCCAGACTGATTGAAAAACCAGCTCGGCTGTCAACGCACGACCGGACTTGAGGCTATCAGTCATGGCCTCGAAGCTTTTGAGGGCAAATGCCTTGCGTTGATGCTGGTCAAGATGGGTGATGCCTGTCGGCAGCGATGCCAAAAACCCGGCAAATGCTTCACGCTCAGCCACGGACTTGGCATCGGCGAACGTCAGCGCGTGATACACCTCAGTGTTGTGATCAGAGAAGCCGATGTTGATCTCGCGAACAACATAAGGGATCGGCAGAACGCGCGCCTTGGCGTTAGCCAGCAAATAGTAACTATGGCCGATTTCCTGCCACTCAAAGCTAGTACCGGCAGGCAACGCTGCGTACCAGTCCTGAATGATCGAGGTGCGGCACACACCATAAAATGGCGGCACGTACTGATGCATGAAATCGAGAACGCGCTCTTCGGCACGCTCGGATGAGTAGTCCTCACAGATTTTCTTGTCGCGTCGGTAGTAGCTGACACTTCCGGCAAGCGCCAGGTACATCAGGCAGTAGCCGTGACACAAACCATAATCACGGTTTGCTTCAAGGAAGTTGACCGACTCGGCCAATGACTCATGCAAGATAAAATCGTCGTCAGCCGCGAACACCATGTAAGGCGTCGTCAGTTGCTTAACGCCGTAGGTCAGTTTGGCTTGCATGCCCCAGTAAGCAAATTGCGGCAGGTGCTGATAGTCGACCGAAGAAAAGTCCCCCTCCGGATGCTCGGGAGAAGAGTCCAAGACCAGGACTTTGCAAGGCAGGGTGCTGTAGTACTTCAGCGCCCGACGCAAAAAGGCCGGACGGTTATGGGTGATGAGCACCACCGTCAGCAATTCGCTCAGTGGCGTGTGTTCAGAACCGTAATTGCCTTGCATAACTTCTCCCACAACCGGCGAAACCGCCCGATAAACACTTTGATGATGGCGTTGATTTGACTCAGCGAACCCGACGCAGATAACCAT
The DNA here is from genome assembly GCF_001269815.1 of Pseudomonas sp. P1.31. Taxonomy (NCBI): domain Bacteria; kingdom Pseudomonadati; phylum Pseudomonadota; class Gammaproteobacteria; order Pseudomonadales; family Pseudomonadaceae; genus Pseudomonas; species Pseudomonas sp. P1.31. Next base: position 52,139 of record NZ_LHVN01000010.1, on the reverse strand, counting down.
CCGAGGCGACGGTAATCAGCAGCTTGTCCTGCATCGCTTGATCAATCTCGAAATCACGGTTTTCTTTCAAGTAGGCCCAGACCGCCGTTTTCGGATTGTCACCCGGCCCCCACGGACGATCCGGAAAGGCATCGGCCGGCATGTCTTCGACCACGGTGTCCATGACGATGCAATAGCTGTCTGTTGAGACCAGTGGTGCGTAAAGACGCAACTCTTCGAGAACGTGTTCATGGGTGTGATTGGAGTCGAGTACCACAATCACTTTCTTGCCTGCCGCCGCCTGACGAACCTGTTCGGCAACAGCCGGATCCAGACTGGAACCTTCGATCATGCTGATGCGTTTGATCATCGGATGGCTTTCAATGGCCTCACGGTTATGAGCCCGGATGTCGCGATCGATACCCAACACTTCGCCATGGCCTTGCAGCTCCAGCAGCGAAGCGTAGTAAATGATCGAGCCGCCATGGGCGATACCACACTCGATTACCAGATCCGGTTTGATTCGCCAGATCAGTTCCTGCATTGCCATCATGTCTTGTGGCAACTGAATGATCGGACGGCCCATCCACGAAAAGTGATAGGTGTATTTATGCTTGGCCGACTGGTTGTAGAACTCTTGGGCCAGCGCCTTGAGATTCTTGTCCTGGCCTTGGGCAATCACTTCAGCCTGGCACTCCGCCTCGAAGGCTTTGATTACGTTATCGCTCATTGTCCGGTCTCACTGAAAATTCATTTGAAAGTCACGTTGCCTAAGGCCTTGCGTCGGGCTCCATCAGCTTGTCTGCTGCGCCCCCAGTAACTGCTGCAGACGCTCGACCACCGCCCAGAACGCCATGGGTTCGTGAGTCGGGTAGGGGAAATACCCCAAGTTCAAATCGGTCGAGGCCCCGCGTTCACGCAGTCGCTGCTCCACCAACGACCTGACCGAAACTGGCTGACCGCTGGCGCAATTGATCACGCCGTTGAATTCGCGTTGTTGCGCAATAGCGGCGAGATAACCGGCGGCCGTTTCGATCGGCAGAAAATCGCGCAATTGCTCACCGGCCGACATGTTGAACGATGCATCGCCGGCATCGATCGCCCGGTCGAGTGCGGCCAGCAAACTGTTGGGGTTCTGCCCTTCACCATGCAGATAGAACAAGCGCGCCCACTGCAAGGTGAACGGCTGTGCCTGCTGCAGGTTTTGCAAAAACAGGTGCAGCGTGTGTTTGGCCAGACCATAGGGGTTCGCCGGTTGCGCCTCGGTCTGCTCACTGAGCGGGCCGCTTTGCATGCCGTATTCAAAACAGGTGCCGGTGACCAGAACTTGCTTCACGCCCGCCTCGACCACGCTTTTGATAAAGCGGTAATCGGCCATCAGGTTGTGCTCGAAATGAAACAGCGCCCGATAGTTCGGCAACCCCGGCCAGGCCAGATGCGCCAGTGCATCGACGCCATCGGTCAACGCGACAACATCCAGTTCAGCCGCGTGAATATCCGCGCTGACGAACTCGACGTCATTGATCCACGGCATGCCTTGCGCCGTTTCTGCGTTGCGCGCCACCGCACGCACTTCGCAGCCGCGCGCCAGCAATGCGGCGACCAGGTGCCGACCGACGAAGCCCGTGGCTCCGGTGACCAGAAACTTCACAGTACTTTCAACTCAGGCACGGCGATCACGAAGCGGCCGTCCCACTGACGCACTTGCGCCAGTTGCTGACTGACTTCGTGCAGCAGGTTCCACGGCAGCACCAGCACGTAATCCGGCTTCTCGATTTCAATGCGTTCCGGCGCAACAATCGGAATGCGGCTGCCGGGCAGGAATTTGCCCTGCTTGTGCGGATTGGCATCGGCCACCCACGCGAGCAAATCGGGTTTGACCCCGGCGTAGTTGAGCAGCGTGTTGCCCTTGGCCGCCGCGCCGTAACCCACTACGCGTTTGCCATCGGCCTTGGCCTGCAACAGGAAGCGCAGCAGTTCATGCTTGATGCGTTCAGCGGCGGGCGCGAGAGTCGCGTAGTACTCGGCGGTTTTGACCCCGGCATCGAGTTCGGCCTGCAACTGCTGCTGCACCGATGCTTGCACGGCGCGACGTTCGCCGTCCTTGCGCTGGACGAACACGCGCAGCGATCCGCCGTGGGTGTTCAGTTGGCTGACGTCGAACACTTGCAGACCGTTGCGCTCGCACAGTGTCTGCACGGCGGTCAGCGACAGGTAGGAATAGTGTTCGTGATACAGCGTGTCGAACTGCGCGCCGGCCATCAGCGTCAGCAGTTGCGGGAATTCGAAGGTGGCAACGCCGCTCGGCTTGAGCAGCGTTGCGAAACCAGCGAGGAAATCATTGATGTCCGGCACATGCGCGAGCACGTTGTTGGCGGCCATCAAGTCGGCGCCCCAGCCTTCGCTGTTCAGTCGCGTAGCGGTGTCGCGACCGAAGAACAGTTCGCGAATCTCCAGACCTTTTTCTCGTGCAGCTTGCGCGGTGCTGCGGGTCGGCTCAACGCCAAGGCACGGAATGCCACGCGCGGCGACGTATTGCAGCAGGTAGCCGTCGTTGGCAGCGATTTCCACCACGCGGCTGTCAGCGGTCAGGCCAAAACGCTCGACCATCTCGGCAACGTAACGCTCGGCGTGCGCCAGCCAGGTGCTAGAGAACGAACTGAAATACGCGTACTCAGCGTCGAACAGGCTGTCGGCGCGGGTGTAATCCTCGGTCTGTACCAGCCAGCATTGCTGACACACGGCGACCTTCAACGGTACCCATTGCTCGGCCTGTTCCAGGCGATCAGCGTGCACATAGGCGTTGGACGGTGGTGAGGTGCCGAGATCGATCAGCGGCAGGCTCAGCGGTGCGGCGCACCCACGGCAGTTCATAGACGCACTCCAGCGAAGTGTTGATCGAGCGCAGGATGGCTGGAATCGCGCGCTGACAAATTATTGACAGGCAACGGCCAGGCAATCGCCAGCCGTGGGTCGTTCACCGACAAACCGCCCTCGTGCTCCGGCGCGTAATCAGCGCTGTGCAGGTAGAGCAATTCAGCGTCCTCAGTCAGCGTCTGAAAACCGTGGGCGAACCCGGCCGGAATCAACAAACCGCGACCATCACCGGCCTTCAGATGCTCGGCGTGCCATTGCAAAAATGTTGCGGAATCCGGGCGCAAATCCACCGCCACATCCCACACTTCACCGCGCAGGCAAGTGATGAGTTTGGCTTCCGGCGCGTTGGCATTCTGATAATGCAAACCGCGCACGCTGCCCTTCTCGCGAGTGCAGGAATGGTTGATCTGGCGGATATGAAACTCAGCGCCAAACGCGCTCAGGCTGCCTTCGCAAAACAACCGCGCGAAGTGCCCACGCTGATCTTCGAAGCGCTTGTGCTGGACGCTGAACAGTCCGGCCAGTGGCAACGCCTTCAGGGAAAACTCGCTCACAACGCGCCTCGGTACAGGTTCAATTGGCCGAGGGTCACGGCGCGCATGTCGTCGCCGTTCTGCCACGCCAGATGCCAGTCGAGGGTTTGCGCCAGGCATTGCTGCAGTGACCAACGCGGCTGCCAACCGAGCAGTTGCCGCGCGCGACTGCTGTCCAGACGCAACAGTCCGGCCTCGTGCAATTCACTCGGTTCGATGCGCAAACCGCGAGCCTGCGGCCAGCGATTGGCGAGCAGTTCAACCACTTCGCCGACGCTGCACATGTCCGCCTCGCCGGGGCCGAAATTCCATGCGCCGGTGTATTCCGGGCCTTGCTCGTAGAGGCCAGCGGCCAATTGCAGATAACCGGCCAGCGGCTCCAGCGCGTGCTGCCATGGGCGCACGGCTTGCGGGTAACGCAAGGTCACTGGCTCGTCTGCCGACCAGGCTTTCAGTACATCGGGAATCAATCGCTCAGGGGCGAAATCACCGCCGCCCAACACATTGCCGGCGCGCGCCGTGGCGAGGGCCAGACCATGCTCGGCGTACTTGTCCGCCGGGAAAAACGACGCGGCGTAAGACTGCGCCAACAACTCGCAACAGGCTTTGCTGCTGCTGTAAGGATCGTGGCCACCAAGGGCTTCGTCTTCACGGTACGGCCACAGCCATTCCTTGTTGGCGTAGACCTTGTCGGTGGTCACCAGCACACAGGCGCGCACGCAACCGACCTGACGAATCGCTTCGAGCAGGTTGAGCGTGCCCATCACGTTGCTGGAATAAGTGCCTAGAGGATCGCGATAGCCTTCACGCACCAACGGCTGCGCCGCCAGGTGCAGAACGATCTCCGGCTCGGTGTCGGCGATGATCTCCAGCAGCGCGCCGAGATCGCGCAAATCACCGCGCTGATCATTGATGCCTTCGTGTACGCGCGCCAGTTCGAACAGGCTCGGTTCGGTCGACGGATCGAGGGCAAAACCGCTGACCTCGGCGCCAAGGCTTTGCAGCCACAGGGTCAGCCAGCTGCCTTTGAAACCGGTATGCCCGGTGACCAGAACGCGTTTACCGCGCCAGAAATCCGCACTCAGGCCCATTGCTTCCATGGGGCCTCCCCGCTCTGCCACAGCGCTTCAAGATGATTCTTGTCGCGCAGGGTGTCCATCGGCTGCCAGAAGCCATCGTGTTCGAACGCTTTCAACTGTTCGTCCTCAGCGAGACGGGTCAGCGGTTCCGCCTCCCAAGTGGTTTCATCGCCAGCGATATAGGGGAGCACCTTGGGTGACAGTACGAAAAAACCGCCATTGATCCAGCCACCGTCGCCTCGAGGCTTTTCGGTGAATCCGAGAACCTGATCGCCTTGCCGTTGCAGCGCGCCGTAACGGCCAGGCGGCTGTACCGCAGTCACTGTCGCCAGACGTCCATGAGACTGATGGTATTTCACCAACTCACCGATGTTCAGATCAGAAACACCATCACCGTAAGTGAAGCAGAACGCGTCTTCATCCTTGAGGTAGCGGCCGGCACGCAGCAGACGGCCACCGGTCATGGTTTCCTCGCCAGTGTCGATGAGAGTGACGCTCCACGGTTCGCTGTAGTTCTGGTGAACGTCCATGCGGTTCTCGCGCATGTTGAAAGTGACGTCGGAGGTATGCAGGAAGTAATTGGCGAAGAAGTCCTTGATCGCATAGCCCTTGTAGCCAAGGCAAATGACGAAGTCGTGAATTCCGTGGGCGGAATACTGCTTCATGATGTGCCAGAGAATTGGCTTGCCGCCGATCTCGATCATCGGTTTTGGCTTGAGGTGCGACTCTTCACTGATGCGCGTGCCGAGGCCACCCGCCAAAATTACTGCCTTCATCGTCTCCCCTCTCGTTCGTCACCGGGCTGCGCTTGGCTTTCTTGAGCTTTGCGGCCTTCTGGCTAGACCTTTTGCCGATTCGGGCGCTGACGCAATGACCGCGAGCGCTCGTTTTATGGCGATTTGAGGGGGACTTGCAGGAAACGCGCCAGCTCCACAAGCCCTTCGCCCAACCCTCTCGCAAGCTCGGCTGCAACTCATTTCGCAAACATAAAAAAAGACGATCCAAGAGATCGCCTTTTTCGCACAGCCTGACCGATCAATCCGCCAGCCATCCATACTCCCAATAGCGCAAGTTATCACCACGCAACACATAGTCGCGCAAGACCACCTCACGTAGATCATCCCCCATGCGATAACTGGCGTCCGGGTCAGCCAAGTGCATGCGAATCGCCTGAAGCCATTCATCCGTGGTGTTGGTTTTGACCCGCGTGCAAGGCAGGTAGCCGCGATAAGCCTCGGTGTCGGTGCAGATCACCGGATAACCGCAAGCGCCGTATTCCAGCAGACGCAGATTGCTTTTGCAGTCGTTGAAGATGTGAAATTCCAGCGGCGCTAACGCCAGATCAAGGTTGAGGCTGGCCAGTTTGGCCGGGTACACGTCCAGCCCGATCACCCCATGGAACTCATGCATGTACGGCTGAAGTTCTTCGGGGCACATGCCGAAAAAGACCCAGTCGACTTCGCCGGCCAACTCGCGCACCACATCAGCGATCACCGCCAGGTCGCCGTGGTGACTGGTGCCACCGCCCCAGCCGACTCGCGGTTTTTTCGACGTTCGCCGTTGGCTGTGCATGTTGCTCCACATTTTTGCGTCGAGCATGTTCGGCACCACGCGAATATCGTGATGCATGTCCGCCAACGCATTACCTAGCGCGGCGGTCGAGACCACCACCCGATCGCACATGCCAATGGCACGGCGAACCAGACTTTCCATCTCCTGCCTGCTCGGCATGTTGCGGTTGTGCGCATTGCGGTGCGGGACATCAATGACATAGTCATCCAGTTCGTAGATCCGCCGCGCACTGAAATAGTTGCTCAACACCGGCATCTCATTGATCGGTGCTTCTGAGTAACGGCCTTGCAGAATGATCACATCAGGGGACTGACGCTCAATCTCGATAATCGATGGCAGACTCGAACTGTAACGAATCCGCCCCTGCGCCCTGCCCGCCGCCTCCAGCTCAATCAATGGCTGAGTAACGCGGTAGTGCCCGATGGCGGAAGCATTGACCGGCAACGCGAGAATTTTAGGTAACGAGGTATTGGAGAATGGACTCCAGCCACTGCACAGGCCTGGTTCCAGCGCGAAGCTCGACCCCACATGCCCCTGCAAGGAAAGATTGGGATTGTAGGCAGGATCACGGGCAACAACCGGTAGCCAGCGTTTATAGAATGTTTCCTCATGCTGTCCGACCACGGTTTGCTCATCTTCGAGAGCAACCTCGCTCCGCCGCGCGCCGAGCGCCAGTGCGGCATAAGGCGTCCAGACCACCAGAAACCCCTCTTGAGCCACGCGCAGACACAAATCCACCTCGTGCAGCGTCTTCGGCAGATGCTGTTCATCCAGGCAACCCACCGCCTCAAATACCGATTTGCGCACCATCAGACAATCCGCCCCGACAGCACTGAGGTTCTGCACAGACTGCAAGCGGAACATGTACCCGGCGGATTGCATGGCGTTGCCGTAGAACGGCAGCCCAGCGGGACCTTGCAAACCGAGAATCACACCAGCATGCAAAATATGTCCGTCAGGGTTGAAGAGTTTGCCACCGACGATTCCCACTTCGGGGCGCTGGGCATGATTGAGCAACTCGTCGAGCCATTCTGTTTGGGTAATCACTGCGTAAGGATTCAGCAGCAATACATATTCGCCACGGGCATGGCCGACGGCGAAGTTGCGCATAGCCGCAATATTGCCATGAGCCGGGTATGACAGCACACGAACGCGATCACTGCCCAATTGCGCCATACCGGCGAACCATTCACAGGCTTCGCCGCTCTCACTGCCATTGTCCACCAGCAACAGCTCGTACTCGCTGTACGCGGTTTTCTCCAACAAGCTGTCAACACAGCGCTGCAAGGCAGGAATATGGTCTTTGCTGGCAATGATGATCGATACCAGCGGGCGTTGCGCATGGCGATAATCGACCCGATTGAGCAAATCGGTGCTGCCACGCCGAATATCGTGAGCGATGTTCAACCGATCAAGGTGAGCCGCCAGCAACAGTGAGCTGTTTTCCACCACTTCGGGCAGCGACAGCCACTTGGCCAGATCGAATGCAGACTCAACGACAATCTCGGCCAAATGCCCGACCACTTGCGTACCTTCCCGCTCAACCATTCGCCAGAGCAGGTCATGCGGGGCCAACTCGGCAAATGCACAATCGAAACCGCCCAGCATCACAAAGGTTTCGCGCCGGAACGCCAGGGCACGCCCCACGTAGGGATAAGTGCGCATCAGATCCAGATTGAAGTCAGGCTTGAATGCTGGCTCAACCGATTCACCAAGACGCAAACTGCCCTCGTCGCCATAAAGACAGGTCAGTGCAGCAGTGAACGCGATGCGCTCGGCGATCATCAACAGGGCCGGCACTACCAATCGATCACCGGCACGCAGCAGATAGAACCAGTCAGCCCCCTCAAGCTGTGGCAAAAGCTCATTAAGCTGATGTCGCCAGTTTTCCTGCAGGGGTAAATGGAACACCCGCCCATCCAGTACCGGCTCAACGCAGTCAGCAGACAACACCAGCGTCAGCTCCGGCGCATAAGCCTGAGCCGCCAGGCTTTCGAGCGTCCGCTCAAGCGCTGAAGGACTGTGCTGATCATCAACAACCACTGGCACTATTCGCGGTGTACACGGCCAACCGGCCAGAGTGTCCGGCAGCAGCCGACGCTGCACATCACTCAGCGTCCGGCATTCCAGCCATTGCGTATAGAGCTGAGAAAAACTCTGACTGTTGGTACCGACACTCCATATCTGCGCACTTTGCTTGGTGCCCAGCGTACGGCTCAGTGGCAACTCTTCCCAGACCCGTGGTGATTCATCAGCCTTGGGCATCGGCACATATCGCACCCAACCCGGTGCTGGCGCCGACTCACCGCCGCGCGCCTTGAGCATCTGCAGTAACCACTGCTGTTCGATCTCTCGCGCATCTTTCATCGCCTGTTGGCCACTCAGGCGATCCGGATACAAGCGTTCGACACTCAACACATGATTGGAGACGACCACATTGCCGCGCCGCAGCAAACATACGAACAGAGCAAAATCCAGGCTCGCGACAAAACAATGACCCGGCTGGGTCAAAGCCGGCAACAGTTCCAGAATGTCACAACGACGGAACAACGCATTGCTGAAACCGCCAAGAATATTGGCCGGGAATTTCTCGAAGATTGCCAGCAGATCACTGCCCTTGAACAGACCACTGATCGGTGACAGTGGCGTGTTTTCCAGTCGCGAAGGCAATGCCATATCGTCAGCGTCCCAGAACAGACGCTGAGCTAAAACCAGATTGACCTCGTCCCGATTGGCCAGCACGTGGGCCTGACGCTCGATACAGCTCGCAAACAGCTGATCGTCGTCACACAGGAATTTGATGAACTCACCTTGGGTTTGCTCAAGACAAACCTTCAGGTTTTCGACCATTCCCAACGTACGTGGATTGCGCAGATAGCGCACTGCAACCGCGGATTGCTCTGCCACTGCGACAACTATTTTCTCGATCTCGTTGCCACGACTGTCATCGCACACAACGATCTCAAGATTGCCGTAGCCCTGACTGACGGCACTGCGCAATGCACGTTCGAAAAAACGCGGATTAAACGCGGGGATGGCGATGCTGACGAGAGGAAGTGAATTCACGGCGGGCTCACAGGCGGTACGAGCCTGCTCGGAAAGCGAGCCCTGAAACCGCTAAAAAACATTAACTGAGGGACACGGCAAACGGGCGCCTGCGCGCCCGATTACTGTCAGATCTTGTTGAACAGACCCAACTGGCTGATCTTGCTGAACGCCAGTTGCGCCGCTTGCAGCATGGTCTGCTGCAGGGTCAGGCGGGTCATGACTTCGGCCGGATCCGAATCACGGATCGAACCTTGAGTCGTGGAGTTCGCCGTGCTCAGGCTCTGGTTGGTGACGACCTGCATATCCAGCGACTGGCCACGGGAACCGATCGACGTGACAGCAGCGCCGACCTGATTGCTCGCGGCATCGATGTTGCCAAGACCGCCTTCCATGATGCCCTGGAATTTCTGCTTGGCCACATCATCGCCGTCGATCGGTGCGTTCAGCGCGGCAACCATCTGACCCAGGGTATCGAGGATGTTCTGGGTCTGGTGATCATTAGGCTGAATCGAAAACTGATCGCCGGCAGCCGGCGCATTGCCCAGTGCGAACGTCACGCCCGCAGCTGTGGCGTTGTTGCCCGACACCGTACCCGAAGAAACTGGCTTGCTGTCAGCCGTCACTGGCGCCGCGTACAGGTCGAACGCGGTGGCGCTGGTGAACTTGAGCACCGCCCCGCCCTGTGGGAACGCGGCAGTGTAAGCGGCCTGATCAGTGATGTTCGAGCCAGTGATCACGGCAGTGGATGGATTACCCGGGCTGCGCGTCGTGGTGAACGAATCAGGCGTGGCCGCCAACTGGAAGCTGTGCCCGGCGATGACCGCGTCCGGATCGGTGTCGCCGGCCTTGAGGTTGATGTTCAACTTCATGTCGACGCCACGGAAACTGACGGTCTGGTTGGCGCCGCTGGAATTGAGAATCGCGCCGCCCTTGGTCGCTTCAGCGGTGACGTCGTTGCCCTGCGCATCGGTGATTTTCAACTGAGTGCTGCTGAGAAAGCTGACCGTGTACGGCTCGCCGCCGGTGAACTTGGCGTTGTAAGTCGCCGCGGTGCCCACGGTGCCGTTGGACAGCACGACACGGCCATCGTCGACTGCCGGCGACGTCATGCTGGTGTTGGTGCGCGCGGTATTGATGGTCTGCTGGAAAGCGTCCCAACCGGTGGTATTGGTGCCGACGGTCATGCCGTCGCCAATCCCCAGATTGATGGTGGTCTGGTCACCGTTGTAGGTGTAAGTGCCGTCCGGATTCTGCGAGTACGGCGCGGTGTCGGTTTTCGAACCGGAGAACAAATAGTTGCCGTCGGCATCCTTGGAGTTCATCAGGCCCAGCACTTGTTGCTGGATCTGCGCCAGTTGCGAGGCGTAAGCCTGGCGATCCTTATCAGTCAGCGTGCCGTTGTTGGCGGCCAGGCCGATTTCCTTGGCGCTCTGCAATGCAGTGGTGATGGAATCCAGTGTGGTTTCCTGCACCGACAACGCATTCTTGGTGCTGTTGATGTTGCCGTTGTACTGATCGAGCAACGCGGCCTGCTGGCCCAGTTGCAGCAAACGACCGGCACCGACCGGATCATCCGATGCGGTGTTGATCCGCTGCAGGCTGCTCGCCTCGCTCGCGGTGGCCACAGCCTTGTTGAAGTTACGCTGATAGTCCGACGCTTGCGTGCCGTAATACTGGGCGGTGGAAATGCGCATGAATTACGACTCCTTAAAGGCTGTTGATCAGCGTGGCGAAAGTTTCCTGCGCAGCTTTGATGATCTGCGAAGACGCTGTGTAGTACTGCTGATATTTGACCAGGTTGCCGGTTTCTTCATCGAGGTTGACCCCGGACAGCGAATCGCGCGCACCTTGCGCGTTATCCAGAATCGCCGTGGTCGCGGCGCTGTCAGACTTGCCTTGGGCAGTCTTGGTGCCGACGTTGGTCACCAGTTTGTTGTAGGCGTCGGTCAGGCTGATGCCCTTGCTCGCCGAACCGGTGTCGACCGTTTGTTTGGTTTGCAGACCGACCAGCGCCTGCGCGTTGCGGTTGTCCGAAGACGCCGCACCGGTGAGGTTCATGGTGAAGGTTTCACCGGACTTCGGCGTGCCGCCGACCGTGGTTTGCACGGTGAAAGTCTTCTGCACATTCGGCGTAACGGAGGTGTCCATCACTGGATTGCCGTTGGCATCGAGGACGCCGACTTTCAGGTTCAGTGTGTTCGATTGGCCAGGCACGATGGTGCCGGTGCCGATGTTCTGCCCCTTGGCGTCGACCAGCGTGTACGACTGACTGCCGCCGCTGGCGTCACCGAACACCAGTTTCACTGGCGTCGAATTCTTCAGCGCCGCCTGCATGTCAGCCTGGGCAGTCGGGTTGTAGATGTTGATCGTGTCGCTCAGCGTCGGCTGGGTGTAAGTGCCCAGACCGTTGGCGCTGGCCGAACCAGTCAGCGGGCCTGCGGCAGCGATCTTCTTCGGATCGCTGAGCACCGTCTGGATGCTCGCGGCGGCATTACGCGTCGGGGTGATCTTGAAGCTGTCACCGGCGCTCAACGCGCCACCGTTGAGGGCGAGGGTGAAACCGTCAATCACTGGCGGCGGATTGGTCGTGGTGCTGAACGTACCGAGGTCGGTGCCGTCGGAGCGCTTGACGCTGTAGTCGGTCGCGCTGGTGAACGTCACCTGATAATCGCTGGTGGTCAGCTTGCCGGTGTCCTTGATGGTCACGTCAAGGTTGCCCGAACCGCTGCTGTTGCCGGCCTGCGCGATGCTGCGCTGACTGATCAGCGCGGCACTGTTGATGTTGTTGAAAATCGCCGCGCCGAAGTCACCGTTCTTGTCGATGCCTTGCGCTTGCTGGCTGTTGATCTGATCGGCGACTACCAAGGCCACACGGCCCAGCTCATTGAGCGACGGGTCGAGAACGTCTTTGCGATACGTCAGCAGACCACCGATTTCGCCACCGCTGATCACCGAGGTGATGTCGATGGTGCTCGAACCGCGATCCATCTGAATCGACATGCGCGACGGATCGTCTTTGCTGGCAACCATGCTCAGCGAGTTGGTGGTGTTGCCGATCACCAGCGGCTGGCCGCTGCCGACATACACGTCAAAACTGGTGCCGCGTTCAACGACCTGCGCGCCGGTCAATTCGGAGAGCTGGCGCACGGCTTCGTTACGGCTGTCGAGCAGGTCGTTAGGCGCGCCGCCGCTGGTGGAAATCTCACCGATCTTCTGGTTCAGGTTGGCAATCGACGTGGCCAGTTTATTCACCTGAGCAGTCATGTCGCTGAGGCTGCCGTTGATGGTGGTGTTCTGGTCATTCAGTTGCTTGGCGAGGGCGTTGAAGCGGCTGCTCAGCGCTTGCGCACCGGTCAGTACCGACTGACGCGAGGTGTCGTCGGTGGCCGAGGTCGACACGCCTTGCATCGAGGTGAAAAACTTCTGCAGCACACCGGTCAGACCGGTGTTGGTGTCAGACAGAATCGAGTCCAGCGGCGTGGCCTGGGCCAGGTACGAAGCCGCTTCGCTGTTCAGCGAGGTCGCGGTGTGCAACTGCGATTCCAGGTACGAGTTGTAGACCCGACGCACGTCGGCGAGGGTCGTGCCCGTGCCGATAAAAACAGTGCCGTACTGCTGCGAGGCTTTGGTGCCTTGCACGGTTTGCTGACGTGAGTAACCGGCGGTGTCGACGTTGGCAATGTTGTTGCCTGTCGTAGCCAAAGAGGACTGGCTCGACGCCAGACCCGACATCCCGATATTGAGCAAACTCATGGTTCAGACCTTATACCTTGTGCCTTATAAAGGCGTGGTGGATACACCCGCCGCAGCGTAGTTTTGAAGATTGTTCATCTGCTTGGCAATTTGCGAAATCTTTGTCGCGTAGTTCGGGTCGGTGGCGTAACCGGCCTTCTGCAACTCGCGTACAAACTGTTCTGGGTTATCGGCCGACTTCAGCACATCTTGATAGCGATTATTGCTCTGCAGCAAAGTCACCAGATCGTGGAAGCTGTCCTTGTACGAGGCGTAGGAACGGAACTCGGCCGTCTCCTTGACCATCGCCCCATTGCGGAACTCGCTGGTGATGGCGCGAGCTGAATCGCCCTGCCAGTTGCTGCTCGCCTTGATGCCAAACAGGTTGTGGCTGCTGCTGCCGTCCTGCGCACGCATGACCGATTTGCCCCAACCGGTTTCCAGTGCCGCTTGCGCCACCAGATAACGCGGATCGACGCCGATACGGTCGGCAGCTTCCTTGGCCATCGGCAGCATGGTGTTGACGAAATCGTCGGCGGAGCTGAAGGCTTTTTTCGCCGGTGCCAGCGGAATCTGCGCCATGGCGCGGCCGTAGACCTGCATCTGCCCGCCGGAGGCTTTTTCGTTCTCGGCGCGGGCCAGCCAGTCGCCGTTGTACAGCGGGCCGGAACCGGTAATGGCGGCGGGCGCGGTCGCTTGCGGCAACGCATTGGATGCGCTGGTCGCGGTCGTGGCCGACGGCACCAAACCGGCGAGCAAACGATCGGTGAGTTTCGGCGGCAACGACAGACGACGCTTGTTGATCATCGCCATGTCATTGCTGTGCGACGTATCGGTGCTCGACACACGCCCGGAACGCGACGCCCACAACGGACGCTCGCCATTGACCCGCGACAACGGGCCGTTGATCGCCGTGGTGCCCGCCGCAATCGGCGTGACCACGCCAGCGGCTTTCGCCCGGGCTTCTTCCTGTTTGGCGGCGGACGCGGCAGCAGCCTCACCCGGCGCCATCGGTTTGTTCTTCTGCATCTGACGCAGCAGCACGTCTGCCAGGCCGATACCACCGCCCTCGCGGGACATGGACACCGCCAGTTGCTGGTCGGACATTTCTTGATATTGCTTGGCCGCCGGGGTGTTCAGCGGATTGTCCTGACCGAGGGTGTCGGTGGCCGAACGCATCGACTTGAGCATTTCGCCGATGAACAACGACTCGAATTCCTGCGCGACTTTGCGCATGTTGCCGTCGCTGTCCTTGTCGCCAACCTTGAGCTGATTCAGACGATTGAGGTCGGAGTACGAACCCGAATCGGCGTTGCTGACCAGACTGCCTTTGCGCATATCCATGATGGTCGGCCTCAGATCACGATCAGGTCGGCTTGCAACGCGCCGGCCTGCTTCAGTGCTTCGAGGATCGCCATCAAGTCACCCGGCGCCGCGCCGACCTGGTTCACCGCACGGACGATCTCGTCGAGGGTGGTGCCCGGGCCGAATTTGAACATCGGTTTGGCCTCTTGCTCAGCATTCACCCGCGAGCGTGGCACCACAGCGGTCTGGCCGTTGGACAACGGGCCTGGCTGGCTGACGATCGGGTCTTCGGTGATGGTCACGGTCAGGCTGCCGTGGGTCACGGCGGCTGGCGAGACTTTGACGTTCTGGCCGATAACGATGGTGCCGGTGCGCGAATTGATGATGACTTTCGCCACCGCCTGACCGGGATCAACTTCAAGGTTTTCGAGGATCGACAGGTAGTCGACGCGCTGGCTCGGATCGAGCGGTGCAGTGACGCGTACCGAGCCGCCGTCGATGGCTTGCGCCACGCCAGGGCCGAGCATGTCGTTGATCTTGTCGACGATGCGTTTGGCGGTGGTGAAGTCGGAACGGTTGAGGTTCAAGGTCAGGCTGTTGCCTTGGTTGAAACCACTCGGCACCGAACGTTCAACCGACGCACCGCCCGGGATGCGACCGGCCGACGGAACGTTGACGGTGATCTTCGAACCGTCACGACCTTCGGCATCAAAACCGCCGACCACCAGGTTGCCCTGAGCGATGGCGTAAACGTTGCCGTCGATACCCTTGAGCGGGGTCAGCAACAGTGTGCCGCCGCGCAGGCTCTTGGAGTTACCGATCGAGGACACGGTGATGTCGACCTGCTGACCCGGTTTGGCGAACGCCGGCAGATCGGCACTCACCGACACCGCCGCGACGTTCTTCAACTGCACGTTGCCCGAACCCGGCGGCACTTTGATGCCGAACTGCGAGAGCATGTTGTTGAAGGTCTGCAGGGTGAACGGGGTCTGCGTCGTCTGGTCACCGGTGCCGTTAAGCCCGACTACCAGGCCGTAGCCGATCAACTGGTTGGAACGCACGCCAGAAATGCTGGCGATGTCTTTCAACCGTTCGGCGTGTGCAGTGAAAGCCGCAGACATCAACAGCGCGGCCACCATAAGGCTTTTCAGATTCAACGTAGCCACCTAGAAAGGGAACAGCGGGCTGAGGAAGAAACGGTCGAACCAGCCTGGCTGACTCGCATCGGCAAATGAGCCTGTGCCCGAGTAGGTGATGCGTGCATCGGCGACGCGGGTCGACGACACGGTGTTGTCGGTGGCGATGTCATCGGCACGCACCAGACCGGCAATGCGCACCAGCTCATCGCCGGTGTTCAGCGTCATCCACTTCTCGCCGCGCACGGCGATGATGCCGTTGGGCAGCACGTCCGCCACGGTCACGGTGACGGAGCCGGTCAGGGTGTTGCCCTGCGCAGCCTTGCTGTCGCCCTTGGTCGCGCGGTCGCCGCTGTAGCCAACGTCCAGACTCAAATCGTTACCGCCCAACGGGTTGTTGGTCACGCCGCTACCGCCGAACAGCGAGGTCAGGCCGATGCCGGTCTTGCTGTTCTTGGCCACTTGCGAGTTGGCGTTTTTGCTCGCCTGGGTTTTCTCGTTGAGGGTGATGGTGATGATGTCACCGACCCGGAACGCCTTGCGGTCGCTGTACAGGTTCTGTTCGAAACCGGCCTGATAGATCGAGCCATTGTTGGCCGCCGCCGGCAACGGAGTACGCGGCAACACCGGAGCGTAATAAGGGTCATTGGGCTTGGGCGTCGGTGCGACACAGCCCGCGAGCGAGACGACCCCACCCAATGCCAAAACAGATACGAAGCGTTTCATGACCCTACCTCACGGTGTTGCAGGCAGCCTCATGGCCGCCTCATAGACTGATTACAGATTCTGCGTTACGAACGAGAGCATCTGGTCGGCGGTGGAGATCACCTTGGAGTTCATCTCGTAAGCGCGCTGAGTGGTGATCATGTTGACCATCTCTTCAACGGTGCTGACGTTGGAACCTTCCAGGGTGTTCTGCAGCGTGGTGCCGAAACCGTTGAGGCCCGGGGTGCCGATTTGCGGCGCGCCGGAAGCAGCGGTTTCCAGGAACAGGTTGTTGCCCACCGCTTGCAGACCGGCCGGGTTGATAAAGTCGGCGGTTTGCAGGTTGCCGATCACCTGAGCGGCCGGGTTACCCGGAACGGTGATCGACACGGTGCCGTCAACGCCGACAGTGAAGCTCTGCGCGTTGTTCGGGATAACGATGGCTGGCTCCAGAGCGAAACCGCTGGCGTTGACGATCTGGCCATTGGAGTCGAGGTGGAAGGTACCGTCACGGGTGTAAGACGTGGTGCCGTCCGGCTGCAGAATCTGGAAGAAACCGCGGCCGTCGATGGCCATGTCCAGCGGCTGCTCGGTGGTTTGCAGGCTGCCGGCAGTGAAGTTTTTCTGCGTGCCGACGATGCGCACACCGGTACCCAATTGCAGACCCGACGGCAGTTCGCTGTCCTGAGTCGACTGGGCGCCTGGCTGACGCTTGATCTGATAGAGCAAGTCCTGGAACTCGGCGCGGTCACGTTTGAAACCCGTGGTCGACACGTTCGCCAGGTTGTTGGAGATGGTGGTCAGGTTGGTGTCCTGGGCGGACAGACCGGTTTTGGCAACCCATAGAGCCGGAAGCATTCAATTCTCCTCGTGCGCCTGTTTTACGGCGCGACGTTCTGATAATTAGCTGATCTGCAAGACCCGAGCCATGGCCTGGTCGTCGTCTTTGGCGGTGTTCATCATCTTGACGTGCAACTCGAACTGCTTGGCCAGGGCCAGCACCGAGGTCATCTCTTCGACGGCGTTGACGTTGCTCGACTCCAGGAAACCCGAGACCAGTTTGACGTTGGCATCGGCCGGCGCAGGCTGGCCGTCCTTGGTGTAAATCGAGCCGTCGAGGCCCTTGTTCATGTTCTTGATGTCCGGGTTGACCAGTTTGATCCGGTCGACTTCCGCCATGACGCGCGGGCCTTCGCCCATCGCACGAATACTGATGGTGCCGTCTTCACCGACTTCGACTTGCTGCTCGGGCGGCACGGCAATCGGCCCGCCATTGCCCATCACCGCCATGCCGTTGCCGGCACGCAATACGCCGAGGGCATCGATGTTGAGGCTGCCGGTGCGCACGTAGCTTTCGCCACCGTTCGGGTTCTGCACGGCGATGAAACCGTTGCCGGTCACGGCGACGTCGAGGTCGCGACCGGTCTCGACCAGCGAGCCCGGCGAGAAGTCAGTGGCCGGCCGTTCGCTCATGGCAAACGCACGCGCCGGAAAGCTGTCACCAAACACCGGCATCGAACGGGCCTGTTCCAGGTCCTTCTGAAAACCGTTGGTGGAGATGTTCGCCAGGTTGTTGGCATGCGCCTTTTGCGCCAGCGCGTTCTGGCTGGCGCCGGTCATTGCCACATAAAGGTACTTGTCCACACTCTTTCCTCTGCATGCCGGACGTTTGCCGCCCACTGCTGTACTGCTGAGCCATAAGCAATTTGCAGACCAACTTTTTTCTGGCGGCGCGCGGCCCGGTAAACAAAGGACTTGGGAGAGATTTAGAGGATTGGGGAAATGTATCGAAGTCGAAAAACCGGCGGTGTTATGCCGCTTGGCGGCAATCCCGATCTCAGGCTGGATGAATAACCCTGTGGCGAGGGGATTTATCCCCGATGGGTGGCGAAGCCGCCCCGCTTTTCCTTCAGGACGACCTCATTTGCAGGTTTTGCGACTGCTGCGCAGCCGATCGGGGATAAATCCCCTCGCCACAAAAGCTCGACTTAACTGCCTGGATCCTTGCCGACCTCGTATTCGCGCAATTTGTTGGCAATCGTCGTGTGCGAAACCCCAAGCCGCTTACCCAACTGCCGACTGCTCGGGTGCTCTGAATACAGCCGCTCGAGCACCGCTTTTTCAAACCGCCCAACAATCTCGTCCAGCCCGCCCTCCAGCGAAAAATCGCCAAGCGGCTGACGCACGCCGTAATCCGGCAGGCGAATATGCTCAGCCTTCACCGTCCCGCCATCACACAACGAAACCGCCTGAAACAACACGTTCTCCAGTTGCCGCACATTGCCCGGCCAATGGTAGTGGCTGAGTCGATCCATCGCCGCCGGTGCGAGTTTCGGCAACGGGCAACCGATCTGCCGACTGGCCTGATCGAGGAAGTGTTCAACCAGCGGCGTCAACCCATCAAGGCATTCGCGCAATGGCGGAATGTGCAGCGAGAGCACGTTCAAGCGGTGATACAAATCCTGACGAAATTCCCCGCGTGCGCACAGTTCGGACAAGTCGACCTGCGTCGCGCAGATCACCCGCACATCCAGATAAACCTCTTCATCACTGCCGACCCGGCGGAAGCAACCGTCCTGGAGAAAGCGCAGCAGCTTCACTTGAAGGCGCGGGCTCATTTCGCCAACGCCGTCGAGAAACAGCGTGCCGCCCGCAGTCAATTCCAGCAGACCAAGTTTGCCTTCCGCACGCGCACCTTCGAACGCGCCGGGGCCGTAGCCGAACAACTCGGTCTCGGCCATCGACTCCGGCAGCCCGGCGCAGTTAAGCGCCATCAGCGGCGATTGCCCGCGCGGACTGGCGAGGTGACAGGCACGGGCCAGCAATTCCTTGCCGGTGCCGGTTTCGCCTTCAATTAATAGCGGTGCGTCGAGGGGTGCCATTCGGCGTGCTTCGCGTACCACGGCGGCCATGACTTTCGAGCTCTGGAAGATACTGTCGAAGCCACGCAGTTCTTGTTTGCGCACGTTGTAAATGCGTTCGCCGACACGGTCGGCGCGGTGCAACGTGAGTACCGCGCCAGCCATGGCTTCGCTGTCGTCGTGTTCCGATTGCAGCGGCGCGATGTCGGCGAGAAACACGTCGCCCTTGACCTTCACGCGCATGCCGTTGATTCGCGATTTGTTGGCGCGCACCAGTTCCGGCAAATCGAAATCTTCGGCGTAGCGTGACAGCGGAATCCCCGGTACTTCATCGACGCGTACACCGAGCAACTGCGCCGCCGCGCGGTTGGCCGCGACGATCGAGCCGCCCATGTCGATCGACAGCACCGGAAACTCCAGCGCACCGAGCAACGCGTTCAATTCCATGTGCCGCCGTTCGCTTGGCATCAGCCCGACGCGCTTGACGCCGAACACCCCGGCAATCGCCTCGAATTTCGGGCGCAGGGCCTGGAACTGGATGTTGATCAGGTTTGGGCAATGCAAGTAGATCGCGTTGCCATGCTCACCACCGACCTCGCCCCGCGCGACGTTGATCCCGTAGGCCACAAGCAGGTTGAGGATGTCGCGCAGAATGCCGATGCGGTTCTGGCAGTGGACTTTGATACGCATATAAAAGACCCGACAAAATTGGGAATGAACACAATCCCTGTGGGAGCGAGCTTGCTCGCGAAGGCGTCAGCACATACAACATTGATGTGTCAGATCCACCGCTTTCGCGAGCGAGCTAGCTCCCACAGGGTATTGCGGTGCGCCTGCAGTCAATTTTTCTGTGAAGGTGCGCAAACAGTTGTCAAGATTATGTGACAGTCACCGACCTTTTCAAACCGGCGAATCGCCGCAAATGCGCGATAACGCCTAAACCGTAACGATAACTTTACGAAATCCACGGAAATTTCCTACGCGGTCGCGATCCAACCTACTGCACACCACTCCACTCTCAGGTAATTCTGAGCCCATCGCTGGACATAACAAGAACGAATTCCCCTAGCAGGAGAGCAGTATGAAGCAGACGCAATACGTGGCCCGCGAGCCCGATGCGCAAGGTTTTATCGACTACCCCGCCGAAGAACACGCGGTGTGGAACACGCTGATCACTCGCCAGTTGAAAGTGATCGAAGGGCGTGCCTGCCAGGAGTACCTGGACGGTATCGAGAAACTCGGTCTGCCCCACGACCGCATTCCGCAACTCGGCGAGATCAACAAGGTGCTCGGCGAGACCACCGGTTGGCAGGTCGCCCGCGTGCCGGCACTGATTCCTTTCCAGACGTTTTTTGAATTGCTCGCCAGCAAGCAGTTTCCGGTCGCGACGTTTATCCGTACTCGCGAAGAGCTGGACTACCTGCAAGAGCCGGACATTTTCCACGAGATTTTTGGCCACTGCCCGCTGCTGACCAACCCGTATTTCGCCGAATTCACCCACACCTACGGCAAACTCGGCCTGCAAGCGACCAAGGAAGAACGCGTGTACCTGGCGCGTCTGTACTGGATGACCATCGAGTTCGGCCTGGTCGACACCCCGCAAGGCAAACGCATCTACGGCGGCGGCATTCTGTCTTCGCCCAAAGAAACCGTTTATTCGCTGTCGGACGAGCCTGAGCATCAAGTCTTCGACCCGCTCGAAGCGATGCGCACGCCGTACCGCATCGACATCCTGCAACCGCTGTACTTCGTCCTGCCGAACCTCAAGCGCCTGTTCGACGTGGCCCATGAAGACATCATGGCCATGGTCAAACAAGGCATGCAGCTGGGTCTGCACGCGCCAAAATTTCCGCCAAAGCCGAAAGCGGCCTGAGCAGAACCCGCTCGCGACTTGCGTGCAAAGATAGTAATTTCCAACAAGAATCGAATTCAGGAACCGACCATGTCCACATTGAACCAAGCCCACTGCGAAGCCTGCCGAGCCGATGCGCCACAAGTCAGCGACGAAGAACTGCCGATCCTGATCAAGCAGATCCCTGACTGGAACATCGAAGTTCGCGACGGCATCATGCAGCTGGAAAAAGTTTTCCTGTTCAAGAATTTCAAGCACGCGCTGGCGTTCACTAATGCCGTCGGTGAAATCTCCGAGGCCGAAGGTCACCACCCGGGTCTGCTGACCGAGTGGGGCAAAGTCACCGTGACCTGGTGGAGCCACTCGATCAAAGGCTTGCACCGCAACGACTTCATCATGGCTGCGCGCACTGACGAAGTGGCCAAGACTGCAGAAGGACGCAAGTAATGCACTTCGACGCCATCGGCCGGGTACCCGGCGACCCGATCCTCGGCTTGATGGAGGCGTATGCGCAGGACTCCAACCCGCGCAAATTCGACTTGGGCGTTGGCGTCTACAAGGATGCCCAGGGCCTGACGCCGATCCCGGAAGCGGTGAAAATCGCCGAAGCGCGACTGGTCGAAAGCCAGGACACCAAGACCTACATCGGTGGCCACGGCAACCCGCTGTTCGGCAAAGTCATCAACGAGTTGGTGCTTGGCGCAGACTCGAAACTGATCGCCGAACAACGTGCCGGCGCCACCCAGACGCCGGGCGGCACCGGTGCCCTGCGTCTGGCCGCTGACTTCATCGCCCAGTGCCTGCCAGGCAAAGGGGTGTGGTTGAGCAACCCTACCTGGCCTATTCACGAAACCATTTTCGCTGCGGCCGGGGTCAAGGTCAGTCACTACCCATACGTGGGCAGCGACAACCGCCTCGACGTCGAAGCCATGCTCGCCGTGCTCAATGAAGTGCCGAAAGGTGATGTGGTGCTGCTGCACGCGTGCTGCCACAACCCGACCGGTTTCGACTTGAACCACGACGACTGGCAGCGCGTGCTTGATGTGGTGCGCAGCCGCAATCTGCTGCCGCTGATCGACTTTGCCTACCAGGGTTTTGGCGACGGTCTGGAACAGGATGCGTGGTCGACACGGCTGTTCGCGGCCGAGATCCCCGAGCTGCTGATCACCAGTTCTTGCTCGAAGAATTTCGGCTTGTATCGCGATCGCACCGGCGCGCTGATTGTCTGCGCGAAAAGCGCTGACAAGCTCATCGACATCCGTAGTCAATTGGCCAACATCGCCCGTAACTTGTGGTCGACACCGCCGGATCACGGTGCTGCTGTTGTTGCGACGATCCTCGCTGATCCAGAGCTGAAAGCGCGCTGGGCTGATGAAGTGGAAGCCATGCGTTTGCGTATTGCGCAGCTGCGCAGCGGTCTGGTTGAAGCGCTGGAGCCTCACGGTTTGCGCGAGCGTTTTGCGCACATTGGCGTGCAGCGCGGCATGTTTTCTTACACTGGCTTGTCGCCGGAGCAAGTGAAACAACTGCGCGAGCAGCACAGCGTGTACATGGTCAGCTCAGGCCGCGCGAACGTCGCCGGCATCGACGCCACCCGCCTCGCGCTGCTGGCCGAAGCGATCGCCAGCGTCAGCAAATAACACCGCAATCCCCCTATAGGAGCTGCCGATGGCTGCGATCTTTTGATCTTGATTTTAAAAACAAAGATCAAAAGATCGCAGCCTGCGGCAGCTCCTACATTTGCTCGTTCCCACGCTCCGCGTGGGAATGCAGCCCGGGACGCTCTGCGTCCCAACAGCGAACGCAGAGCGTCCATTGAGGCGTTCCCACGCAGAGCGTGGGAACGATCAATCACCACAGTCCGCGCCCTCCCCTGCGGCCATCTGTCGCATTATTTTCAATTAAAAGTCTGATTGTCATTTTTCCTGCTGTATCCTGCGCAAGCTTTGTAAAAGCGCGGATCTACCAGATCTATCAACAGACTTAGCGAGGAGCGCAACCATGCACGAGATTCCTAATCTCCCCTTCCCAAGCCTGCACGTACCTGAGCAGACGACCACGCAACAAGCCGGCGCCCAACAGCCCGAGCCGAAAGAAGCCGTTGAGAGCCGACCGGCCGACAACGAAGAGTAAGACCCGTCGTACAGACCGTGTGGAAAGCGCTAACATGCGCTTTCCACACTGCCTGAACCCCGAGCCCGCCATGACCGACGAATTCTCCGAAAGCCAAGCTGCCGTACTGATCGGCGCCACCGAGAAGATGATCGATATCTGGAACCGTCTCTCCCCCGAAAAACAGGCAGCCCTCCTCGCCCGTTTCGGCACTGAAGAAAACGCCCTTGCCGCACTCGTCACCACGCAACTGGTTGCGCCGGCCAAGCCGTGAATCTGCCATCCGGCAAATAGTTTTACTTTTCCCCGCCCCAGATTCCTCCACGCCGGTATCATAAGCAGCCTATCTAATCTGCCGCTCCCGTGGATCTTTACCCATGTCGTCCTCTATGTCCGAGCCCCAGCGCCCCCTGGCGGTTACGCTGCAAGTCGTTTCCATCGTCCTGTTCACCTTTATCGGTTACCTCAACATCGGCATTCCGTTGGCGGTGCTGCCGGGTTACGTCCACAGCGATCTGGGTTTCGGCGCAGTAATCGCTGGGCTGGTAATCAGCGTGCAATACCTCGCCACCCTGCTCAGCCGTCCGTACGCGGGCAAGATCATCGACAACAAGGGCAGCAAACGCGCGGTGATGATTGGCCTGGCCGGTTGTGGCTTGAGCGGCGTGTTCATGCTGATTTCGGCGTGGACACCGAACATGCCGATGCTCAGTTTGATCAGCTTGTTGATCGGTCGACTGGTGCTGGGCAGCGCCGAGAGTCTCGTCGGTTCCGGTTCGATTGGCTGGGGCATCGGCCGCGTGGGTGCGGCCAACACCGCCAAGGTCATTTCCTGGAACGGCATCGCCAGTTATGGCGCACTGGCGATCGGCGCACCGTTCGGCGTGTGGCTGGTTGGGGAGCTAGGGCTGTGGAGCATGGGCGTCAGCATCATCTTGCTGGCCATTCTCGGCTTGGCGCTGGCATGGCCGAAAACCGCCGCACCGATTGTCGCCGGCGAACGCCTGCCGTTCATGCATGTGCTCGGTAAAGTATTTCCCCACGGCTGCGGCCTCGCGCTGGGCTCGATCGGTTTCGGCACCATCGCCACCTTCATCACACTCTATTACGCGACTCAGCACTGGGAAAACGCGGTGCTGTGCTTGAGCCTGTTCGGCGCGAGTTTCATCGGTGCGCGGCTGCTGTTCGGCAACCTGATCAACCGCCTCGGCGGCTTCCGCGTGGCGATTGCCTGCCTGTCGGTGGAAACGCTGGGCTTGCTGTTGTTGTGGCTGGCGCCGGACGCACACTGGGCATTGGCCGGTGCGGCGTTGAGCGGTTTCGGCTTCTCGCTGGTATTCCCGGCGTTGGGCGTAGAGGCAGTGAATCTGGTGCCGGCGTCCAGCCGTGGCGCGGCGGTCGGGGCTTATTCGCTGTTCATCGATTTGTCGCTGGGGATCACCGGGCCATTGGCCGGCGCGATTGCGGCGGGATTCGGATTTGCCTCGATCTTCCTCTTCGCCGCTCTTGCCGCGTTGAGCGGTTTGGCGCTAAGCGTCTATCTGTACAAGCACACCGCCAAGTACCGCGAAGACTAAAAATCCACCTTGCCGCGCCCGGCCTTGATGCTGCCGCGCTTGGTTTTCGATTCGAGCCGACGCTTCTTTGAACCGAGGGTCGGCTTGGTCGGACGGCGTTTCTTTTCGACTTTGGTGGCGCTGAGGATCAGCTCGACCAGCCGTTCCAGTGCATCGGCGCGGTTGGCTTCCTGCGTGCGGTATTGCTGCGCTTTGATGATCAACACGCCATCGCTGGTGATGCGACTGTCGCGCAGCGCCAGCAGCCGCTCCTTGTAGAACTCGGGCAAGGACGAGGCCGGGATGTCGAAGCGCAGGTGCATGGCGCTGGAGACCTTGTTGACGTTCTGCCCACCCGCGCCTTGCGCGCGGATGGCGGTCAATTCGATCTCAGCATCCGGCAGATGCACATTGTTGGAAATCACCAGCATGGAAAAGCGTCCGTATTCAGAGCGTGCAGGATACGCCATGAACCCTGTAGGAGCTGCCGCAGGCTGCGATCTTTTGATCTTTTAACAAGCAAGATCAAAAGATCGCAGCCTGCGGCAGCTCCTACAGGGGGAAAATGTGCAGAAATGACAAACCCGGCACTGTGGCCGGGTTTGTTGTTTCTGCTCACGCGATTACTTCGCGGTCGCAGGCACCGCAGCTTGAGCACTGCGCTTGTTCTTGATCACGTAGCAGACCCACATGAACACCACCCACACCGGAATCGCGTACACCGAGATCTGAATCCCCGGGATCAGCAGCATCACGCCAAGGATGAACACCACGAACGCCAGGCAGACATAGTTGCCGTACGGGTACCACAGCGCCTTGAACAGCGGCGTCTGCTGCGTCTTGTTCATGTGTTGACGGAACTTGAAGTGCGAAAAGCTGATCATCGCCCAGTTGATCACCAACGTCGCAACCACCAGCGACATCAGCAGTTCCAGCGCGCTGTGCGGGATCAGGTAGTTGAGCAACACCGCGATCACCGTCACCGCTGCCGAGGCCAGAATCGAACGTACTGGCACGCCGCGCTTGTCGATCTTCGCCAGGCCTTTCGGCGCATCGCCCTGCTCAGCCATGCCCAGCAACATGCGGCTATTGCAGTAAGTGCCGCTGTTGTACACCGACAGCGCCGCGGTCAGTACCACGAAGTTGAGAATGTGCGCGGCGGTGCTGCTGCCTAGCATCGAGAACACTTGCACGAACGGGCTGCCGCTGTAGGAATCGCCGGACGCGTTGAGGGTTTCCAGCAGGCTGTCCCAAGGGGTCAGCGACAGCAGGATGACCAGTGCGCCGATGTAGAAAATCAGGATGCGGTAGATGACCTGATTGATCGCTTTCGGGATCACGGTTTTCGGCTTGTCGGCTTCTGCTGCGGTGAAACCGAGCATTTCCAGACCGCCGAAGGAGAACATGATGATCGCCATGGCCATCACCAGACCGCTGACGCCGTTCGGAAAGAACCCGCCGTGCGACCATAGGTTGGTGACCGACGCTTGCGGGCCGCCGTTGCCGCTGACCAGCAGGTAGCTGCCGAGCGCAATCATGCCGACGATCGCCACAACCTTGATGATCGCGAACCAGAATTCGGCTTCACCGAAGACTTTGACGTTGGCCAGGTTGATCGCGTTGATCAGCACGAAGAAGGCTGCCGCAGAGGCCCAGGTCGGAATGTCCGGCGCCCAGTAGTGGATGTACTTGCCGACCGCGGTCAGCTCCGACATGCCCACCAGAATGTACAAAATCCAGCAGTTCCAGCCCGACAGGAAACCGGCAAAGCCGCCCCAGTACTTGTGCGCAAAGTGGCTGAAGGAACCGGCCACCGGCTCCTCGACGATCATTTCACCCAACTGGCGCATGATCATGAAGGCGATGAAGCCGCAGATGGCGTAGCCGAGGATCATCGACGGGCCGGCGGATTTCAGTACCCCGGCCGAGCCGAGGAACAATCCGGTACCGATCGCGCCACCGAGGGCGATCAGTTGAATGTGGCGATTTTTCAGGCCGCGTTTCAGCTCGCCTGATTGCGAGGGTTGTCCACTCATGAAAAAGGTCTCACGCAAGGTTTGATGATGTTCAGTAGACGTTGCTGCAAGGTTGCGATTTCAAGCAGCCCCGATCAAACCCCAGCGCAGGCACCAGGAGTTCAGCTCAATTACAACGGTCATGCGTCACCTGTTTGTTTTTATCTGTGACGAAATCGAACCCGAAACGCTTGTGGCGCGACGGAGTGAACAAGGCGGGTAGCCTTGAGTTTTGCGCGATTACGCAGAGGGTCACAGTTAAAACGCGGCGCATTGTACACCGCTAACCCCCTGCTGCCAGACCCCGCTGGATCAGCGTGTCGGTTGCCGGGATTGCGTGTGTCCGTTTCGAGAGGCTCGAACGGCTGCAAAATTTGAGTCAGGCCTTTGCGGGCCATCGACGTGGACGAGGAAAAAACCGTCCCACGGAGAGAAGTGGAAATCAGTCACGGCGTTCATTGCGCCTCCTTGTTGTTATGCACCTGCACGGCAGGCATGGGGCGCATCTCACCCTGCAAACGTCGCTGAAACAAGCGGCCCAGAGCCTTACGTCGGGCTCGGCCCATTGGGCTTCGGAAGCTTTTCCTTACACCCACGCGGGAACCTGCCATTCACGGGGATTTAGCGGATTTTTCGTAAACATTTCTTTACGAGTCGTAACGCAGAGTTTCCATTTCAGAATTTTCTGTAGGACGTCTGTTGGTTGACGGTCATCGGTGTTTTAGCCAGGAATTAATTTGTTGAGACCACCGGCCCTTTCGCGAGCAAGCCCGCTCCCACAGGGGATCGCATTCCAAATGTGGGAGCGGGCTTGCTCGCGAAGAGGCCCGATCAGACACCGAACACCTTTCTTCAGACGAAAAAAAACGCCAACCCTGCGGTTGGCGTTTTTGCTCGAGCTTGAAGCTTGAAGCTTGCCGCTAGAGGCTCACAGCCGCCTTATTCAGGCTTGCGACGACCAAACCCCGGACGCTGACCGGAACCGGCCGGCGCACCGCGGCGCTTGCCCGACGGCTTGTCGCCATCAACCAGCTTGATCCCCGGACGCTTCGACGTCGGTTTAGCCGGACGCTTGTTGGTGGTGTCTGCTGGACGATCCGCCACTGGCGTACCGCGACCGGCAGGCGCGCCACGCTCGCCACGTTCAGTGCGACCGTTGGCCGGACGCGGAGCGCGCTCGCCGTCACGGGCAACCGGCTTGCGGGCTGGACGCTCGCCTTCGATCTGCGGCTCACGGCTTGGGCGTGGGCCGGTCGGTGCGCCAGCGGCTGGACGCAGGGTACGTACGCGCTCGGTCTTGCCCATCGGACGCGACGATTTACGCTGCATACGCTCAAGCTTGTCTTTGCTCTTGGCGTTCAGTTGCGGCATCGCCACTGGCGTCAGGCCGACTTCAGCACTGAGGATGTCGACTTCGTACTGGCTCATTTCGCGCCAGCGGCCCATCGGCAGGTCGGAGTTGAGGAACACCGGGCCGAAACGCACGCGCTTCAGACGGCTGACCACCAGACCCTGGGATTCCCACAGACGACGAACCTCACGGTTACGACCTTCCATCACCACGCAGTGGTACCAGTGGTTGAAGCCTTCGCCACCTGGCGCCTGCTTGATGTCGGTGAACTTGGCCGGGCCGTCTTCCAGCACCACGCCAGCCTTCAGACGCTCGATCATCTCGTCGTCGACTTCACCGCGTACACGCACGGCGTACTCACGGTCCATCTCGTAGGACGGGTGCATCAGGCGGTTGGCCAGCTCACCGTCGGTGGTGAACATCAGCAAACCGGTGGTGTTGATGTCGAGACGACCGATGTTGATCCAGCGCCCTTCTTTCGGACGCGGCAGCTTGTCGAACACGGTCGGACGGCCTTCCGGGTCGTCACGGGTGCAGATCTCGCCGTCGGGTTTGTTGTACATGATCACGCGGCGTACCGATTCGGCCGCTTCTTCGCGCTTGATCACCTTGCCATCAATAGTGATGGCGTCGTGCAGATCGACACGCAGACCGAGGGTGGCGTCTTTGCCATTGACCTTGATCCGGCCCTGGCTGATCCAGGATTCCACGTCACGGCGCGAGCCGACGCCGATACGGGCGAGGACTTTCTGCAGTTTTTCGCCTGCTGGGCCGATTGGCTGGTCGTCTTGCTGATCTTTGATACTCATCTGGGCACCTCCCGGTGTGGTCTGTTCAGGCGCTCTGAATTGGGGGCCTGAAGCATTGAAATCTGGGTTCTCGGCCGAAGGGATCGGCGAAGGGTCGCGAATCATACGCGGATGTGCGCCGTCGCGCATCAGAGACTAGCTGATCAATGGACAGTTATTTCTTTTTCCGCCGACCGGCGCCACCGAGTTTGATCAGGCGCAGCGCGGCTTCGGCAAGCACCGTGCGCTTGTCGTCCTTGTCGAGTTTCTTCCAGGCTTTGATCTCACGCTTGCTGCGGCCGCAGCCGAGGCAGATGTCATCGCTGAATTTGCAGAGGCTGATGCAGGGGTCTTTTGTCGAACTCATTTGGGTACCTTTGGGAGATCAAAAGATCGCAGCCTTCGGCATCTCCTACATTGGAATGCGGTCCCTGTAGGAGCTGCCGAAGGCTGCGATCTTTTCGGCGCCCCTCAGTCTTCGAACTCGCGGCGTTCGGCTTCGATGGCTTCGGCCAGTGCGCGGGCTTCGGCTTCTTCTTCGCTTAGCTCAGGCTCTGGCGCGGGTTGTTCGAGGGCGGCGACAGCGGCCAACAGCTTTTCGCGCGCTTCGGCGACGCCGAGAATGTCCTCTTCCGGTTCGGCTTCTGGCTCAGCTTCAAGTTCAACTTCAATGACGGGCTCAGGCTCAGGCTCAGGCTCAGCCTCGACTTCAGGCTCGGACGTCGGCGCCTCACCGTGCGCCGCATCCCGCAGCAAATCGTCGAAGTCGGTCTTGATCCCCTCCTCCATGCTGTCCAGCTCCAGCAGCAAGGTGTGGAAACTGGTTTCTTCCTTCTCTTCCTCCGGCTCGGCACTGGCGTCGGCCAGTTCCTGCAGACTCTGCGGCACCGGCGCGTCGTCGAAATCGAGCACCGGATCAGTTTCCATTTCGCGCAGTTCGGCCAGTGGCGGCAGGTCTTCGAGGTTCTTCAGGTTGAAGTGATCGAGAAACATCTTGGTGGTGGCGAACATCGCCGGTTTGCCCGGCACGTCGCGGTAGCCGACGACACGAATCCACTCGCGCTCCAGCAAGGTTTTGACGATGTTGCTGTTCACCGCCACACCGCGCACGTCTTCGATCTCGCCACGGGTGATTGGCTGGCGATAGGCGATCAGCGCGATGGTTTCCAGCAAGGCACGGGAATAACGCTGCGGGCGCTCCTCCCAGAGTCGGCCAACCCACGGCGAAAACTTCTCGCGAATCTGCAGGCGATAGCCCGACGAGACTTCCTTGAGCTCGAACGCACGGCCCTCGCAGGACTTGCCGAGCAGGGTCAGGGCTTTCTTGAAGACTGCAGGCTCAGGCCGTTCGCCCTCTTCGAACAGTTCAAAAAGACGCTCAAGGGATTGCGGCTTTCCCGAGGCCAACAGAAAGGCTTCAAGCAGGGGTGCCAGCTCGCGGGGTTCAGTCAGGTTCATGTTTCGACTCGTTATTCGGCTCGGGCTCGCACGTGGATCGCGGCGAACGGCTCATTCTGCACCAGCTCGACCAAGGATTCCTTGACCAGTTCAAGGATCGCCATAAAGGTCACCACCACACCTAGCCTGCCCTCTTCGGCAGTGAACAGCTCGACAAACGGCACAAAACCGCCGCCCTTGAGGCGTTCCAGCACATCGCTCATGCGTTCGCGGGTGGACAGTGCTTCACGACTGACCTGGTGGCTTTCAAACATATCGCCACGGCGTAGCACTTCGGCCATGCACATCAAAATTTCTTCCAGCGCTACATCCGGCAACAGCTTGCGCGCGCGGGCTTCCGGGGCATCGAGCTTGGGCACGACCACGTCGCGGCCGACGCGGCTGAGGTTGTCGATGCCTTCGGCGGCAGCCTTGAAACGCTCGTATTCCTGCAAACGGCGGATCAGTTCGGCGCGCGGGTCGTCTTCTTCATCTTCGACAGTTTCGGCGCGCGGCAGGAGCATGCGCGACTTGATCTCGGCGAGCATCGCCGCCATCACCAGATACTCGGCGGCGAGTTCCAGGCGCACTGACTGCATCAACTCGACGTAACCCATGTACTGCCGGGTGATTTCCGCCACCGGGATGTCGAGGATGTTGATGTTTTGTTTGCGGATCAGGTACAGCAGCAGGTCGAGCGGGCCTTCGAATGCCTCGAGAAAGACCTCGAGCGCATCCGGCGGGATGTACAGGTCGAGCGGCATTTCCATGACCGCCTGGCCATAGACCATGGCAAACGGCAGTTCCTGCTGAGCATCGGCCTGGGGATCGACAACGGTTTCCACTGCGGACATTCAGGCCTCGACCATGAATGGCGTCGGATCGCCGCAACCGACGCGCACCACTTCCGGGTCGTCGCCGGTCAGGTCGATCACGGTGGAGGCCTTGATGCCGCCGAAACCGCCATCCACGATCAAGTCCACCTGGTGTTCGAGCAACTGACGCATTTCGTACGGATCGCTGAGCGGGTCTTCATCGCCAGGCATGATCAGGGTCACGCTCATCAGCGGCTCGCCCAGTTCGGCCAGCAGCGCCAGCGCAATCGGATGGCTCGGCACGCGCAGGCCGATGGTGCGCTTCTTCGGGTGGAGCAACAGGCGCGGCACTTCGCGGGTGGCGTTGAGAATAAAAGTGTAAGGCCCCGGCAGGTGCGCCTTGAGAATGCGGAAGGTGCCGGTGTCGATCTTGGCGTAATTGCCCAGTTGCGACAGGTCGCTGCAAATCAGCGCGAAGTTGTGCTTTTCATCGAGCTGACGCAGGCGTCGCACGCGCTCGATGGCAGTCTTGTCGCCGATTTGGCAACCGATCGCGTAGGAAGAGTCCGTGGGATACACCACTACCCCGCCCTTGCGGATGATCTCGACCGCCTGTTTGATCAGGCGCGCTTGCGGGTTTTCCGGATGAATCTGGAAAAATTGACTCACATTCTCTACCTGTTCAGACGGCGGCAATATCTGTGTCATGTTTGAACCGACACCACAGGGGTGGAAGGTCCTCGGGAACCGGCCGGTACTGGCCGATCTCGGACCAGCCGCCAGGGCCATGGAAGTCACTGCCGGCGCTGACCAGCAGACCGAACTCACGGGCAAGGATTGCCAGGCTGCCCACCTGTTCCGCAGGCTGATGGCCATTGACCACCTCGATTGCATGCCCGCCTGCTTGAATATAGTCGGCAATCAGCTTTCGGCGCTTGCTGCGGGTGAAATCGTAGTGCCACGGATGCGCCAGACTGACCCAGGCATTGGCGGCGCGCAGCGTACCCACGGTGTCTTCCAGCGTCGGCCAGTGCAGCTTGACGTCGCCCAGCTTGCCGGCACCGAGCCATTTGCGGAATGCCTCGGCGCGATCCTTGACGAAACCTTCGCGGACCATCCAGTCGGCGAAATGCGGACGGGCCGGGGCGTTGCCGCTGTCGCCCAGCTCCTGCTGGATTTTCCGCGCGCCGTCGAGGGCCCCGGGCATGCCCTTGAGGGCGAGCTTGCGGCTTATTTCTTCCGACCGCAGCCAGCGGCCATCGTGCAATTTGGCGATTGCCTCGACCAACGGCGCGGCGTTGACGTCGAATCCGTAGCCCAGCACATGGATGGTCGCGCCGCCCCAGGTGCAGGACAATTCGACGCCGTTGACCAGTTGCATGCCCAATTCGTTGGCGGCCGTGCGCGCTTCGGCGAGGCCTTCGAGGGTGTCGTGGTCGGTCAACGACAGGACTCGCACGCCGTTTTCGAACGCACGCGCAACCAGAACCGCAGGCGCCAGGGCGCCATCGGAGGCCGTGCTATGGCAGTGCAAATCAACATTCACGGGGAGTTGTAACCTCAAATCAGCTGGCGCTATCGCGCGCCCATATGTTTGTTATTATGCCGCCACATCCAGCTTCTGGCTCTCACTGTGAAACAATTCATCGATTTCATCCCGCTTCTGCTGTTTTTCATCGTTTACAAACTTGATCCACGGGTGGTCGATGTCGCGGGCCATGAAGTCACTGTAGGCGGTATTTACAGCGCCACCGCGATGCTGATCATCAGCTCCCTGGTGGTGTACGGCGCGCTTTTCATCAAACAGCGCAAGCTGGAAAAGAGCCAATGGCTGACCCTGATCGCGTGTCTGGTGTTCGGCAGCCTGACACTGGCCTTCCACAGCGAAACCTTCCTCAAGTGGAAAGCCCCGGTGGTCAACTGGCTGTTTGCCGTCGCGTTCATCGGCAGCCACTTCATCGGCGACCGCCTGCTGATCAAACGGATCATGGGCCACGCGCTGACCCTGCCGGATCCGGTCTGGACGCGCCTGAACATCGCCTGGATCGCCTTTTTCCTGTTCTGCGGGGCCGCCAACCTGTTCGTCGCCTTCACCTTCCAGAGCTACTGGGTGGACTTCAAGGTGTTCGGCAGCCTGGGCATGACCCTGGTGTTCCTGGTCGCACAGGGCATTTACCTGTCGCGCCACCTGCACGATGCCGATACCCCAACAACACCAAAAACCGAGGACTGACATGCTCTACGCAATCATTGCCACCGACGTCGCCAACTCGCTGGAAGCCCGCCTGGCCGCGCGCCCTGCGCATCTGGAACGCCTGCAAGCGCTCAAGGGCGAAGGCCGCATCGTATTGGCCGGCCCACACCCGGCGGTCGACAGCAATGATCCGGGCGCCGCGGGTTTCACCGGCAGCCTGATCGTCGCCGAGTTCGACTCCCTAAGCGCTGCGCAGGCATGGGCTGATGCTGATCCGTATATTGCGGCGGGTGTGTATGCCAATGTGGTCGTGAAGCCATTCAAACAAGTCCTGCCTTAACGCTGAAGACAGGGCCTTACAGGATTACTGAGACAAAGGGGATTCCTGTGGTGAGGGGATTTATCCCCGATGGGTGGCGAAGCCGCCCCAAAAGCCATTCGATGTGGTGTGCCTGACACACCGCATACTCCTTTTTCAGGACTGCTTCGCAGCCCATCGGGGATAAATCCCCTCGCCACAAAGTCACCTGCACCATCAACTCCCTTGCACCACAAAGCCACCCGCACCAAAAAACCACCTATACCCAATGCAAGTCCGCTCCGGCGCAATGAACCTTCCTGATTCTTGCAGCTCTCAATCGCTCATTATTCTCGTTCGTCTGCCGACAACCTGCCCACTATCCATTGGGAAGCAGGTGTTGCGATGCGCAAGGGTTCGTTGTGTCTGATGTTGATCACGCTGTCGATCATGGCGCCCGCCCATGGTGAGGAAAACGCCGAAGGCGGCAATTCCACGCCATTGTCATTAAGCGCCGGCAGCCAGATCACCGAGTTGCAGCAACGCCTCAAGGCCAGCGAGCAGCAGCGAGAAGAACTGAACAAACAACTGCAAAATGTCGACAACGAACGCGAAAGCGCTCAGCTCGCCCGGTTGCGCCAGGAGAACCAGCGCCTCAAGCTGCAACTCAAGGAAGCACAGGCCAGCCCGCTCCCGCGTTTGTTGACCGATCAACAGCAGTGGTTCGTCACGGGAGCCGGGGTAGCGCTATTGGCGCTGCTCTGCGGTATCTTTGCCAGTGGAGCAAGCCGAAAACGTCGGCAATGGCTAAATTGAGTGAGTCATGAGCGAGCTGTTACTGATTGATGATGACCAGGAGTTGTGCGAACTCCTGAGTAGCTGGTTAAGCCAGGAAGGCTTCCAGGTGCGCGCCTGCCACGATGGCCAGAGCGCCCGTAAAGCGTTGGCCGAAACCGCTCCGGCGGCGGTGGTGCTGGACGTGATGCTGCCCGACGGCAGCGGTCTGGAACTGCTCAAGCAGTTGCGCAACGATCATGCTGATCTGCCGGTGTTGATGTTGTCGGCCCGTGGCGAGCCACTGGATCGTATCCTCGGCCTGGAACTCGGCGCCGACGATTATCTGGCCAAACCGTGCGACCCGCGCGAACTGACCGCGCGCCTGCGCGCCGTATTGCGCCGCAGTCACCCGGCCGCCGTTTCGACGCAACTGGAGCTGGGCGACCTGAGTTTCAGCCCGGTGCGCGGTGTGGTCAGCATCGACGAGAAAGAACTGACCCTCACTGTTTCCGAAAGTCGTTTGCTCGAAGCCCTGCTCAAGCAGCCCGGCGAACCACTGGACAAGCAGGAACTGGCGCAGATCGCCCTCGGCCGCAAACTGACCCTGTACGACCGCAGCCTCGACATGCACGTCAGCAACCTGCGCAAAAAGATCGGCCCCCACCCCGACGGCCGCCCACGCATCGTCGCCCTGCGCAGCCGGGGTTACTACTACAGCCTCTGAATTACACCCGTCCCGCACGGGGATGACGATAAATCGCCCCCTGTAGGAGCTGCCGAAGGCTGCGATCTTTTGATCTTGTTTTTCTGATCGTTCCCACGCTCTGCGTGGGAATGCAGCCGGAGACGCTCTGCGTCCCACAGTCAAAAGATCGCAGCGTGCCGCAGCTCCTACAGGGGTATGTGTAAGGCTGATGACGAAACGTCTTTACCCAAGCTTTACGTAGCGCTGACCGCCGCTGACCTTGATCTCCGTAATCTGAACTCATCCGGAACGTACCGGGAACGAGACAAGGAGATTCACCATGCGCAAGACTCTTATCGCTCTGATGTTCGCTGCCGCTCTGCCAACCGTTGCCATGGCCATGCCGCAAGATGGCGGCCCGATGGGTGGCCCGCTCGACGGCCCACGCCACGGCGGTCAGATGCACGGCATGCACGGCAAGGGCCCGTACAGCCAACTCGACCTGTCCCGCGAACAACGCGAGCAGATCCGCAAGATCATGGGCGAGCAGATGCACGAGCGTAAGCAAGTGGTCGACAAGTACCTGGAAAAACTCTCGCCAGCGGATCAGAAAGCCCTGAAAGACGAGATGGCCGCCAACCACAAGAAAGGCGAGGCCGATGTTCGTGCGGTGCTGAAGCCGGATCAACAGAAGAAATTCGACGAGATCCAGAAAAAACAGGCTGAACGCCGCGCCGAATGGGCCGAGTTCAAGGCGTGGAAAGCGCAACAGCCGCAAAAAGCGCAATAATGTTCTGACCATGGCCCAACGGCTAACCCCGTTGGGCCTTTTTGCACTTGCCCCTGTAGGAGCTGCGGCACGCTGCGATCTTTTGACTGTGGGACGCAGAGCGTCCCCGACTGCATTCCCACGCAGAGCATGGGAACGATCAGATCGCAGCGTGCCGCAGCTCCTACAGTGGTTTATGTTTGATTGAGGATTTTCTGTGCGTTCATTGTTCTGGCGTATTCTCGCGAGCTTCTGGCTGGCCATCGCATTGGTGGCCGGGTTGTCGATTCTGCTCGGGCATATGCTCAATCAGGACGCGTGGATCCTCAGCCGCCATCCGGGCCTCAACACCTTGGCCGGCGACTGGACGCAAACCTACGAAGCCCAGGGCGAGGAAGCCGCTCAGGACATCCTCGAACAACGCAAACGTCAATATCACATCGACGTCCAGGTGCTGAACGAATCCGGCGATCCGGTCGTACGCGGCACCTTCCCGCGCCGCGCCGCCGCGTTCGAAGCCCGGCAGAACAACGATGACCGCCGCCTGCCATGGCGCCGCCTCACTGACGAATTCACCAGTGAGAAAACCGGCGACACCTACCTGTTCATCTACCGCATCCCACACCCGGAACTCGACGCCTGGCACCGCGAAAGCCTGCTTTGGCCGCTGAGTGCGTTGGGCATCGCGCTGGTCGTACTGACCCTGTTCAGCTTACTGGTAACTTTCTCCATCACCCGCCCGCTCAGTCGATTACGCGGCGCGGTGCATGATCTGGGGCAGACCACCTATCAGCAAAACAGCCTGGCCAAACTGGCCAACCGCCGCGACGAATTCGGCGTGCTCGCCACCGACTTCAACCGCATGGGTGCGCGTCTGCAAAGCCTGATCGGCAGTCAACGCCAGTTGCTGCGCGACGTTTCCCACGAATTACGTTCACCACTGGCGCGGCTGCGCATTGCCTTGGCGCTGGCCGAACGGGCCAACCCTGAAGAGCGCGAAAAACTCTGGCCACGCCTGACCCGCGAGTGCGATCGCCTCGAAGCCTTGATCAGCGAGATTCTGGTGTTGGCGCGGGTCGATGCGGATAACGCCAGTGCGGAAGACGTGGATTTGAATTCACTGCTCGGCACTTTGCAGAAAGACGCGAAACTCGGTTCGCCCGAGCAGACAGTAAGTCTGGACGTTGAACCGAATCTGCAACTTAAAGGTTGGCCGACGATGATTGAGCGGGCCGTCGATAATCTTCTGCGTAATGCTCAGCGCTTCAACCCCGAGGGTCAGGCGATTGAAATGCAGGCCTCGCGTCAGGGCGAAAAAATTGTCGTCAGCGTGCGCGACCATGGGCCGGGGGTGCAGGCCGAACATTTGAGTCAGTTGGGTGAACCGTTCTATCGCGCGCCGGGACAGACGGCGGCGGGACATGGTTTGGGCCTGGCGATTGCGCGGCGGGCGGCGGAGCGGCATGGCGGGAGTCTGACGTTGGCCAATCATCCGCAGGGCGGGTTTATTGCCAGTCTGGAATTGCCGCTGGTGCCGGGCGCGGTGGTGCAACTTTAAGAGCCTAAAAGCTACCCTCACCCCAGCCCTCTCCCGGAGGGAGAGGGGGCCGACCGCGGTGTCTTGTGTCATGCATCGACCTGAAACACTGTGTTGAATATGGATTCTGAACCGTAATCAACTCCGGACTCAGCCGAGCACTTTCAGGTCGGCGCACCTCTACAGCATCCCCCAATCAGTCCCCTCTCCCTCCGGGAGAGGGCTAGGGTGAGGGGCTCTTCGCTTTACGCCTGTCCGGGCCAGGCGCTGACGAACTCGGCCAGGTCAACCTTCTCCGCCACACGCGGTTCTTTCTGCGGCGTGCCGAGGTAAAGGAATGCGATCACTTCTTCACCTTCCGCCAAGCCCAAACCCTGCGCCACGTGCCGGGAATACGCCAAATCCCCGGTACGCCAAACCGCGCCAATCCCCTGCGCATACGCCGCCAGCAAAATCCCGTGCGCCGCACACCCGGCTGCGAGCAATTGCTCAGCTTTCGGATACTTCACGTGTTCCTGCAATTTAGCGATGACCACAACCACCAACGGCGCTCGCAGCGGGCCGTTGCGGGCCTTGTCGATCATCGCTTCAGTGACTTCGCCTGCCTGCTGCTGCGCCGCTTCGGCCAATAACTCGCCCATTTGCTCGCGCGCCGCGCCTTCGACGGTCAGGAAGCGATACGGCTGCAAATGCCCGTGAT
Source organism: Pseudomonas sp. P1.31 (assembly GCF_001269815.1). Lineage (NCBI taxonomy): Bacteria > Pseudomonadati > Pseudomonadota > Gammaproteobacteria > Pseudomonadales > Pseudomonadaceae > Pseudomonas > Pseudomonas sp. P1.31. The sequence continues at coordinate 14,426 of NZ_LHVN01000010.1, read as the reverse complement.
CCGGCGCACGCAAGGCTGCGCCAAACAAGGCTTCGCGCTGTTCGGCAGTAGGGGCCGGTTCGACCAGTCGTGGAACGGAAACACGGTTGAGCAACGCGTCGAGAGCCTGCATCGGCCACCTCCTGAAAAATATGTGCGGCTATTCTAGCTGTAACTGCCAACAGGATGCCGGTTTACATGCCCTGCCCCGCAGGTAGAATGGCGCCCTCCCCACCACAGCCCGAGCGGACTTCATGGCGTTGCCGACCTTACGGATCATTGGTTTCATCATCGGCATCTTCCTGATCACGCTGGCTGTCGCCATGGTCGTGCCCATGGCCACCCTGGTGATTTTCGAGCGCACCAGCGATCTGCCGTCGTTCCTCTGGGCGAGCATGATCACCTTCGTCGCCGGCCTCGCGCTGGTGATTCCGGGCCGGCCCGAACACATTCACTTGCGCCCGCGTGACATGTATTTGCTCACCGTCAGCAGCTGGCTGGTGGTGTGCATTTTCGCCGCGCTGCCGTTTCTGCTGACCCAGCACATCAGTTACACCGACTCGTTCTTCGAGAGCATGTCCGGGATCACCGCCACCGGTTCGACCGTGCTCAATCATCTCGACGACATGTCCCCCGGCATCCTGATGTGGCGCTCGTTGCTGCACTGGATCGGCGGCATCGGCTTTATCGGTATGGCGGTGGCAATTCTGCCGCTGTTGCGCATCGGTGGCATGCGCCTGTTCCAGACCGAATCGTCCGACCGTTCGGAAAAGGTCATGCCGCGCTCGCACATGGTGGCGCGCCTGATCGTGGCGGCGTACGTCGGCATCACCATTGTCGGCAGCCTCGCGTTCTGGTGGGCCGGGATGAGCCCGTTCGATGCGATCAATCACGCGATGTCGGCGATTTCCACCGGCGGTTTCTCGACCTCCGACCAGTCGCTGGCCAAGTGGACGCAACCGGCGGTGCACTGGGTTGCGGTGGTGATCATGATTCTCGGCAGCCTGCCGTTCACCCTGTACGTGGCGACCATGCGCGGCAACCGCAAGGCGTTGATCCGCGATCAGCAGGTACAGGGTTTGCTGGGGATGTTGCTGGTGACCTGGCTGGTGCTCGGCACCTGGTATTGGTGGACGACCAACCTGCATTGGCTGGATGCGCTGCGACACGTGGCGTTGAACGTGACCTCGGTGGTCACCACCACCGGTTTCGCCCTCGGCGATTACAGCCTGTGGGGCAACTTCTCGCTGATGCTGTTTTTCTATCTGGGCTTTGTCGGCGGCTGCTCCGGCTCGACCGCGGGCGGGATCAAGATTTTCCGTTTCCAGGTCGCCTACATCCTGCTCAAGGCCAACCTTAATCAGTTGATTCATCCACGCGCGGTGATCAAGCAGAAGTACAACGGTCACCGTCTCGACGAAGAGATCGTGCGTTCGATTCTGACCTTTTCGTTCTTTTTCGCCATCACCATCTGCGTGATCGCCCTGCTGCTGTCGCTGCTTGGCGTCGACTGGATGACCGCGCTGACCGGCGCTGCCAGCACCGTGTCCGGCGTTGGCCCGGGCCTGGGCGAAACCATTGGCCCGGCGGGCAACTTCGCCACCCTGCCGGATGCGGCGAAGTGGATTCTGTCGTTCGGCATGCTGCTCGGCCGACTCGAGATCATTACTGTGTTTGTGCTGTGTATTCCGGCATTTTGGCGTCATTGACCGCGTTCGGCGCCTGCAACAGCCGCGCCCGGTAATCGCCGGGCGTGGTGTCGAACCAGCGGCGGAAGGCGCGGAAGAAGTTGCTCGGGTCGGCGAAGCCCAACAGATAAGCGATTTCCAGCAAGGTCATGCTCGGTTGCGCCAGATACTGCTCGGCCAGTTCGCGGCGGGTGTCATCGAGCAACTGCTGAAAACTCGTGCCCTCCTCCTGCAAGCGCCGCTGCAACGTGCGCTGAGATAAATGCAGAGTTTGCGCCACGGTGTCGCGCTTCGGCTCGCCTTGCGGGAGTAAACGGCACAGCACCTGCCGTGCCTTGTGCGTGACCCGGCTCTCGGAAAACCGCGCCAGATATTCCCCGGCAAAACGATCGTGCAGCAGCGCCATCGCCTCGTTGGCGGTGGGCAGCGGCGCTTCCATGTCGGCGCGTTCGAAGATCAGCGCATCGTATGGCGCGTTGAACACCAACGGCGCATGGAAAGCTTGTTTATACGGTTCGAGATCGGCGGGTTGAGCGCCCTGCACCAGCACCTTGACCGGGTGCAGCGTACGCCCGCTCAACCAGCCGCACAGGCCCAACGCGCAGGCCAGAGAGGCTTCGGCGCTCTGTCGGGTTGGCGGCAGATGATCGCCGTGCACGGTCAGAATCAGCGCGTAGCCTTCTTCGAGCAGACGAAAACTCAGGTCGGCACTTTCGGCGATGATCCGCTGATAACGCACCAGCCGCTGAAAGCCTTCGGCGAGGGTATTGCTCGACATCAGCGCATAGCCGGCGACATGAAACGAGGCCGGTCGCACCACTTTGCCCATGTTCAGGCCGATCGCCGGATTACCGGACAGCTCGACCGCCCGTTGCCACAACCGGGTCATGGAATCTTGCGGAAAGCGCGCATCCGGATCATCCAGAGCCGTGTAATCGAGCCCCAGTTGCTTGAACAGAACCCGGCAATCCAGGCCGTCCATCTCCAATGCTTTGACAATCCCCATCGCCCAGCTTGCAGAAGTCGTTCGTTCGCTCATGGCGTTTTTCTTTTACATGATGGGCCGCATGTTACGGCCTGATTTGCGAAGGATACTAAAGTGGCGCCGATTGTCACTGGCCCACGCCAATGATCACTCTAGACTCAAATAAGCTACCCGCAGAACAACTCGTTGCCAGAACAATAACCACAGAGAACGCGGTCGTGGAAAACATCAAGCAATTCAACAGCTTCGCTGAGTTCTATCCGTATTACCTCAGTGAGCACAACAACAGCACCTGCCGGCGTCTGCATTTCATCGGCACGACGCTGGTTATTTTCATTCTGGCGATGACCATCGCCAAAGGCGCCTGGCTGCTGTTATTGGCCGTGCCATTGGCGGGGTACAGCTTTGCCTGGATCGGGCATTTCTTTTTCGAGAAGAACCGGCCAGCGACTTTCCAGCATCCGCTGTACAGCCTGCTCGGCGATTTCGTCATGTACCGCGACATGATCCTGGGTCGCGTGGCGTTCTAAACCATAAGAAACACGAGGTTTGCCGATGAATGCCAATGCCCGTTTCACCCATATGAAGGACGGTACGCAGGAAGACTGGGCGATCATCGCCTCGGACTTCAGTGCCTACGCCAAACAATTGCCCTCGCGGATCATGGCGCACCTGAAATTGCTTGAAGGCGACTTCGGCGGCTTCCCGGTGGATCGCCTGACCCACTCGCTGCAAACCGCAACCCGCGCCTTTCGTGATGGTCGCGACGAGGAATACGTGGTCTGCGCGTTGCTGCATGACATTGGTGACACTCTGGGTTCTTACAACCATCCGGACATTGCGGCGGCGATTCTCAAGCCGTTTGTCAGTGCCGATAATTTGTGGATGGTCGAGAAGCATGGGGTGTTTCAGGGTTATTACTTCTTTCATCACTTGGGCATGGATCGGCATTTGCGCGAGCAGTTCGCCGGGCATCCGCAGTATCAGGCGACGGCCGAGTTTTGCGCCAAGTACGATGCGGCGGCGTTTGATCCGGCGTATGACACGCTGCCGTTGAGCTTCTTTGAACCGATGATGGAACGCTTGTTTGCGCAGCCGAAGAACTCGATTTACAAGGCGGCGATGGAAGAACATTGCCCAGCCTAAGATCAAAAGATCGCAGCCTTCGGCAGCTCCTACACAGGTCTCATGTAGGAGCTGCCGAAGGCTGCGATCTTTTGCATTTAAGCGAGTTCGGCGACTTTGGCCGCTTTTAGCTCCGCTTCTCGCGCCTGCGCATCCGCCAGCCGATACAACTCGATCGTGCCATCCCAATGCTCGATCAGCGCCGTACACGACTCCACCCAATCGCCGCAGTTGAGGTAATCCACCTCACCGACCTTACGAATTTCGGCATGGTGAATGTGCCCGCAGACCACCCCGTGCAACCCGCGCTTCACGCACTCATGGGCGATGGCTTCTTCGAAGTCGCTGATAAAACTCACCGCCGTCTTCACCTTGTGCTTGAGGTACGCCGACAGCGACCAGTAACCGTAGCCATAACGCGCACGCCAATGGTTGAGCCAGCGATTCAGGGTCAGGGTAAATTCGTAGGCCGAATCGCCGAGGAAGGCCAGCCAGCGGTGATATCGGGTGATCACATCAAACTGATCGCCGTGAATCACCAACAGATGCCGACCGTCAGCCGTGACATGCACCGCTTCGTCGACCAACTGAATATTGCCGAGAATCAGCTTCGAGTAACGGCGCAAGAACTCATCGTGATTGCCGGTGACATAGATCACCTCGGTGCCGCGCTTGCTCATGGTCAGCAAGCGCCGGATCACGTTGGTGTGCGCTTGCGGCCAGTACATGCCGCCGCGCAGTTTCCAGCCGTCGATGATGTCGCCAACCAGATACACCTTGTCGGCGTGATAGCCCTTGAGGAACGTCGACAAGTGCTCGGCCTGGCAATCGCGCGTGCCCAAGTGCACGTCGGAGATCCACAGGGTTCGCACCCGTTGTTTGCGGCTGGGTCTGGCGAGCTCGGCGCTGGTCATGGGCAACCCTCTGCGATGTTTTCGCCACTCTGCGCGCATCCGGTTAATCGACCATGACAGGCGCGAGTCAGTCGTGTGACAGCGCACACAGCGCCCGCCGGTGTAGACTGCAGACCTGCCCGGAGACTTGTTTATGCGCCCGATTCTCACCCTGCGTCAGTACACCCGCGATCTGATCGTCCACAGCCACGAGCACGCCCAACTGGTGTTCGGGCTGTCCGGCGCGCTGGATTTCGAGGTCGAGGGCCGTGGCAGTCAGGTGCGTCAGCAGAGTTTTGTGGTGATCCCTTCGGGCGCGCACCACGCTTGCGGCAGTCCCGATGGCAGTCGTTGCCTGGTGATGGACATTCCTGACGGGCAATGGCTGGTGGATTCGTTGGGTGAACATGCCGAGGCCAGCCGCCGCTTGCTCGATCAGCCTGCGCGCCTGTCGCTGGATTCCGGGCAGAGCCAGTTGGTCAGTTGGCTGGCGAACAGCCCGGTCAGCGATCCGTTGATCGCGCAGCAAGGCTCGGTGTTGCTGCTGGCCAGCCTCAATCATGCGAAACCAGCTGAACTGACTGCCCGCCGTTTGCCTTATGCGGCGCTGGATGCGCACATCGAGCAGAACGCGGCTTATCCGCTGCAAGTTGCCGATCTGGCGCGGGTTGCCGGGCTGTCGAGTGCGCGGCTGCATGCGCGGTTTATGGCGGAATGCGGGCAGACACCAATGGATTACATGCGCAGTCGACGCCTGCATCTGGCGGTGCAAATGTTGCGCGACACGCTTTTGCCGATGGGCGAGATTGCCAGCCGCGTCGGTTACAGCTCGCAAAGCGCCTTCTCGGCCGCCGTCCTGCGCGAGTTCGGCTCATCACCCGGCCAGCTTCGCCGCGATTCCGGCGACAAAAGACGATAGTCCGCCGACAGACTTACTGATCTCCACACGCTTAAATGTAGGAGCTGCCGAAGGCTGCGATCTTTTGATGTTGTTTTTTAAAAGCAAGATCAAAAGATCGCAGCCTTCGGCAGCTCCTACAGTGAGATTGTGTCAGTGATTTTGTTTGAGATAGAAGGATTGCAATGACCCCGCGTACCGCCCTCGGCGCTCTGCACATTGGTGCTTTGATGTTTGGCCTGACCGGTGTGTTCGGCAAACTCGCTGCCGCCTCCCCCGCCGTGATCGTTTTCGGCCGCGCCGCTTTTGCCGTGCTCGCTCTGGCGTTTTTCGCCCGTTTCGCCAGTGCGCAGGGCTGGCAAAAACTCGAGGCCGTGGACTGGCGTCGACTGATCCTCAGCGGCGTGTTGCTGGCCGGGCATTGGGTGAGTTTCTTCATTTCGGTGAAAGTCGCCGGCGTGGCCATCGCCACGTTGGGCTTCGCCAGTTTCCCGGCATTCACGGTGATTCTTGAAGGGCTGATCTTCCGCGAACGCATCCGCGCCAACGAAATTGTGCTGGTGGTGCTGGTCAGCGTCGGCCTGATTCTGGTGACCCCGGCCTTCGATCTGGGCAGCGGCGCCACCGTTGGCTTGCTCTGGTCGGTGCTGTCGGGGCTGCTGTTCTCATTGCTGTCGCTGACCAACCGCGCCAGCTCCGGACGCATTCCGGCGGTACAGGCGGCGCTGTGTCAAAACGTGGTGGTGGCGCTGTGTCTGCTGCCGGTTGCGGCGCCACAACTGAGCGAAGTGCGCGCGCTGGACTGGCTGTGGATCGCCCTGCTCGGCGTGTTCTGCACCGGCGTCGCTCACAGTCTGTTCGTGGCCAGCCTGGCGGTGATCAAGGCGCGTACCGCCGCGGTGGTGTTCGCGATGGAGCCGGTCTACGGCATCACGGTCGCCTGGCTGCTGTTCAATGAAAACCCGACGCCGAAGATGTTGATCGGCGGCGCGTTGATCATTGTCGCCATCGTCGTCTCGGCGCGGATGTCAGGCAATGCCGACAAGAAAACCGTCGCCGCCGAGGCCGCGTCTCACTGAGTGCGGTCGTTGTGACCGAGGTCGCGGTCAGGATCGATCTGATCGCGCACCCGCTGTTTCAGCACCTTGGCTTCCGGAAAACCGCCGTCGGCCTTGCGTTCCCAGATCTGCACGTCAGCGCAGGTGATCTGAAACACCCCGCCGGTGCCCGGCACCAACGAGACTTTGCCGAGGTCGTCGCCGAAGGTGCTGAGCAACTCCTGCGCCAGCCACGCGGCGCGCAACAGCCATTGGCATTGCGTGCAATAAGTGATGACAACTTCTGCTTTTGCGACAGTCATGTTCGCGACAACTCCTGAGACAGAGGGCGCCGCTATAATAGCCGGCTTTACCGCTTGCCCCGAGACTCACAATGCGCCGTCTGCTGTTCTGCCTGCTGCTTGGTTTTCTGCCCCTCTTCGTCCATGCCACTGAAGCGCCGCGCCCGAAAATCGGCCTGGTGCTGTCCGGCGGCGCCGCGCGCGGGCTGGCGCACATCGGCGTGCTCAAGGCTTTGGAAGAGCAAGGCATCAAAATCGATGCGATCGCTGGCACCAGCATGGGTGCGGTGGTCGGCGGCTTGTACGCCTCGGGTTACAAGATCGACGAGCTGGAAAAACTCGCGCTGAACATCGACTGGCAAGCCGCGCTGTCCGACGCGCCACCGCGTGAAGACGTGCCGTTTCGACGTAAGCAGGATGACCGCGATTTTCTGGTGAAACAGAAACTCAGCTTTCGCGACGACGGCAGCCTCGGCCTGCCGCTGGGTGTAATTCAAGGGCAAAACCTCTCGTTGCTGCTGGAAAGCCTGTTGGCCCACACCAGTGATACCCGCGATTTCGACAAACTGCCGATCCCCTTCCGCGCCGTGGCCACCGACATCGCCAACGGTGAGAAAGTGGTATTCCGCAAAGGCCATCTGCCGCAGGTGATTCGCGCGAGCATGTCGATCCCGGCGGTGTTCGCGCCGGTCGAACTCGATGGCCGGTTGCTGGTGGACGGCGGCATGACCGACAACATTCCGCTGGATGTGGCGCGGGAAATGGGCGTCGACATCGCCATCGTGGTCGACATCGGTACGCCGCTGCGCAACCGCAAACAACTGACCACCGTGGTCGACGTGCTCAACCAGTCGATCACCCTGATGACCCGGCGCAACTCGGAAGAACAACTCGCCGCGCTGCACGCCGATGACGTTTTGATTCAACCGGCACTGGCCGCCTTCGGCGTCACCGATTTCGGCAAGGCGCAGGAAATGATCGACGCCGGTTACCGCGCGACCAAAGCCCTCGACGCCCGCCTCGCCCAGCTCAAGCCGAGTGAATCCCAGGACGCCGAACTCAACGCCGCCCGTTCGCCGGGCCAGCGCACGCCGGTCATCACCGCCATTCGCGTGGAGAACGATTCGAAAGTCGATGATGACGTGATCCGCTACTACATCCGTCAACCCATCGGCGAACCGCTGGATCTGGGCCGACTGCATTCGGACATGGGCACCTTGTACGGCCTCGATTACTTCGAGCAGGTGCAATACCGCGTGGTGCACAAAGGCCCGGATCACACCCTGGTGATCAGCGCGCGCGGCAAACGCAGCGGCACCGATTACCTGCGCGTCGGCCTCAATCTGTCGGACGACATGCGCGGCGACAGCGCCTTCAACCTCGGCGCCAGCTACCGCGTCAACGGCATCAACCGCCTCGGCGCGGAATGGCTGACGCGTGCGCAGATCGGCGACAAACAAGAGCTTTACACCGAGTTCTATCAGCCGCTGGACGTCGGTTCGCGCTACTTCGTCGCGCCGTATGCATCGTTCGAAGCGCAGAACGTCGAGTCGATTCTCGATAATGATCCGATCGCGCAATACCGCGTCGAGCGCTACGGTTTCGGCCTCAATCTCGGCCGGCAGATCGGCAACAACGGCGAAGTGCGTTTCGGTGTTGGCGAGGCGTGGGGCAAGGCCGATGTGCGCATTGGTGATCAGGATCTGCCGAGCGAAAGCTTTAACGAAGGCTTCTACTCGCTGAAGTACTCGTACGACTCGCTGGACAATGTTTACTACCCTCACGAAGGCAAGGACATCAGCCTGACGCTGACGCAATTCGAACCGAGTCTGGGCTCGGATACACGTTACCGGCAGTGGGATTTCAAGATCGACAAAGCCATGAGTCATGGCCCTGACACGTTGATTCTTGGCGGTCGTTATGGGCGCACGCTGGACGACGCCAATGTGGTGACATCAAGCTTCCTGCTCGGCGGCGCGCGGCAGTTGTCGGGGTTCCGGGAAGACGCGATTTCCGGGCAGAACGTCAGCCTGATGCGTGCCGTGTATTTCCGCCGCCTGACACCGCGTTCATACCTGCCGCTGGACTTCCCGCTGTACGCCGGTGCTTCACTGGAGCGTGGGCGGGCGTGGAACAATGACAATGAGTTCGACAGTGGTTACATCAATGCGGCGAGTGTGTTTATCGGGTTTGACACGCCGCTGGGGCCGTTGAATTTCACGTATGGGTTGAATGATGCGGATGAGCAGGCGGTTTATCTGAACCTTGGGCAGACTTTTTGATTGATATTGTTTGGTCTGGCCCCTTCGCGAGCAGGCTCGCTCCCACAGTTTGGAATGCGTTCCCCTGTGGGAGCGAGCCTGCTCGCGAAGGCGTCGGCACATTCACCCCATCAATCAGATCAGCGAATCCCCGCCAACAACGTCCGCGCCGTCTGCTTTAGCGGTTCATCGCCCTCTTTGAGCAATTCATTAAGCAACGCAATCGCACTGTCGATATCGCCGTCATCAATGCAGTTCTGCGCCTGCTCAAGCTTGCCGGCGCCCTCCTCCATTTCAGGCTCTGACAGCTGCAAATCCAGCGGCTCCAGCGTCAACGCCTGCGAATCACCAAACTCATTGAGGAAGTCATCATCCAGCGGCTGCGCATCCGGCTCGGGAATCCATTCCAGCTCCGACTCCTCCGACAATGGCTGAACCGGCGCTGGAGGGTTGTCCTGCAGATCCCAACTGGAATCCATCGACAGCTCGCCCAGATTCAATTCGAAATCATCCACCGGCGCTGCAGGTTCGGGCTGAGCGGCAGCGATCGGTGCGGCCACCAGAACCGGCGCAACACTCGTCAGCTTCGGATACCGATCGCGAACTGCCTGTAACTCGTGTTCATCCACTCCAAGCTGTCGCAAGTGGTTTTCCTGTTGCTCGTACGCGGCGTTATCGCCTTGACGCCCTAAAACTTCGAGCAGTTGCACCCCGAGGTCGATGCGTTCCGGTTCCTTGGCCAAGGCGTCGCGCAGTAAGCCGACGGCCTCGCTGAGTCTTCCGTAAGCGAGGTAAATGCCCACCGCTTCCAGCACATCGCCTGCTGCGGGTTCTTCGCGGTGTTCGGCTGAAGCGTGGTGTCTGAATGAATCGGGACTTTGCGTTTCCTCGGTGTCGGGCTCGATGCCAAGTGGCAGCGCCGGCGCGGCAACGGTTTGCGTTTGTTGGCGACGGCGCACGATCAACCCGCCAATCAGCGCGACCAACAACAGCACTAATCCGCCCAGCAGCAGCCAGTTGGGCGAATCATCTTCCGTAGCGACTGGCGCAACCACCGGAGCGGGTGCTGGCGTCACCACAGCTGGCGACGGTTTCTGCAGCTCGGCCAGACGCGTCTGCAATTCGCCCATTTGTTTTTTGCCGTCGGTGATCAGCGCCTGTTGCTCCTGCAACTTGGCGTTTTGCTCTTCGATGGTTTTTTGCAATTGTTGATTGAGCAACACGCTAGCGGCTAACTGTTCAGCGACTGCATCGTTGGCCGGTGCGGCCGGGGCTGGCGGCGGCGGAGCAGTCTCACGTTTGCCCTGAGCCGCCTGAACCGGCGCGGTCACAGGCTCGACAATCGGAAACGCAGAAGATTGCGCGCGAGGATCCGGCTCATCAGTGGCCGGTTCGATTCCCGGCGTCCCTGGCGGATCGATCAGCACCGTGTATTCGCGCAGCAAACGGCCATTGGGCTGATTGAGCTGCACGAGGAAATTCAGGAAGGGTTCGTTAACCGGTTTGCTGGACGTCACCCGGATCATCTGGCGATTGCCATGCAGAATCGGGATGAACTTGAGGTCGTTGAGGAAAAACACCCGCTCGACCCCAGCCTCAGCGAACTCATCCGCCGTGGCCAGACGCACCGACAGATCGTTTTGCGTCAGCCCGCCGACATCCACCAACGCGATATCGGCCTTGAGCGGCTGATTGAGGCTTGAATGGATCGTAATGTCACCCAGCCCCAACGCCATCGACCACGTCGAGTAACTGAATAGCCCAGCCAGCAGCAACCATTTGCCGCCACTGCGCCGTACCACGCGCCAACTTGCGAGCATGAGCATCCCTTAAATAAGCAAAACCGACTTCAATGCGTTCGCACATCCGGTACGAACACGATATTGCCCAGTAGTTCTTATAGTCGGCTCAGTGCGATCTCTCAAAAAATCGGCACAGGGTTGTGCCTCAAGATTTTTCCAGGTTGGTCAGAATGTGCGCATGAACACGCATGCACACCTTTAAATCCGCCTCGTCGACGCCTTCGAACAATTCGTGGCGCAACTGCGTGGCAATGGTTTCAATTTGTTCGATAAGGGGCAGCGCGGGCGCGCAAAGGACGATTTTTTTCGCCCGACGGTCTTCCATCACGGACTGGCGTTGCACCAGGCCCTGGCTTTCCAGACTATCGAGCAAGCGCGCGAGGGTCGGCCCTTCAACGCCGACGCTCTGCGCCAGCTCACGTTGGGTCGGCGCCTCTTCGAACCGCGCCAGATGCAGCAGCACCAGCCAGCGCGCCTGGGAAAGGCCCAGCCCGGCGAGACGACGATCCAGTTCGGCGCGCCAGCCACGGGACATCTGGGCCAGTTGCATGCCAAAGCGGTGTTGATCGGTTAACGGCATAAAACACTCACGGTTAGTCTGAAAAATAAGGAATTTCTAATTATTAGCCAGCTAAGCATGAGCCGCAGTTATAGGCAAGAGTCGCTCTGTACTGAATCGTTACATCTTGAAGCCCCTCACCCTAGCCCTCTCCCGGAGGGAGAGGGGACTGATTGGGGGATGCTCGGGATTTTCGGCGACTTGGGAGTGCTTTGATGAGTTCGAAATTGGAATGCCCTCACCCTAGCCCTCTCCCAGAGGGAGAGGGGACTGATTGGGGGATGCTCGGAATATTGGGCGACTTGAGAGGGCTTTGCTGAATTCGAAATTGGAATGCCCTCACCCTAGCCCTCTCCCGGAGGGAGAGGGGACTGAATGGGGGATATTGGGAAATTACGCCGACGTGATAGTGCGACGTTGAATCCATAATCGACTCGGTCATTCAGGTCGATGTAGGACGCAAGACACCTCGGTCGGCCCCCTCTCCCTCTGGGAGAGGGCTGGGGTGAGGGGCAACAGCCAAATTACATCTCAAATTCCGACTGCAACGCCGCCCGAACGCAATACAGCACGCCTTCCGGCACGCGCCCGGCGAACAACTCGGCAATCTCAGCGACCGACGGCAACTCACCTTCGCCATCAAGAAACGCATCCTGCACTTCACCCATCAGCTCTTCAGGCAGATCCAGCGCCTGTTCCAGCGACAACTGCTGCTTGCCAATCGCCTCAGCCAACATCGTGTAAACGTTCTTCTCCGAACATTGCAACTGACCGGCAATCTGCAACGGCGTCATCCCCGCGCGGGCCAATGTGATCAGCTCATGGCGCACATCGGCCACGACTTTCGGCGCCTCGACCTCGCCACCGAGCACTTCGAGGAAGGCATCGCCGTAACGCTCAAGTTTGCGCGCACCAACACCACTGACCCGGGCCATTTCCGCCAACGAAGTCGGTTGGCTGCGGAGCATTTCCAGCAACGTCGAATCCGGGAAAATAACGTACGGCGGCACACCATGTTCTTCGGCGAGTTTGCGCCGCAACGCACGCAGCGCTTCCCACTGTTCGCGCTCTTCGCCGCGCACCAGTTGACTGGCCGGGCTCTTGCTGCCGCTTTTCGCAGTGACTTGCGGCTTGAGGTCGCGACGCAGCTCCAGGCTCACTTCGCCCTTGAGCAGCGGTCGGCAGCTATCGTTCAATCGCAGACCGCCATAACCTTCGTGATCGACATCCGCCAGGCCCCGCGCCACTAACTGGCGGAACAGCGAGCGCCATTCGCTCTCGCTCAACGCCTTGCCAACGCCCCACACCGACAAATGCTGATGACCGAAGCTGCGGATTTTTTCGTTGTCCTTGCCCAGCAACACATCGACCAAATGACCGACGCCGTAACGCTGGCCAGTACGGAAGATGGCTGACAACGCCTGACGCGCAGGCTCGGTGGCGTCCCAGGTCTGCACGCCATCGACGCAGTTGTCGCAGTGGCCGCACGGCTCGGGCATGTCTTCGTCGAAATACGCCAGCAAGGTCTGACGACGGCAGCGGGTTTCTTCACACAGCGAGAGCATCGCGTCGAGTTTGTGCTGCTCCAGACGCTTGTGACGCTCGTCGCCTTCGGAGTTTTGCAGCATCTGCTTGAGCATCACCACGTCTTGCAGACCGTAGGCCATCCACGCGTCCGCCGGCAGACCGTCACGGCCGCCGCGACCGGTTTCCTGGTAATACGCCTCAAGGGATTTCGGCAAATCGAGGTGCGCGACAAAGCGCACGTTGGGCTTGTCGATGCCCATGCCGAACGCCACGGTGGCGACCATGATCAGGCCTTCCTCATTAAGGAAGCGCTTCTGGTTGAAGGCACGCAGATCGTTGGGCAGACCGGCGTGATACGGCAGCGCCGGGAAACCCTGCTCGCTCAAGAACGTCGCGACCTCTTCAACTTTCTTGCGCGACAGGCAATAGACGATGCCGGCGTCGCTGCGCCGCTCGGCCAGAAACGCCAGCAACTGCTTGCGCGGCTGCTCTTTCGGCACGATGCGGTAAAAAATGTTCGGACGGTCGAAGCTCGACAGGAAACGCTCGGCGTTCTGCAGGTGCAGACGCGTGACGATTTCTTCGCGGGTACGTTTGTCGGCGGTGGCGGTCAGGGCGATGCGCGGCACATCGGGAAACAGTTCCGCCAGTTGACCGAGTTGCAGGTATTCCGGACGGAAGTCGTGGCCCCATTGCGACACGCAGTGCGCTTCGTCGATGGCGAACAGGGCGATGTCCAGGCTCTGCAGGAACGACAGCATGCGCGGCTGCACCAGACGCTCGGGCGCCAGATACAACATTTTCACTTCACCGCGTTTGATCCGCGCGGCGAGATCGCGTTGTTGCTCGGCGCTCAGTGTCGAGTTCAACGCTGCCGCCGCGACGCCCAGCTCTTCAAGAGTGGCGACCTGGTCGTCCATCAACGCGATCAGCGGCGAGACCACCACTGCCAGGCCTTCGCGCAACAGCGCCGGCACCTGGAAGCACAGGGATTTGCCGCCACCGGTAGGCATCAGAACCAGTGCGTCACCGCCGCTGGCCACGCGCTCAATGATTGCACCCTGACGGCCACGAAAACTGTCGTAACCGAAGATGTCTTTGAGGACGCGTTGAGCCTGTTCGAGCATAGAAACTCCAAAAATCACAAAAACATCCCTGCAAGGCTGGTTCATGACGGGCAAAGCTGCACCGCAGAATCGTAAGAACGCATTGCATGACGGCCGCAATGCGGGCAGGGATCGCAAAACGCGGCAGTATACCCGAGGCCTTCCCTGCACAGGGCGACACCCGTCGATACAATCTGCGATGGGCCCCTGTCCCCTGTAGGAGCTGCCGAAGGCTGCGATCTTTTGATGTGGTTTTTAAAAGAT
>NZ_LHVN01000001.1:0-40699 GCF_001269815.1 Pseudomonas sp. P1.31 | reverse complement strand
TTTCAGAAGCAGTTATATGGGGGGGGGACATGGGATCGTCTTGGGGAATTCCTGCGTGCAAGGCAGGCGCTCTCCCAGCTGAGCTATGGCCCCATAACAAAATTGGTGGGTCTGGGCAGATTCGAACTGCCGACCTCACCCTTATCAGGGGTGCGCTCTAACCAACTGAGCTACAGACCCAATTTCGAGCGCGTAACTGTTAGCTTGGAGCTATCAGCTTGGAGCTTAAAGCTGCTTCTATCGTCTTCTTCAATGAATCAAGCAATTCGTGTGGGAGCTCATGGAGCAGCTGATGTCGTCGATTAAGGAGGTGATCCAGCCGCAGGTTCCCCTACGGCTACCTTGTTACGACTTCACCCCAGTCATGAATCACACCGTGGTAACCGTCCTCCCGAAGGTTAGACTAGCTACTTCTGGTGCAACCCACTCCCATGGTGTGACGGGCGGTGTGTACAAGGCCCGGGAACGTATTCACCGTGACATTCTGATTCACGATTACTAGCGATTCCGACTTCACGCAGTCGAGTTGCAGACTGCGATCCGGACTACGATCGGTTTTATGGGATTAGCTCCACCTCGCGGCTTGGCAACCCTTTGTACCGACCATTGTAGCACGTGTGTAGCCCAGGCCGTAAGGGCCATGATGACTTGACGTCATCCCCACCTTCCTCCGGTTTGTCACCGGCAGTCTCCTTAGAGTGCCCACCATGACGTGCTGGTAACTAAGGACAAGGGTTGCGCTCGTTACGGGACTTAACCCAACATCTCACGACACGAGCTGACGACAGCCATGCAGCACCTGTCTCAATGTTCCCGAAGGCACCAATCCATCTCTGGAAAGTTCATTGGATGTCAAGGCCTGGTAAGGTTCTTCGCGTTGCTTCGAATTAAACCACATGCTCCACCGCTTGTGCGGGCCCCCGTCAATTCATTTGAGTTTTAACCTTGCGGCCGTACTCCCCAGGCGGTCAACTTAATGCGTTAGCTGCGCCACTAAGAGCTCAAGGCTCCCAACGGCTAGTTGACATCGTTTACGGCGTGGACTACCAGGGTATCTAATCCTGTTTGCTCCCCACGCTTTCGCACCTCAGTGTCAGTATCAGTCCAGGTGGTCGCCTTCGCCACTGGTGTTCCTTCCTATATCTACGCATTTCACCGCTACACAGGAAATTCCACCACCCTCTACCATACTCTAGCTCGACAGTTTTGAATGCAGTTCCCAGGTTGAGCCCGGGGATTTCACATCCAACTTAACGAACCACCTACGCGCGCTTTACGCCCAGTAATTCCGATTAACGCTTGCACCCTCTGTATTACCGCGGCTGCTGGCACAGAGTTAGCCGGTGCTTATTCTGTCGGTAACGTCAAAACAGCAAAGTATTAATTTACTGCCCTTCCTCCCAACTTAAAGTGCTTTACAATCCGAAGACCTTCTTCACACACGCGGCATGGCTGGATCAGGCTTTCGCCCATTGTCCAATATTCCCCACTGCTGCCTCCCGTAGGAGTCTGGACCGTGTCTCAGTTCCAGTGTGACTGATCATCCTCTCAGACCAGTTACGGATCGTCGCCTTGGTGAGCCATTACCTCACCAACTAGCTAATCCGACCTAGGCTCATCTGATAGCGCAAGGCCCGAAGGTCCCCTGCTTTCTCCCGTAGGACGTATGCGGTATTAGCGTTCCTTTCGAAACGTTGTCCCCCACTACCAGGCAGATTCCTAGGCATTACTCACCCGTCCGCCGCTGAATTAAGGAGCAAGCTCCTCTCATCCGCTCGACTTGCATGTGTTAGGCCTGCCGCCAGCGTTCAATCTGAGCCATGATCAAACTCTTCAGTTCAAACATCTTTGGGTTTTTAAGAAACCCTAAACTTGGCTCAGCAATCGTTGGTTACATCTTTGATTTCTCGCGGAGTAACTTGTGATGCTGATAATCTTGTTGACTATCAGTCTGACTCCACAAGCACCCACACGAATTGCTTGATTCAGTTGTTAAAGAGCGGTTGGTTAAGATCTTTCGTCTCAACCGAGGCGCGCATTCTACAGCAGCCTCATTTGCTGTCAAGCGATTATTTTCAGAAGTTTTCGAAGAATTCTTCAACAACTTCAACCACTTGCGCTTCAGATCTCTCGTCAGCGGGAGGCGAATTCTACAGCGTTACACGCTGCTGTCAACACCTCTTTTTCAACTTCCTTTTGGCTTCGATGAACTGAAGCACTTGCTGCCGAAACCTACATAACTCATTGAATCTCAAGGAGTTTTCCGTTTCGACTGCGCCGGAAGTGGGGCGAATTATAGACGTCTGGAATTTGCCGTCAACCGTTAATTTCGCTTTTCTTTCAATAACTTGCAGATTGGCTAAATAACGACCAAATGCACCTATATAAAGGAAGGAAACGCGATCCCTTCTATATAGAAGGGATCTTTAGAGCACCCCAGCCGCCTTCAACTCAGCCACCGCACCCGCGCCCAAGCCCAGCACACCTTGAAGAACCTCCAGCGTATGCTCACCCAATAAAGGAGGGGCGCGCCGATATTCAACCGGTGTCTGCGACATGCGGATAGGGCTGGCCACTTGCGGCACCATTCCCGCCAATGCGTGCGGCAGCTCTATCGCCAGACCACGCGCCTTCACCTGCGGATCCTCGAACACCTGCGACAGATCATTGATCGGCCCACAAGGCACGCCCGCCTGCTCCAACTCGGCAACCCACTCGGCAGTCGTCTTGAACACCGTCGCCTGGCGAATCAACGGAATCAACACCGCCCGGTTCGCCACCCGTAGCTTATTAGTAGCGAAGCGCGGATCGTCAGCCCACTGTGGCTGCCCCGCCACTTCGGCAAACTTGCGGAACTGCCCGTCGTTACCCACGGTAAGAATGAAATCGCCGTCGGCCGTAGGAAAGTCCTGATAAGGCACGATGTTCGGATGCGCATTACCCAGACGCTTAGGCGCATTGCCCGTGGTCAGATAATTCATCGCCTGGTTAGCCAGACACGCAACCTGCACATCCAGCAACGCCATATCGATGTGTTGGCCGCCCCCGTCGTGATCGCGATGAGCCAACGCCGCAAGAATCGCCACCGTCGAATACAGACCGGTAAGAATATCCGTCAACGCCACACCGACCTTTACCGGCCCGGCACCCTCATCACCCTCGGGACGACCGGTCAGGCTCATCAGCCCGCCCAGCCCCTGAATCATGAAGTCATAGCCAGCGCGCTTGGCATACGGCCCGGTCTGCCCGAACCCGGTGATCGAGCAATAAATTAGGTTCGGATTGATCGCCTTCAGCGATTCATAGTCCAGCCCATACGCCGCCAGACCACCGACCTTGAAATTCTCGATAAGGATGTCCGACTTCGCCGCCAGCTCGCGCACCAGCTTCTGCCCCTCAGGACGCGTGAAGTCGATGGTCACCGATTGCTTGTTGCGGTTGGCCGACAGGTAATAAGCCGCTTCCGAGGTGTTCTCGCCATAAGCGTCTTTAAGGAAGGGCGGCCCCCAGGCGCGCGTGTCGTCACCATTACCCGGACGCTCAACCTTGATCACTTCGGCGCCAAGGTCGGCGAGGATCTGCCCGGCCCACGGCCCGGCCAACACTCGCGATAAATCCAGTACCCGCAGATGCGACAGCGCGCCCATGGTCGCTCTCCTATTAATAGAACGCCTGCAGACCGGTTTGCGCACGGCCGAGAATCAGCGCGTGAACGTCGTGAGTGCCTTCATAGGTATTCACCACTTCCAGGTTGACCAGGTGACGCGCCACGCCGAATTCGTCGGAGATACCGTTGCCGCCGAGCATGTCGCGCGCCATACGGGCGATGTCCAGCGACTTGCCGCAGGAGTTGCGCTTCATGATCGAAGTGATTTCGACCGCAGCGGTACCTTCGTCCTTCATGCGACCCAGGCGCAGGCAGCCTTGCAGGGCCAACGTGATCTCGGTTTGCATGTCGGCCAGCTTCTTCTGGATCAACTGAGTAGCGGCCAATGGGCGACCGAACTGTTGGCGATCCAGCGTGTACTGGCGGGCGGTGTGCCAACAGAACTCGGCAGCGCCCAGTGCGCCCCAGGAAATGCCATAGCGCGCAGAGTTAAGGCAGGTGAACGGGCCTTTCAGACCGCGCACGTCCGGGAAGATGTTCTCTTCCGGCACGAACACGTTGTCCATGACGATCTCACCGGTGATCGACGCACGCAGGCCGACCTTGCCGTGAATCGCCGGAGCGCTCAGACCTTTCCAGCCCTTCTCCAGGACGAAGCCACGAATGTCGCCGGCATCGTCCTTACCCCAGACCACGAACACATCGGCGATCGGACTGTTAGTGATCCACATCTTCGCGCCGCTGAGGCTGTAGCCGCCGTCGACTTTGCGTGCACGGGTGATCATCGCGCCCGGGTCGGAACCGTGGTTCGGCTCGGTCAGGCCGAAGCAGCCGATCCATTCGCCGGACGCCAGTTTCGGCAGGTATTTCTGTTTCTGGGCTTCGGTGCCGAATTCGTTGATCGGCACCATCACCAGCGAGGACTGCACGCTCATCATCGAGCGATAGCCAGAGTCGACCCGCTCCACTTCGCGAGCAATCAGGCCGTAGCTGACGTAGTTGAGGCCGCTGCCACCGTACTGCTCAGGGATGGTCGCGCCCAACAGGCCGACTTCGCCCATTTCGCGGAAGATCGCCGGATCAGTCTTCTCATGACGGAAAGCTTCAAGAACACGCGGCGCGAGCTTCTGCTGAGCGAACTGCTCGGCGGTGTCGCGGATCATGCGCTCTTCTTCGGTGAGCTGTTGATCCAGCAGCAGGGGATCGATCCAGTTGAAGCTAGCTTTACCGCCCATGAGTGTGTCCTCGTAAATCGGGTGAATTAACGTGGCATTGATCCTAGGCGCGGTTCGCCGTCGCGGCAAACGAGGATTTCGCATTCTGTTGTGCTAATTTCTCACTCCGAAACGTCGCGAAATGCCTTTTATGCGGCGCATTAGTGAGGTTGACGTACATGCGCAGGAAGATCCCCAGCACCACCGCCCTGATCAGCTTCGAAGCCGCCGCACGTCACGAAAGCTTTACCCGCGCCGCCGAAGAACTTTCCCTCACCCAGGGTGCGATTTGCCGACAGATCGCCAGCCTCGAGGAGTTCCTCAGTGTGGAACTGTTCCGACGCTCGCGGCGTGGAGTGAAGCTGACCGAGGCGGGACTTTCCTACAGCCGTCGAGTCGCCACACAACTGGATGCAGTGGAGCGCGACACCCTCTCAGTGATGGGCCAGCAAGGCACCAATGTGATCGAACTGGCGGTGGTGCCGACGTTCGGCACGCAATGGTTGCTGCCTCGCCTGAAGGATTTCCAGCTCAAGCACCCGGAAGTCACGGTCAACCTGACCAACCGCACCCGGCCCTTCCTGTTTGCCGACACTGAGTTCGATGCGGCGATCTACTTCGGCGACGCCGATTGGTCGGGTACCGAATCCCACAGACTGATAGGTGAAAATCCGATGCCGGTGTGCAGCCCCGCCCTACTCGGCAACAAGACGCTTCTGACAGCCGATGAAATTGCCGATCTGCCGCTGCTGCAACAAACCACTCGCCCTTATGCCTGGCGTCAGTGGTTCAACTCGCAACACATGAATATCCCCCGCGACATGACAGGTCCGCGCTACGAGCTATTCTCCATGCTCGCCCAAGCGGCCATGCACGACATGGGGATTGCGCTGATTCCACCGTTTCTGATTCAGCGGGAATTGGCGGAGAAACGCCTGGTAATTGCCAACCCGCAGGCACTCTCCAGCATCAAAGCCTATTACTTGATGATTCCCGAACGAAAGGTCGAATCGGCGTCTCTGAAGGCTTTTCGTGACTGGCTGGTAAATCAGGCACAGAGCTACAGCCTTGAAGGCTAAAGGCTTTCAGCATTTGCTGACCTCGTAGTCAGAAAAACCAAAGCCCTACAGATATAACTATTTGTCGCATATGCACAGACTGTATCCGAAAGTCGTACAGACGTCCTACAAGCGCCTGCGGACGTGGCTTTGAGCCTCCATTCACGACGCATTGCGGCCTATTCACGTCACCGATGAGAAATTTTTCCATATTGCGCCAGAATCCTTGCAGGGCACGGCCTGTAAGGGATTCGACCGTGCATGTGCGACATTCGGTCACGGCATGACTTGTAGTTAATTTTCCGTCACCCGTCATAATCCCTTGAAGGGCATAAAGTTCGCCTGCAAAATGCCGCGCCCCGCCCTGATTTGGCGGGATCGTGCTGATCGGCCGCCCCAGTCGCACCATCCGTAGTGCATGGGTTTACTCAATAAGATCACGCAGGAGATTTGACGTGCACATTGGTGTTCCTCTCGAAACCCAGACCGGTGAAACACGGGTTGCTGCAACCCCGGAAACCATTAAAAAGCTGATCAGCCAAGGTCATAAGGTCACTGTGCAAACCGGCGCCGGCGTTAAAGCCAGTGTGGTCGACAGTGCCTATGAAGCGGTAGGCGCAACCATTGGCAGTGCCAATGACGCGTTTGGCGCCGAGCTGATTCTCAAAGTGGTCGCGCCAAGCGATGCCGAACTGACGCTGATCAAGCGCGGTACGGTGTTGGTCGGCATGCTCAACCCGTTCAACAACGAAACCATCGCGAAGATGGCCGAGTGCGGCATTACCGCGTTCGCCCTCGAAGCGGCGCCGCGCACCTCGCGCGCGCAGAGTCTCGATGTGTTGTCGTCGCAGGCGAACATTGCCGGCTACAAGGCTGTGTTGCTGGCCGCTCACCACTATCCGCGCTTCATGCCGATGCTGATGACCGCTGCGGGCACCGTGAAAGCGGCGCGCGTGCTGATTCTTGGCGCCGGTGTGGCCGGGTTGCAGGCGATCGCCACGGCGAAACGTCTGGGTGCGGTGATCGAAGCGTCTGACGTACGTCCGGCGGTAAAAGAGCAGATCGAATCCCTCGGCGCGAAGTTCGTCGACGTGCCGTACGAGACCGATGAAGAGCGCGAATGCGCCGTCGGTGTCGGCGGTTACGCGCGACCAATGCCGGCGAGCTGGATGCAGCGTCAGGCCCAGGCCGTGCACGAGCGCGCCAAGCAGGCTGACATCGTCATCACCACCGCGCTGATTCCGGGCCGCAAGGCACCGACGCTGTTGAGCGCGGACACCGTGGCGCAGATGAAACCGGGTTCGGTGGTCATCGACCTCGCGGCGGCTCAGGGTGGCAACTGCCCGCTGACCGTGGCTGATCAGGTCGTGGTCGAGAATGGCGTGACCATTTGCGGCCCGACCAATCTGGCCGGCGAAGTCGCTGCAGACGCTTCGGCACTGTACGCACGCAACCTGCTGGACTTCCTCAAGCTGGTCTTCACCAAAGAAGGCCAGTTCGACGTCAACCTCGAAGACGACATCGTCGCCGCGTGCCTGATGTGCCGCGACGGCCAAGTCATCCGCAAAAACGCCTAAGCAGGGATTCAGACGATGGAAGAGCTTATCTCCCCCGGTATCTACAACCTGATCATCTTCGTGCTGGCGATTTATGTCGGTTACCACGTGGTCTGGAACGTTACACCTGCGCTGCACACGCCGTTGATGGCGGTGACCAACGCGATCTCGGCGATCGTGATCGTCGGCGCCATGCTGGCGGCCGCACTGACCGTCACGCCGCTGGGCAAAACCATGGGCACCCTCGCCGTGGCACTGGCGGCGGTCAACGTGTTTGGTGGCTTCCTGGTCACCCGCCGCATGCTTGAGATGTTCAAGAAGAAAGCCCCGAAAGTAAAAGAAGAGGCGCCGAAGTAATGAGCATGAATCTCGTCACGACGCTCTACCTGATCGCGTCGATCTGCTTTATCCAGGCCCTCAAAGGCCTGTCGCACCCGACCACCTCGCGACGCGGCAACCTGTTCGGCATGCTCGGCATGGCGTTGGCCATTCTGACTACCGTTGGCCTCATCTATAAGCTCGGTGCTGAACTGGCAACCGCCGGTATCGGTTACGTCATCGTTGGCCTGCTGGTCGGCGGCACCGCCGGTTCGATCATGGCCAAGCGCGTTGAAATGACCAAGATGCCGGAACTGGTCGCTTTCATGCACAGCATGATCGGCCTCGCGGCAGTCTTCATCGCCATCGCTGCGGTGGTTGAGCCGCAATCGCTGGGCATCGTTAAACAGCTGGGCGACTCGATCCCGACGGGCAATCGTCTGGAGTTGTTCCTCGGCGCTGCCATCGGTGCGATTACTTTCTCCGGTTCGGTGATTGCCTTCGGCAAGTTGTCGGGCAAGTACAAGTTCCGCCTGTTCCAGGGCGCACCGGTACAGTTCACCGGTCAGCACAAGTTGAATGCGGTACTGGGCCTGGCGACACTGGCGCTCGGCCTGACCTTCATGTTCACCGGCAACCTCACCGCGTTCGCGCTGATGCTGGCGCTGGCGTTCGTGATGGGCGTGCTGATCATCATCCCGATTGGCGGTGCAGACATGCCGGTCGTGGTGTCGATGCTCAACAGCTACTCGGGCTGGGCGGCGGCAGGTATCGGCTTCTCGCTGAACAACTCGATGCTGATCATTGCCGGCTCGCTGGTGGGTTCGAGCGGTGCGATCCTCTCGTACATCATGTGCAAGGCGATGAACCGTTCCTTCTTTAATGTACTGCTCGGCGGTTTCGGCAACACAGCCGATGCAGGCCCTGCCGGTGCGAAAGAAGCCCGTCCGGTAAAATCCGGTTCGGCTGACGACGCGACTTTCCTGCTGACCAACGCCGACACCGTGATCATCGTGCCGGGTTATGGCTTGGCAGTAGCGCGTGCACAACATGCGCTGAAAGAGCTGACCGAGAAGCTGACCCACCGTGGCGTGACCGTGAAGTACGCGATCCACCCGGTTGCCGGCCGTATGCCGGGGCACATGAACGTTCTGCTCGCCGAGGCCGAAGTGCCTTACGATCAGGTGTTCGAGATGGAAGACATCAACTCCGAGTTCGGCCAGGCCGACGTGGTGTTGGTGCTCGGCGCGAACGACGTGGTCAACCCGGCGGCAAAGAACGATCCGAAGTCGCCGATTGCCGGCATGCCGATTCTCGAAGCGTTCAAGGCCAAGACCATCATCGTCAACAAGCGCTCGATGGCCAGCGGCTATGCCGGTCTGGACAACGAGCTGTTCTATTTGGACAAGACCATGATGGTTTTCGGCGACGCGAAGAAAGTCATTGAAGACATGGTTAAAGCGGTCGAATAATTCCCCGCTGCAACACCGAACGCCCCGACTTGTCGGGGCGTTTTTGTTTGCGCAAACAGTCGGACAATTTGCCGCGTTGTTGCAGATCCAGTAACGGTGTTTTACTTGAAACCCGCTGAATAGACGCCTCGTTTGCGACCTTGGTAGCGGGACAGGCGCCCGTCAAATTCACTAGACTGCGCATCCTGCTACTCGCTTCCCGAGATAATAATCCATGTACCGTGACCGTATTCGCCTGCCTTCGTTGTTGGACAAAGTGATGAGCGCCGCCGACGCAGCCGCTCTGATTGAGGACGGCATGACCGTCGGCATGAGCGGTTTCACCCGTGCCGGCGAAGCCAAAGCCGTTCCTCACGCATTGGCCGAGCGCGCCAAGGTCACGCCGCTGAAGATCAGCCTGATGACCGGTGCCAGCCTGGGCAACGACCTCGACAAGCAACTGACCGAAGCCGGCGTGCTGTCGCGGCGCATGCCGTTCCAGGTCGACAGCACTTTGCGCAAGGCGATCAACGCCGGCCAGGTGATGTTCATCGATCAGCATCTGTCGGAAACCGTTGAGCAACTGCGCAACCAGCAACTGAAGCTGCCGGACATCGCGGTCATCGAAGCCGTGGCCATCACCGAACAGGGCCACATCGTGCCGACCACTTCGGTGGGCAACTCGGCGAGCTTCGCGATTTTCGCCAAACAGGTGATCGTCGAGATCAACCTGGCGCACAACGCCAACCTCGAAGGCCTGCACGACATCTATATCCCGACTTACCGCCCGACGCGCACGCCGATCCCGCTGGTAAAAGTCGACGACCGCATCGGCAGCACGGCGATTCCGATTCCGCCGGAGAAGATTGTCGCCATCGTCATCACCCAACAGTCGGATTCGCCGTCCACCGTGTCAACGCCGGACGTCGATACCAACGCCATCGCCGAGCATCTGATCACCTTCTTCAAACAGGAAGTCGACGCCGGGCGCATGACCAACAAGCTCGGCCCGTTGCAGGCCGGGATCGGCAACATTGCCAACGCGGTGATGTGTGGCCTGATCGATTCACCGTTCGAAGACCTGACCATGTACTCCGAAGTGTTGCAGGATTCGACCTTCGACCTGATCGACGCCGGCAAGCTGAGCTTTGCTTCGGGCAGCTCGATCACCTTGTCGGAGCGCCGCAACAGCGACGTGTTCGGCAATCTCGAGAAGTACAAAGACAAACTGGTGCTGCGTCCGCAGGAGATCTCCAACCACCCGGAAGTGGTGCGCCGCCTAGGCATCATCGGCATCAACACGGCGCTGGAGTTCGATATCTACGGCAACGTCAATTCCACCCACGTCTGCGGTACGCGGATGATGAACGGTATCGGTGGCTCGGGTGATTTCGCGCGCAACGCGCATCTGGCGGTGTTCGTAACTAAA
The DNA here is from genome assembly GCF_001269815.1 of Pseudomonas sp. P1.31. Classification (NCBI taxonomy): domain Bacteria; kingdom Pseudomonadati; phylum Pseudomonadota; class Gammaproteobacteria; order Pseudomonadales; family Pseudomonadaceae; genus Pseudomonas; species Pseudomonas sp. P1.31. The sequence goes on along the minus strand of NZ_LHVN01000001.1, from coordinate 30,066 downwards.
TCGATCGCCAAGGGCGGCGCGATTTCCAGCGTGGTGCCCATGGTCAGCCACGTTGACCACACCGAGCATGACGTCGACATTCTGGTGACCGAAGTGGGTCTGGCTGACTTGCGCGGTCTGGCGCCACGGGAGCGTGCGCGGGTCATCATCGATAACTGTGTGCACCCGTACTTCCGCCAGGCGCTCAACGATTACTTCACGGCGGCCTGTGCAATCGGTGGCCACACCCCGCACATCCTGCGTGAAGCGTTGAGCTGGCATATGAATCTGGAAGAAACCGGACGCATGCTCGCTGTGTAATTCACACAGATAAACCGCTGATGCAAACACAGTTTGTGTCAGCGGACTCTCGCAAGCCCCCGGCCTGACAAAAACTGTACTGCTGTACTGGTCATTTCCTACAGCATTTGCCTACCTTTCCTGATGAATTGAGCAAAAACGCACTACTTAAGTGCGGACAGGTACAGTTTGCTCTATTTCGACCCGTACACCGCCTATAAACAGTTAACTGGTCACTCACAATACAGTTGAACTGTATCTAGAGAGACTAGGCAAACGAGAGGATCATGGGCACCAGTCAAACCACTACCTGATCCCGCCACAAGCGGAAGGATGTCAACCATGGAACGTACACTCAGTTCCGAACTGTTCTTCGAAGACAAAGCTGCAAAAAACCAGGCTTCCATGCCTCTGCGCGTTCTCGCTAACCTGATGTTGTGGCAGCGCCGCATCTCCAGCCGCCACCAATTGGCCCGTCTGGATTCGCGTTTGCTGGCAGACGCCGGTATCAGCGAAGCTCAACGCTACGAAGAGCTGAGCAAGCCGTTCTGGCGCTAAACAGCGTCGCTGGCTCTGGTCGTTAGACCCACCGCCAGCAACCCGAATTGCACAAGCAAAACCCGTCGTGGGAAACCACGACGGGTTTTGTCGTTTCAGCCCCTGAAAAACCCAAACCAGTACAGTTCAGATACGTTGAATTCAAACCAGTACAATTGTAGGAGCTGCCGAAGGCTGCGATCTTTTTGATCTTGAAAATCCAAAGCAAAAGATCGCAGCCTTCGGCAGCTCCTACAGGTTTTTCGTCTGGATGCTGGTTTGGCGAACGCATCTGCGCCTAATATCCACACAGAACGTGGCGAATGATGCGCAACAGGCGTCTGACTCCTCAGATACCGAGCCACCTCTCAATACGGTTTATTCACAGGAGTTACATCATGTCCCGTCTTCGCCTGCTCAGCGCTGCTGCCCTTCTGGCCGTTGCTGCCAACGCCAGCGCCACCAGTTTCATCGTTACCACTGACGCCGTCGTCGGTGCGCTGAAATCTTCGTCCGACGCCACTTCCGATGTGACCTCGTCGTTCCGTGACGACAAAATCGTCCTCGCTGCCCGTGATGACGCGGCCAGCTTCGTCGCCACCCAAGGCGATATCCGTGGCGTGAAACTGGAAAGCGCGCTGGATCACATCCGCCACCAGGCTCCACAACTGAACGCGACCGATGCAGAGCTGGCTCAGGCCATCCTGACGATCTAAGCGATTCGAGCATTGCGGGACACGCCAGCCGTGTCCCGATGTTTCGAGACTGGCTCTGGCCCGGGCATTGCGCTAGCCTTGCGGCTCGCTAACAGTTACCGAGTCCGATGCGTTTTCTTCCAAATCTGCTGATCCCTTCCGTATTGCTGAGCGCCTGTTGGGCGACGTCGGTCGATGCCTATGATGCTTTCAATGCGTCAACCCAAGGCATTGTCGTCAGTGGTTACGCCACCAGCATGGTGTCTTCCGCGCCTTTCGACCGTAAACTGCTGTTCGCCGCTCACGATGACGCGGCAGCGTTCGTGGCCAGTGACGGCCAATTGCGCGGGGCGCAGCTGGAATCCGCGCTGAATTACCTGCGTAAAAAACGGCCGAAACTTCATGTCTCTGACCTTGAACTGGCAGAAGCAATTCTCGTCCAATAGTTAACCCAGCCCTTAGTTAACCTGTCCCTCCGGAGTCGTTCCATGCGTAGCCCGCTGATTGCTGCCGCCCTTGGCCTGTTTTTGTTGGCCGACGTGGCCCAGGCGCACACCCTGGTAGCCACCAGTAACATCATCGTTCGTGCCTCCCAGCGCACCATCGATTTCACCTCCGACACCACCACCTCGATTCGCGACTCGAAAATCATCCGCGAAGCGCACGATGACGCCGCCAGTTTCGTCGCCACCAACGGTGATATCCGTGGCGCGCACCTTGAAGCCGCCCTCAACACTTTGCGCACGCGCGTCCCGGAAGCCCGCGACGCCAGTGATCAGGTACTCGCCGAAGCCATCCTCGCACTGTGAAATCACTCGGCGCCTGGCTGCTGGCCGGCGCGTTGTTGCTACTTGGCAACAGCGCCCACGCCGGCCTGCAATTGCGGCTCAAGACCGACGGTCTGAGCCCCGCCCAACAACAGGCCAGCCAGGCGCTGATCGATGAGGCGATGCAAAAACTGCCGCCGAGCTTTATCGAGCGGCTGGATCGGCGCATCGATGTCGGCTGGACCGACGACATGCCTTCCAATGCCTACGGCCAGGCGACGCTGGTTGCCGAACTCGATCTGAACCGCAAACTGCTCGCCGGCCTCACCGATGGCAGCGCCGCGAAAGAGAAAACCAATCGCCCCCACGGCACTGTGCGCCAGGAATTGCTCGCCACGGTGCTGCACGAAATTACCCACATTTATGACCGCGCCCGCTTGTGGCCGGACGCCGAGCGCACGCTGATCCAGCGTTGCACCCGCCGCTTCAACAGCGCCGGATTGATCGGCATTCCCGACGAGTGCCGTGGCCAGAACGGCCGTCGCTTTACCCTCAGCGATGATCCGCGCTTGCTCGACCTCGCCGGTTGGCAGCAATACGTCGGCCGTCGCGGTGAGCGTGAGCAGCACAATCGGCAGATCGCCCGCAGCCCCGATCTGTACGAGATTTCCAGCCCGAAAGAGTTCGTCGCGGTCAACATGGAGTACTTCCTCCTCGACCCGAGCTACGCCTGCCGCCGCCCCGCGCTGTACCGCTATTACCAGCAACATTTCGGCTGGGCGCCACCGGCCAAAGACACTTGCAGCAAGACCTTCGCGTTTTTGAACGCCGGTAACGACTTCGCCAAACAGCCACTGGGGCACGTCGATCCGGAGCGGGTTTACGCGGTTGATTACTTGCTCGCAGAGGCCAATCAGAACTGGGTCAGCCGCTGGGGCCACAGCATGTTGCGCCTGGTAATCTGCGCGCCGGGCCGTCCGCGTGGCCCGGATTGCCGACTCGATCTCGATCAGCATCTGGTGTTGTCGTACCGCGCCTTTGTCGGCGATGTGCAGCTATCGAGTTGGGACGGACTGGTCGGCAAATACCCTTCGCGACTGTTTGTGCTGCCGCTCGCACAGGTGATCGACGAATACACCAAGACCGAATTACGCAGCCTCGCCTCCGTGCCGATCAACCTGACACGGGAAGAGATCGAAGGCGTGGTCGAACACGCTGCCGAGATGCATTGGAGCTACGACGGCAACTACTTCTTCCTCTCCAACAACTGCGCGGTGGAAGGTTTGAAACTGTTGCGCAGCGGCAGTGATAACAGCCGGTTCGTTGGACTCGACAGCATCATGCCCAACGGCTTGCTGGAAGTGATGAAGGGCCGTGGCCTGGCGGATACCAGCGTCCTCGATGATCCGAAAGAAGCGCTGCGTCTGGGTTATCGTTTCGACTCGTTCCGCGATCGCTATCAGGCGATGTTTGATGTGTTGAAGAAACAGTTGCCGATCAAACAGACCACCGTTGAAGAATGGCTGTCGCTCACCGCCGAAGAACGCCGCGAGTGGTTCGAGCGTGCGGATCTGCGCACCAGCGCCGCGTTGTTGTTGCTGGAACAGGCGAGTTATCGACGTCAGTTGTTGTTGGCTCAGGATGAGGTCAAGCAGCGCTACCTCGGCGCGCGCGAGCTTGAAAATGGCGGTATGGACAAGGCCAACGCGACGTTGCAGGAAATCCTCGCTAACAGCGGCTTCCTCAGCCGTCCGGCAGAATTGCTCGATAGCCGGGGTTACGGACTGCCGCAACCGAGCGAGTTCAAGCGACTGGAGGATGAAAGCAGCCAGCGGCAGAAGAAGTTGCTGGTGCTGTCGGGTGATCTGGATGCGGAAGTGCGCAAGTTGCTGGAGCCGAAGCGCGCGGCCGAGATTGCCGCGAGTGAGGAGAATGTGAAGCAGATTGGCGCGCATTTGCGCAAATTGCACAAGGCATCGGGTGGACTGGAGCTGCCCTGAACCTGATGCTGAGTGCATACCTTGTGGCGAGGGGATTTATCCCCGATCGGCTGCGAAGCAGTCGCAATCCCAGCGAACACAGTTTGACTGAAAAACCGCATTTGCCGGATTTGGGGCTGCTTCGCAACCCGTCGGGGATAAATCCCCTCACCACAGTTGATGGCCTGCCAGTTAGATCAGATGGTCAATACAGCACGCCATCGAGGATTTCGTAAACGATCCCGGTGCCCACCGCGATCAGCACGATATCGCCGCCAGTCCGGCGCCATTCGTAGCCCGGATACACCGGCAAGCGACCCAACGCGCGACTGTCCAGACGCTCGCCGTAATAGCCGTGCGGCAGCGGCCGGCCACGCTCCAGATGAATCCCCGGAGGCGGCGGTGCACCGCGTACAAAGTAGCCATGATTGTCACGAATGGTCTGGCGCACCGGGCCAAAGTCGTGCGGTGGCGGGCCGCCACGGTGATCGTTCTGCGGGCCACGGTGATCGTCGCGATGATCATCACCATGGTTGTCGTAATGGCCCTGCGACGGGCCGCCGTGGTCGTGATCGTCGCGCTGATCGGCGCTGGCCAGCAGCGGCGTTGCGCTGATCATCAGTACGCCCAGTCCGGCTATCAGACGTTTCGGCATTTTCATCGGGTCTTTCCTCACGGCACATACAGCAAAAAGGGCTGCAGAACGATGTTCTGAAGCCCTCGGTCTTGCTGGATTAGTCTGCGCTTTGAGGTGCTAATTCCTCTGTATCAGGAACTTTACCTTCAGCTGACGCGGGCCTTACGCACGCCTTCGGACAGCGCCGAGCACAGACCCAACACACCGTCGATGGCTTGTGCAGGAGTGGTCGCGTTGGCGATGTGATCAATCAATGCCGAACCCACCACCACACCGTCAGCCAGACGCGCGATGGCAGCCGCTTGCTCCGGCGTGCGGATGCCGAAACCGATGCTGATTGGCAGATCGGTGTGACGACGCAGACGGGTTACCGCCTCTTCGACGTGTTCCAGCGTTGCAGCGCCAGCACCGGTCACACCGGCGACCGACACGTAGTAAACGAAACCGGAACTGCCATTGAGCACTCGCGGCAGACGCGCATCGTCAGTGGTCGGCGTGGTCAGACGGATGAAGTCCAGACCGGCAGCCTGCGCCGGGTCGCAGAGTTCTGCGTTGTGCTCAGGCGGCATATCGACCACGATCAGGCCATCGACACCGGCCTCTTTCGCATCAGCGATGAAGCGGTCAACGCCGTACATATGGATCGGGTTGAAATAGCCCATCAGCACCAGCGGCGTGTCGCTATTGCCCTCGCGGAACTCGCTAACCATTTGCAGGGTTTTCAGCAGGTTCTGTTTGGCGCCCAAGGCACGGATGTTCGCCAACTGGATCGCCGGGCCATCGGCCATCGGGTCGGTGAACGGCATGCCCAGCTCGATCACGTCGGCGCCGGCACCCGGCAAACCTTTGAGGATCGCCAGCGAAGTGTCGTAGTCCGGATCACCGGCGGTGACGAAGGTCACCAGCGCGGCACGGTTCTGTTCTTTGAGGTCGGCAAAACGGGTTTGCAGGCGGCTCATCAGTGTTTCTCCTGCTTGGATGGCTCTTGTTGAGAGTTTTCCATGTGATGCATGACGGTCTGCATGTCTTTGTCGCCACGGCCCGAAAGGTTGACCACCATCAGGTGATCCTTCGGCAGCTTCGGTGCGCGTTTGAACACTTCGGCCAAGGCGTGGGCGCTTTCCAGTGCAGGAATAATCCCTTCCAGGCGGCAGCATTTGTGGAACGCATCCAGCGCTTCGTCGTCGGTCACCGAGGTGTACTGAACGCGACCGATGTCATGCAACCACGCGTGTTCCGGGCCGATACCCGGGTAGTCGAGACCGGCGGAAATCGAGTGGGCGTCGATGATTTGGCCATCGTCGTCCTGCAGCAGGAAAGTACGGTTGCCGTGCAACACACCCGGAACGCCGCCATTCAGGCTCGCCGCGTGCTTGCCGGTTTCAATGCCGTAACCCGCAGCTTCAACACCGATGATCTCAACGCTCTTGTCATCGAGGAACGGGTGGAACAGGCCCATCGCGTTGGAACCGCCACCGATGCACGCCACCAGGCTGTCCGGCAGACGACCTTCCTGGGCTTGCAACTGATCGCGGGTTTCCTTGCCGATGACGGCCTGGAAGTCGCGAACCATCGCTGGATAAGGATGCGGGCCGGCCACGGTGCCGATCAGGTAGAAGGTGTTGTCGACGTTGGTCACCCAGTCACGCAAGGCTTCGTTCATCGCGTCTTTCAGGGTGCCAGTGCCGGCAACAACCGGAATCACTTCAGCGCCCAGCAATTTCATGCGGAAGACGTTGGCCTGCTGACGTTCGATGTCAGTGGTGCCCATGTAGATCACGCAATCCAGACCGAAACGGGCGGCGACGGTGGCCGTGGCCACGCCGTGCATGCCAGCGCCGGTCTCAGCGATGATGCGTTTCTTGCCCATGCGCCGCGCCAGCAGAATCTGGCCGATGCAGTTGTTGATCTTGTGCGCGCCGGTGTGATTCAGCTCTTCGCGCTTGAGATAAATCTTCGCGCCACCGCAGAACTCGGTCAGGCGTTCAGCGAAATACAGCGGGCTCGGACGTCCGACGTAGTCACGCTGGAAGTAGGCCAGTTCTTCTTTGAATGCCGAATCTTCCTTGGCCGCTTCGTATTCGCGGGCCAGATCGAGGATCAACGGCATCAAGGTTTCCGCCACGTAGCGGCCACCGAACGAGCCGAACAGGCCGTTATCGTCCGGGCCATTACGCAGATCAGAGGTGTTCGAAGTCTGGGTCATGAGTCGCTCCAGGTGAATTCGGGTGATAAGACAATGACGACCACTCTACCCCTGACCTACTACGCTGAAAACCGATAAGATCGCCACAACCTGTCAGGAAAACTCACAGATACCATGAGCCACGACCTTCCCCCGCTGAACGCCCTGCGCGCGTTCGAAGCGACCGCCCGTCTGAACAGCGTCAGTCAGGCTGCCGAGCAATTGCACGTCACCCATGGCGCGGTCAGTCGGCAGCTCAAAGTGCTGGAGGAGCACCTCGGCGTCAGCCTTTTCGTCAAGGATGGTCGCGGCTTGAAACTCACAGATGCCGGCATGCGTTTGCGTGATGCCAGTGGCGAAGCTTTTGATCGGCTGCGCAGTGTTTGCGCCGAATTAACCCAGAGCACCGCCGATGCGCCGTTTGTGCTCGGCTGTTCTGGGAGTTTGCTGGCGCGATGGTTTATTCCGCGCTTGGGGCGATTGAATGCTGATCTGCCGGATTTGCGCCTGCATCTGTCGGCGGGTGAAGGCGATCTCGATCCACGACGTCCGGGTCTGGATGCTTTGCTGCTGTTCGCCGAACCGCCGTGGCCAGCAGATATGCAGGTTTACGAATTGGCCGCAGAACGCATCGGCCCGGTGATGAGCCCCCTGTTCAGCGGCTATCAGCGCCTGCAAGCCGCGCCAGCCTCGGCACTGCTCAATGAACCGCTGCTGCACACCACCTCGCGCCCGCAAGCGTGGCCAAGCTGGGCACAGCAAAGCGACCTCGACGCAAAAGCGCTGAAGCTCGGGCAAGGTTTTGAGCATTTGTATTATTTGCTGGAGGCAGCCGTCGCTGGTCTCGGCGTGGCCATCGCGCCGGAGCCGCTGGTGACGGAAGATTTGAAGGCCGGTCGCCTGGTTGCGCCGTGGGGCTTCAGTGAAACCCCGGCGCAACTGGCGTTGTGGCTACCCAAGCGCGCCGCAGACGGACGCGCTCGGCAACTGGCGCAATGGCTCAAGAACGAGCTGCGCCAGAGCGATCACTCGCCGCGCTTGAACAGCAAGTAAGCGGCCAGCAGACCGATTGCACCGACTGCGACACCGGCAGTCGTCCACGGATGTTCCTGCGCGTAATCGCGGGTGGCGATCCCGGTTTCGCGGGTTTTCACTTTGACTTCTTCATAGGCATCGCTGAGCAGGTGACGCGAGTGTTTCAGCGCGCTTTCGGCATTGCTTTTCAGCGCCTTGAGGGTCTTGCGCGACTCGTCCGAAGCGTCGTCCTTCAGGCTTTCCAACGACTTGAGCAGACTCTCGATCTCGGCTTCCATGCTTTGCAACGAGGCTTTACGTAAAGAGGTGTTGGCCATGGTGGCTCTCCTGCATTGGTGATGAGTGGCGTGTGTTGGTTGGGACTTCGGTGGTTCGAGAAAGTGCAGAAAATCTGAACTTCGCCTGCTCAGCGCCGCCGAAATCAACAGTGCAGATTCACTGCTAGTCTCAATCCCACACGCCAAGGAGTTCGTTATGAGTGACCATCACACGTACAAGAAAGTCGAGCTGGTCGGTTCGTCGACCACCAGCATCGAAGAAGCCATCAACAACGCAATTGCCGAAGCCAACAAGACCATTCGCAACCTGGAATGGTTTGAAGTCACCGAAACCCGTGGTCATATCGAAAACGGTAAGGCTGCGCACTTTCAGGTGACGCTGAAAGTCGGCTTCAAGATTGCCAGCAGCTGAGTTTGGTCTAGTCTTCTGAACTTGCGCGCTGGCCGAGTGCCATAGGAATGGCAAAGCGCTATAGGGTGAGCGCATCGGGTGGATGACCCGATGCCCGCCTCTTTCAATCCGACCAGGGAGTGCGACCGATGAAGAAGTTTATGTTGGCGGTAGGTTTGTTGAGCCTTGCGGGTGGTGCGTTTGCTGCCGGTAAGCCATGTGAAGAGCTGAAAAGCGAGATCGCGGCGAAGATTGATGCCAAAGGTGCTTCCGGGTATTCGCTGGAGATTGTCGACAAGGGCGCAGATGCTGGCGCTAAAGTTGTTGGCACCTGCGAAGGTGGTACCAAGGAAATCGTCTACAAGCGCGGTTGATTGCGTGTGAAATACAAAAGCCGACGTGAATGCGTCGGCTTTTTTGTGTCCCATGTAGGAGCTGCGGCACGCTGCGATCTTTTGATCTTGCTCTAAAAACCTAGATCAAAAGATCGCAGCCTCGTTTCACTCGACAGCTCCTACAGGGGGCCGCACGTTATCCTTTCATGACTTGCGCCAGCAGTTCGTACGAATGCACGCGATCAGCATGCTCATACAAATCGCTGGTAAAAATCAGCTCATCCGCCTGCGTCTGCTCAATCAGCACTTCCAGCTTCGCGCGGATCTTCTGCGGGCCACCCACCATCGCCAGCCCAAGGAAATCACCCACCGCCTCACGCTCATGCGGCAACCACAGGCCATCCATGGTTTTCACCGGCGGACGCTGCACCAGACTTTGCCCGCGCATCAGCGCCAGAATGCGCTGGTACACCGACGTCGCCAGATAATCCGCCTGCTCATCGGTATCTGCGGCCACCAATGGCACACCGAGCATCACGTACGGCTTGTCGAGCACTGCCGACGGTTTGAAGTGATTGCGATAAACGCGGATCGCCTCATGCATGAAGCGCGGGGCGAAGTGCGAGGCGAAGGCGTATGGCAAACCGCGTTCACCGGCCAGTTGTGCACTGAACAGACTGGAACCCAGCAACCAGATCGGCACATTGGTGCCCGTGCCCGGCATCGCGATCACCCGTTGATCGGGGGTGCGCGGGCCGAGGAAGCGCACCAGTTCGGCGACATCTTCGGGGAAATCATCAGAGCTGCCTGAACGCTCGCGGCGCAGCGCACGCGCGGTCATCTGATCGGAACCAGGCGCACGGCCCAGACCCAGATCAATCCGCCCCGGATACAGGCTTTCCAGGGTGCCGAACTGCTCGGCGATCACCAACGGCGCATGGTTGGGCAGCATTACGCCGCCGGAGCCGACGCGAATGGTCGACGTACCGCCGGCCAGATAGCCGAGCAGCACCGAGGTCGCCGAGCTGGCGATGCCGTCCATGTTGTGGTGTTCCGCCACCCAAAACCTTGTGTAGCCGAATTTCTCGACGTGCTGCGCCAGATCCAGCGAATTGCGCAGCGCTTGCGCCGGGCTGCCGTTTTCGCGCACTGGCACCAGATCGAGAGTAGAAAATTTTACGTCGGACAGTTGTTTCATAAACCTGCGTCTCCGAGTGAGGCGGCAGGTTTTTCTTAGCGAACGAAATCCTGCCGAATCCATAAGCGTGTTTCATGCAATGAGGGCATATACCCGAGTTTCAATAGCAGCGAAGATATTTCCTACTAAAAAAGTCAACGATTCAGACGGGCTGAACTTTGTTCCGACGTCTATCCTCAGAAGCCTTGCAAGCAAAAACCACGACGACGCGGCGTTTCCGCGTCAGATCTTGAGGAGGCAGACATGGCTATCGTGAAGAAAGCATCCGCACATTGGGCAGGCGATCTGAAAACCGGCATCGGCTCGATCTCCACCGAAACCGGTGTCCTCAGAGAAGCACCCTACGGCTTCAAGGCCCGCTTCGAGGGCGGCAAGGGCACCAACCCGGAAGAACTGATCGGCGCTGCACATGCCGGTTGTTTCTCCATGGCGTTCTCGATGATTCTCGGCGATGCGGGCCTGACGGCTGACAGCATCGATACTCAGGCTGAAGTGACCCTTGATCAGGTGGACGGCGGGTTTGCGATCACTGCGGTGAAGCTGATTCTCAAGGCGAAAATCCCTGGGGCGACCCAAGCGCAGTTTGATGAGCTGAGCAAAAAGGCCAAGGAAGGGTGCCCGGTGTCGAAAGTACTGAATGCGCAGATCAGCCTTGAGGCGACGCTGGTCAGCTGATTCTGCGTCAGCAGGTCTGACGCTTTCGCGAGCAAGCCCGCTCCTACAGGGGATTTCGGTCGATCACAGAAATTGTGTCCGCCGGTGATCAAATGTAGGAGTGAGCCTGCTCGCGATAGCGATCTCAACATCACCGCGAATCAGAAACCGTGCGTACATCTTGTGCGCAAAGTCAGAACTCGCTTCAGCAAAATATGGTCGAATACGTGACAGCAGCTTCAGCGCACGCCCGTGCGCGCTGCCTCAGGGAGCTTCACTCATGAAACGTATTGGCTTGGCCATCCTCTGCAGTGCATTGGCCACTTCGGTTGTTGCGGCACCGAAAGACTGCGAAGAACTGAGAAAAGAAATCGAGATCAAGATCCAGGCCAAAGCCGTGCCTTCGTACACGCTGGAAATTGTCAGCAAGGAAGAGGCGGCCAAGCACGATATCGCCATGGTGGTGGGTTCGTGTGAGAACGGCACCAAAGCGATCATCTATCAGAAGAACGACTCCTGATAACGCTTACGGCACGCAGTTGATCTGCCGTTCTTCGGCAACGATCTGCCCCTGACGATTGATCAACCGGGCGCTTGGCGTGAAGGCCAGCGACCGTGCTTCGAGCCGGTAGCGTTGCCCGGCTTCGAAGTGGTCATAGGGTACGGTCATGTAACACAAGCGTTCCTGCGGATCGGTATCCATGCCCTGACCGCCGCCGAAAATCTCGAAATCGAAGCGCACCGTCAATTCATGGCTGCCCGGCGTGACCTGGAAAAAACGCCCATCGCGTAGACGCTGATTATCCAGGCGTTCAGCCATCAACACTTTGCCGCCGGGTGTCGGCATCGAAAAATCGACCCAGGCCATCTGTGGATCGACCGCTGGCAGCGGGCTCTGACAGCCGGCAAGCACACTTCCTACCAGCAACAACGTCAACCTGCGCATGATCAATGTCCTTTGATGTGGACAGCCAGCATACCGCCGATCAGGTCTTCTGGCAGCCCGCCGGTGTGCCCTGCCCGACGACTTTGCGCTGCTCATCATAAAGTTTGGCCCATGGCCGGAAACCAATACTGCCCGCCTGCAACTGATAGCGTTGGCCGGCGTTGAAATCCTTGAATTTCACATTCAACTGGCAATCGCGCCACAGCGGTTCGGCGTCGGGGCCGATGTTGCTGGCGTCTACCGGGAACTGATAGCGCACCTTCAATTCATGGCTGCCGGGCTCGACTTCAAAATAGCGTTTATCAATCGCGGCCTGGCTGTCGACCTTCAGCGCTTGCAGAGTCGTGTCCTGTTGCCGGGCATCGAGATCGATCCAGGCTTGTGAGGGGTCAGGGTCGGGCATTCCGAAATTGGCACAACCGGCCAGCGTCAGCAGGCCTCCCGTCAGCATCAACATGCGCATAGCGGTGCTCCTTAAGGCGGGATAGTCTTGCGAGCAGACTTTCCGGGGGGATTTCTTATTGTGATCAGGCCGTTTGCAAGCCATGGGTTACTTGATCGCGTTTTTCGGATTTTGTTTCCGGGTGTGTTGTTTTTGTTGCTCAACGGTTGCGCCAGCGTCAGCTATTACAGCCAGTTGGCCAGCGGGCAGCTGCAACTGCTGCGGGCGCGCGAGCCAGTGGCCGAGGTGATTGCCGACCCGGGCCGCGATGCGAAGTTGCGCGCACACCTGAGCCAATCGCAAAACGCTCGTGCTTTCGCCAGCGAACATCTGCACTTGCCCGACAACCAAAGCTATCGCCTGTACGCCGACATTGGCCGGCCGTTCGTGGTGTGGAATGTGTTCGCCACTCAGGAGTTTTCCCTGACGCCGCAGAACCATTGCTTCCCGATTGCCGGGTGTGTGGCTTATCGCGGCTATTACAGCCAAGGCGCGGCGCGAGGCGAAGCGGCGATCCAGCGCTTGCAGGGCATGGACGTGTCGATTGGCGGCGTCGAGGCCTACTCGACGCTGGGTTGGTTCAACGATCCGATCATCAACACGATGATGGGCTGGGGCGACGAACGCCTGGCCACGCTGATCTTTCATGAACTGGCGCATCAGCGCTTTTATGTGAAGGACGACACCGAGTTCAACGAGTCCTTCGCCACGTTCGTCGAACAGGAAGGCACGCGGCAATGGCGCGCATTTCGCGGGTTACCGGCGGATACCGACTCGCGGTTGCAGCAGCGGGATCAATTCATTGAGCTGGTGCTGGATGTGCGATCACGGCTGGAGAAGCTGTATGCACAGCCATTACCGGCTGAGCAGATGCGCGAACGTAAAGCGGCGGAGTTCGAGCAGTTTCGCCGGGATTATCGGGTGATGCGCGACAGCCAGTGGGCCGGGGATAAGCGCTATGACGCTTGGGTGAATGCGCCGCTGAACAATGCGCGGTTGTTGCCGTTTGGGCTGTATGACCAGTGGGTGCCGGCGTTTTCGGCGTTGTTCAAACAGGTCGGGGGAGATTGGCTGAGGTTTTATGCCGAGGTTGAGCGGTTGGGTGGGTTGCCGGTGACTGAGCGTAAGGCGGCGCTCAAGGCATTGGCGGAATCCTGATTTTGCATTGGCTAGGCCGGCGTCTTCGCGGGCAAGCCTTGCTCCTACAGATGAATCGCGGGTGCGCTTTTTGTAGGAGCAAGGCTTGCCCGCGAAAGGGCCTCTGAATGCTCACACCCAAATGGCATCCCAAAGCGGATAGTCGCCAATCTTCTTGACCAGTCCAGCACGCAGCGGGTTAGCAACGATGTATCGGGCAACCGCTTGAAGATCCTCCTCTCGCCTGATTGCTCTGTCATGAAAGCCTGACTGCCACAGGGTTCCCTCCATTTTAAGCAACCGATTCAAGCCAACCGTGGTGCGAGATTTTGTTCGCCCCATCAACGACGGTAGCGTCGAGTTTTGCAGCTCAATCAGCCAATGAATATGGTCAGGCATGACCACCCAGGCCAATGATTTCGCCAGTTGCTCTTGCTCTGCTTTCTGGAAGGCATTGACGGCCCGGCGGCCGGCCGCAAACGTAGAAAAAACCGGGCGACGGTTTCGGACTACTGCTGTAAGTAGATAAATCTGTCCTTCACCGGAATAGCGGCCGAGGCGCAGGCGGTGGGCGTGGCATGGGCTTTTCATAAGCGATCCTCCTTGATCGTGAACTCTGCATTCACAGTAGATCGTTGGAGGAGGACTCGATGAAGAACAATTAATCGGGATGTTACTGAGGGCCTCTTCGCGGGCAAGCCTTGCTCCTACAGACCATGTTTCCTCTGTAGGAGCAAAGCTTGCTCGCGATAGCAATCTGATCAGCGCCGCAAAAACGCCTGATGTAACTCATCCAGCGTTTCAAAGTGATAAGCCGGCGCCTCGGCATTCAGCTCTTCAAAACTGCCAAATCCATAACCGACCGCCGCCGCGTCCAGCCCATTGCTGCGTGCGCCAATCAGGTCGTGCTTACGGTCGCCGATCATCAGCGTATTCGCCGGATCCAGCCCTTCTTCCTTCACCAGATGCGCAATCAGCTCAACCTTATTGGTGCGGGTGCCATCCAGTTCGCTGCCGTAAATCACTTTGAAGTGCCGGGCGAAATCAAAGTGCCGGGCGATCTCGCGGGCGAATATCCACGGCTTCGACGTCGCGATATACAGCTGCCGACCTTGGCCACCGAGGGTTTCCAGCAACGGCGTAACGCCATCAAACACGCGGTTTTCATACAGACCGGTGACCTTGAAGCGCTCGCGATAGAAATTCACCGCCTCCCACGCTTTGGCTTCATCAAAATCGTAGAACTGCATGAACGCCTGCAACAGCGGCGGGCCGATGAAGTGTTCGAGCTTGGTCAGATCCGGCTCATCGATGCCAAGTTTGGCCAAGGCAAACTGAATGGAACGGGTGATGCCTTCACGCGGGTCGGTGAGGGTGCCATCGAGGTCGAACAGTACGGTTTGGTAATGCATGGGAATTCCTGGGCAGTCGCCAATTCGATTCAGAGTGTGTCGTAGCCTTCGGCCAGATGCAGATCCTTGAGTTTCACGTAATTGGCCGCGCTGTAGGTGAAGAAGGCGCGTTCCTTGTCGCTCAGCGGGCGAACCTGTTTTACCGGGCTACCGACATACAGGAAGCCGCTTTCCAGACGTTTGCCCGGCGGCACCAGACTGCCGGCGCCGATGATCACGTCGTCTTCAACCACCGCGCCGTCCATGACGATGCTGCCCATGCCGATCAACACGCGGCTGCCGACGCTGCAGCCATGCAGCATGACTTTATGGGCGATGGTCACGTCGTCGCCGATCAGCAGCGGGAAGCCGTCGGGGTTGAACGGGCCGGCGTGGGTGATGTGCAACACGCAGCCGTCCTGCACGCTGGTGCGCGCACCGATGCGGATGCGGTGCATGTCGCCACGGATCACGGTCAGCGGCCAGACCGAGCTGTCTTCGCCAATTTCCACATCGCCGATCACCACCGCCGAGCGGTCGACAAACGCGCCTTTGCTCAGGCTGGGGGTGTGATTCTGGTACTTGCGAACGGACACGATAATTTCTCTCTCTGTCGCCGATAGCTGCGGTGAGTGCCGATTGTAATTAAGATGGGGCAATGTTTCCCCAGCCAAGGTGCCAACCGTGAGCGTGAACAACCCTCTGCTGCAGTCCTACGACCTGCCACCGTTCTCCACGATCCGTGCCGAACACGTCCTGCCAGCCATTGAAACTATTCTGGCCGACAACCGCGCCGCCATCGCCGAAATCCTCAAAACCCAAGTCCAGAACCCTACCTGGGCCGGCCTGGTACTGGCGATGGACGAACTCAATGATCGCCTCGGCGCCGCATGGAGCCCGGTCAGCCACCTCAACGCCGTGTGCAACAGCGCCGAATTGCGTGAAGCCTACGAGTCGTGCCTGCCAGCCTTGAGCGCCTACTCCACCGAGATGGGCCAGAACCGCGAACTGTTCCAGGCGTTTGAAGCGCTGGCCAACAGCCCGGAAGCCGCCGGTTTCGACGTGGCGCAGAAGACTATTCTGGAACACGCCCTGCGTGACTTCCGTCTGTCGGGTATAGACCTGCCGGAAGCCGAACAGAAACGCTACGCCGAAGTGCAGAGCAAACTGTCCGAGCTCGGCAGCCGCTTCTCCAATCAACTGCTCGACGCCACTCAGGCGTGGACCAAGCACGTCAGCGACGAAGCCGCCCTTGCCGGCCTGACCGATTCGGCCAAGGCGCAAATGGCCGCCGCCGCTCAGGCCAAAGGCCTCGACGGCTGGCTGATCACCCTGGAATTCCCGAGCTACTACGCGGTGATGACCTACGCGCAAGACCGTGCGCTGCGTGAAGAAGTCTACGCCGCCTACTGCACCCGCGCCTCGGATCAAGGCCCGAACGCCGGCCAGAACGATAATGGCCCGGTGATGGAAGAGATCCTCGACCTGCGTCAGGAACTGGCCAGGCTGCTGGGTTTCGCCAGCTTCTCCGAACTGAGCCTGGCGACGAAAATGGCTGAATCCAGCGATCAGGTACTGAGCTTCCTGCGCGATCTGGCCAAGCGCAGCAAACCGTTCGCCGCACAAGATCTGCAACAGCTGCGCGCTTACGCCGCCGAACAGGGCTGCGCCGATCTGCAAAGCTGGGACAGCGGTTTCTACGGTGAAAAACTTCGCGAACAACGCTACAGCGTTGCTCAGGAAACCCTGCGCGCCTACTTCCCGATCGATAAAGTCCTGGGCGGTCTGTTCGCCATTGTTCAGTTCCTGTACGGCATCGAAATCGCCGAACAGAAAGGCTTCGACACCTGGCACCCGGACGTGCGCCTGTTCGAAATCAAGGAAAACGGCCAGCACGTCGGCCGCTTCTTCTTCGACCTCTACGCCCGCGCCAACAAGCGTGGCGGTGCATGGATGGACGGCGCCCGCGACCGTCGCCGCACCATCGACGGCGTGCTGCAAAGCCCGGTGGCCAATCTGGTGTGTAACTTCACCCCGGCTGACAGCGGCAAGCCTGCGCTGCTGACCCACGATGAAGTGACTACGCTGTTCCACGAATTCGGCCATGGCCTGCATCACCTGCTGACCCGCGTTGATCACGCCGGTGTTTCCGGGATCAACGGTGTGGCGTGGGACGCGGTCGAGCTGCCAAGTCAGTTCATGGAAAACTGGTGCTGGGAGCCGGAAGGCCTCGCGCTGATTTCCGGTCACTACGAAAGCGGTGAGCCGCTGCCGCAGGATCTGCTGGAAAAAATGCTCGCGGCGAAGAACTTCCAGTCCGGCCTGATGATGGTGCGTCAGCTGGAGTTCTCGCTGTTCGACTTCGAACTGCACGCCACCCACGGTGACGGCCGCAGCGTTGCACAGGTACTCGAAGGTATCCGCGACGAGGTGTCGGTGATGCGTCCGCCAGCCTACAACCGCTTCCCGAACAGCTTCGCGCACATCTTCGCCGGCGGTTACGCGGCGGGTTACTACAGCTACAAGTGGGCTGAAGTGCTGTCGGCGGATGCCTTCTCGAAATTCGAAGAAGACGGCGTGCTCAACGCAGAAACCGGTCGCGCCTTCCGCGAAGCGATTCTGGCGCGCGGCGGTTCGCAGGCACCGATGGTGCTGTTCGTCGACTTCCGTGGCCGTGAGCCGTCGATTGACGCACTGTTGCGCCACAGCGGCCTGAGTGAGGACGCGGCAGCATGAGTGAGGGGCCTGTGATTACCAAAAAACGCTTTATCGCCGGGGCGGTCTGCCCGGCGTGCAGCGAGCCGGACAAGTTGATGATGTGGAACGAAGACAGCGTGCCGCACCGTGAATGTGTGGCTTGCGGTTACTCCGACACGCTCAACGAGCAAGGGTTGTCGGTGCCGAAAGAACTGGGCACGCGGGTCAACACCAGCGCTATCAGCAAACCTGCGCCGGACAAAACCGTGCAAGCCGTACAGTTTTTCCCCAACCCGAAGCTGAAGAAAAAGCCTGACGAGCAACACTGATGCGCAAACCACCTTTCACCGTTTTGGCGGTGAAAGGTGGTAACTATGTACCGCCCTTCCCCCGCGCTTCCTGATTAGGCTGGCTCTTTCAGCCATCCCTCAAGGAAGACGCCATGCCTGACTCCAATCCGCTATTACAACGCTGGACGCTGCCGCCGTGGTCGACCGTGCGCGCTGAACATTTGGTGCCTGCGATCACAACGATTGTGGCCAACAACCAACTGATCACTGAACAAGTAATCGCCAGCCAGACCGAACATCCGAACTGGGACGATCTGATCCTCGCCGTCGATGAAGCTGATGCCACATTGGCTGAAGCCATGGCGGTGATCGAATACCTGTCGATGGGAAAATCCGCCGATAGCGCGTGGGAAAAAGCCAGCGCGCAGTGCAGCCAGATCGCCGGGCAATACCGGACTGACACGTTGGCGAGCGTGCCGTTGTTCCGTACATTCCAACGCTTGGAAAACAGTGCGGTCGCCGTCCATTTCGATGCTTCACGCAAAGCGTCACTGGCCAAAATCCTGCGCAGGTTGCGCTTGTCCGGAGTTGAGTTACCGGCGGTGCAACAGGAGAAACTCGCCCGTTTGAATCGCGTCATCGGCCTGCTCGAACAGCTGTTCGCCAGCCAGATCGATCTCGCCAACGCTGCATGGACAAAACACATCACCGACGCCGCGCGGCTCGACGGTCTGAGCCCGCACAGCCAGGCGCAACTGGCGCTCAAGGCCAGACAGGCCGGGCTCGACGGCTGGCTACTCACGCTGGATCAAAACACCTGCCACCAAATCATGACGTACGCGCGCGACCGCACTTTGCGCGAGGAATATTTCATTGCCTGGACCACCCGCGCATCGGATCAAGGCCCGCAGGCGGATCAGTTCGATAACGAGCCGGTATTGAGTTTGCTGCTGACCTTGCGTCACGAAAAAGCCGAAATTCTCGGCTTCGATAACTACGCGCAACTGCGCCTCAACGATCGGATGGTCACCTCCACCGCGCAAGTCAGCGCCTTCCTGCAGCGACAAGTCGCGCAAGCCAAACCGCTGATGGAGCAAGAGTCGAAAACGCTGCAGGCGTTCGCCGATCAGCAGGGCTTTGGAACCATTCAGGCCTGGGATCAGGAATTCCTCGCCGAACGGTTACGGGTGCAGCAACTGGACGGCGCGCTGCAAGGCTTGCGGCAGTATTTCCCGCTGGACGCAACCGTGCAGCGGTTATGCCGGTTCAGCGAACATTTGTTCGGCATCACGATTCACGAGCAGCGCACGTTTGATCGCTGGCATGAGCATGTCCGCTTGTATGAAGTCAGCGAACATGGCCAAGTCATCGGGCATATCTACCTCGACCCTTACGCGGGCAAACACGCTGCGGACTATGCCTGGACGGGCACGGTGCGCAATCGGCGAATCGATGCCGAAGGTCGGGCGTCGACGCCGATCGCCGTGCTGTCCAGTAACTTCACCGCCCCCACGCCCGAACACCCGTGCCTGCTGTCGCATCAGGATTTGCGGGTGCTGTTCCATGAATTCGGGCATTGCCTGCAACACGTGCTGACGCGCTCGCCGCATCACAACCTGTCGGGCATTTCCCAGTTCCCACGCGACACCGCGGAATTCGCCGGGCAGTTGTTTGAGCAATGGTGTTTGTCGCGAGAATTTATCTTGTGGCTGGCGGCGCATCATCAAACCGCAGAGCGCCTGTCTGAAGCGCGTGTGAACACCGCGCTCACGGCTTTGAGCGCGCAATCCAGTCGAGCGACCGGGATGTTGCTGATGGGCGCTTTGTTCGATTTCGAGTTGCACCACCGCCACGGCGACGGCCGCAGCATTGCGCAGGTGTTCGATGGGGTGCAGCGCCAGTTTGCCGAACTGCAAATGCCGGACTACTGCCGGTTTGCCAACAGCTTCGACTATTTGGTCACCGGTTATGAAGCTTCGGTGTACGCCTATAAATGGTCAGGCGTGCTGGCGACCGAGGCGTTCAAACGCTTCGAGCACGACGGCGTGTTCAACCCGCAAACCGGCCGGGCGTTTCGCGAGGCATTTTTTTCCGGCGACTCGCCGACGTTGCTGAGTGCTCTGGAAAAATTTCTCGGGCGCCCCGTCAGCGCGGAGTTGTTTGAAACCGCGCCCGATCCAACCACTGTCACTTCAAATTGACCGACTGAAACCAGCTCTTCATCGAGCACGTGGCGAACGCGCTGGTGCTGCAATCACCATTGGCCAGCGCGGTGCGCAGCTTGTCTGCATCGGCCTGCATCACGTAGCGCACGCTGTCGCGGAAATGCCCACTCTCGCCGAATCCGCCTTGGGTCATTTCGCTCAGCGCGTCTTCTTTGCTCCAGCCTTGCACAACCACACGGTACATCGCCGCCATCAATCCGGTGCGGTCGGAGCCGTGTTTGCAGTGCAGCAACACTGGGCCGTTGGCTTCGGCAGCCTGAATGGCGCGCAGGGTTTTCAGCACGTCAGCATCGTCGACGTGGTTGGTGCGGTAAGGCAGTTGCACCTGATTGATGTCGGAGTCCGACAGCCAGTTCTGGTCGGATTCCGGCAAAAAGGTAATCACCGTGGCGACTTTGAGATTTTTCAGCAACGGCACCGCGCCACTATCGGGCAAGGCGCTGCGGTAGAGCGTCGGTGACATCTGAAACAGGTTGTATTGCACTTCAACCGGTTGCGCCCATTCAGTCGGGCGAACCGGGGTGGCGGCATCAGCCTGAACCGGCATCCACTGCAACAGCGCTACAAGCGATAAACACAAAACAGGAAACAAACGCACTGGGGACATGCTGAGGTGACCGTGTCGGAATTCTTCAGGAATAGGAGCCGTAGCTTCGTCGTTGGGCGGTCAAAGCCCCGTGAGGCGTTTGTCAAAGAAACGTGAATCCGCGTTGTTTCATCGATTTCATCCAAGAAATCCGGGCTTTTTTTCACTGAATCGGTTCATCCCGATGCTTAGCCTGCTACCATTTGTCACATGATGTTGCAGACGCTTTCCCTCCTCCGGGTCTTCCACCGGCCACGTCGCGACGAAAAATCCTCAAGCCGTTCGCAGAAACGGTTGACCACCATTGATGCCTGATGAGGTACACCTTCCATGTCTGATCAAGATCGAGACAACCCGCGGCGTGAGTTTTTGCGCAAATCCCTGACCCTGATTCCGGTCGTGACCCTCGCCGGCACCAGCCTGGGCAGCAGCGTCTTGCAAGCCGCGCCTGAAGCGGCGCCCGCTGCACCGGCCGCGCCAGCCGCTCGCGCTGACGCCGAGGTGTATCAACCGAGCTATTTCACCGCCGAAGAATGGGCATTCATCAATGCCGCCGTCGCGCAGTTGATCCCCAACGATGCCCAAGGCCCGGGCGCGCTTGAAGCCGGTGTGCCGGAATACATCGACCGTCAAATGAACACGCCGTACGCCGCCGGTGCCCTTTGGTACATGCAAGGCCCGTTCAATGCCGACGCTGCGCCGGAAATGGGCTGGCAGAGCAAACTGGTGCCGAAAGAAATCTATCGCCTCGGCATCGCCGCCACGGATCAGTGGGCAAAATCCCTCAACGGTAAAGTATTTGCTGAGCAAGACAGCGCTACCCGAGAGGATTTGCTCAAGCAACTCGAAGCCGGCAAGCCGCAGTTCGATGCGGTTCCGGCGAAGATTTTCTTCAACCTGCTGCTGCAAAACACCAAGGAAGGCTTCTTCTGCGACCCGATCCACGGTGGCAATAAAGGCATGGTTGGCTGGACGATGATCGGTTTCCCCGGCGCCCGCGCCGATTTCATGGATTGGGTGGAACGCAACGAGCAATACCCCTTCCCGGCAGTGTCGATTCGCGGCGAGAGGGCGTAAGCATGGCAACGGTATTGAAGAAAGTGGACGCAGTCATCATCGGTTTCGGCTGGACTGGCGCGATCATGGCCAAGGAGCTGACCGAAGCGGGCCTCAACGTGCTGGCGCTGGAGCGCGGGCCGATGCAGGACACTTACCCCGACGGCAACTATCCACAGGTGATCGACGAACTCACCTACAGCGTGCGGAAAAAACTCTTTCAGGACATCTCCAAAGAAACCGTCACCATCCGCCACAGCGTCAACGACATCGCCCTGCCGAACCGCCAGTTGGGCGCGTTCCTGCCGGGCAACGGTGTTGGCGGCGCCGGCCTGCACTGGTCGGGCGTGCACTTCCGCGTCGATCCGATCGAGTTGCGCATGCGCAGCCATTACGAAGAGCGCTACGGCAAAAGCTTTATACCCAAGGACATGACCATCCAGGACTTCGGCGTCAGCTATGAAGAACTGGAGCCGTTCTTCGATTACGCCGAAAAAGTCTTTGGCACCTCGGGTCAAGCGTGGACGGTGAAAGGCCAACTGGTCGGTCAGGGCAAGGGCGGCAACCCGTACGCGCCGGATCGCTCCAACCCGTTCCCGTTGGAAGCACAGAAGAATACGGTTTCCGCACAGCTGTTCGGCAAAGCGGCTACAGAAGTCGGTTACAAACCCTACAACCTGCCGTCCGCGAATACGTCGGGGCCGTACACCAACCCTTACGGCGCACAAATGGGCCCGTGCAACTTCTGCGGTTTTTGCAGCGGTTATGTTTGCTACATGTACTCCAAGGCGTCGCCGAACGTGAACATTCTGCCGGCGCTGAAGCCGCTGCCGAATTTCGAGTTGCGCGCCAACGCTCACGTGCTGCGGATCAACCTCGACAGCACCAAGAGCAAAGCCACCGGCGTCACTTACATCGACGCACAGGGTCGCGAAATGGAGCAACCGGCGGATCTGGTGATCCTCGGCGCGTTCCAGTTGCACAACGTACGTCTGATGCTGCTCTCCGGCATCGGCAAACCGTACGACCCGAAGACTGGCGAAGGCGTGATCGGGCGTAACTTCGCCTACCAGAACATGGCGACCATCAAGGCGTTCTTTGACAAGGACACCCACACCAACAACTTCATCGGCGCTGGCGGCAATGGCGTGGCGCTGGACGACTTCAACGCCGACAACTTCGACCACGGCCCGCACGGCTTCGTCGGCGGCTCGCCGATGTGGGTCAACCAGGCGGGCAGCCGGCCGATTGCCGGTACCTCGAACCCGCCCGGCACGCCTGCCTGGGGCAGTGCGTGGAAACGCGCGACCGCCGATTACTACACCCACCAAGTGTCGATGGACGCCCACGGCGCGCATCAGTCCTACCGTGGCAACTACCTCGATCTCGACCCGGTGTACCGCGATGCCTACGGTTTACCGCTGCTGCGCATGACTTTCGACTGGCAGGAAAACGACATCAAGATGAACCGCTTCATGGTCGAAAAAATGGGCAAGGTCGCCGAAGCGATGGGCCCGAAAGCCATCGCGGTGATCGGCAAGAAAGTCGGCGACCACTTCAACACCGCGTCCTACCAGACCACCCACCTTAACGGTGGCGCGATCATGGGCACCGATCCGAAGAAGAGCGCACTGAACCGCTACCTGCAGAGCTGGGACGTACACAACGTCTTCGTTCCAGGCGCCTCGGCGTTCCCGCAAGGCCTGGGCTACAACCCGACCGGGCTGGTGGCTGCACTGACCTACTGGTCGGCAAAAGCGATCCGCGAGCAGTACCTGAAAAACCCCGGCCCGCTGGTTCAGGCTTAAGGAGCGATGACCATGAAGAATTTCGTTATCGCGACTTTGGCCCTGCTCGGCAGCGCCTCAATCCACGCGACTGAGGTTGATCAAGCCTTGATCAAACAAGGCGAATACCTCGCCCGCGCCGGTGACTGCGTGGCTTGCCACACGGCCAAGGGCGGCAAGCCGTTCGCCGGTGGTCTGCCGATGGAAACGCCGATCGGCACGATCTACTCGACCAACATCACCCCGGATAAAACCGGCGTCGGTGAATACAGCTTCGAGGACTTCGATCAGGCCGTGCGCCATGGCGTCGCCAAAAACGGTAGTACGTTGTACCCGGCGATGCCGTATCCGTCCTACGCGCGTGTCAGCGAAACCGACATGCAGGCGCTGTATGCGTACTTCATGCATGGCGTGGAACCGGTCGCGCAGGAGAACAAGGCCAGCGACATTCCGTGGCCGTTGAGCATGCGTTGGCCGCTGATGGGCTGGCGCTGGATGTTTGCGCCGAAGGTCGAGGACTACAAAGCAACGAGTACCGACCCGGTGATCGACCGTGGCGCGTATCTGGTTGAAGGCCTCGGCCATTGCGGTGCCTGTCACACGCCACGGGCGCTGACCATGCAGGAAAAATCCTTGAGCGCGGCCGATGGCAGCAACTTCCTCGCCGGCAGTGCGCCGCTGGAAGGCTGGATCGCCAAGAGCCTGCGCGGCGATCACGAGGATGGCCTCGGCGGCTGGAGCGAAGAGCAATTGGTGCAGTTCCTCAAAACCGGTCGCAGCGATCGCAGCGCGGTGTTCGGCGGCATGAGCGACGTGGTCACCCACAGCATGCAATACATGACCGACGCCGACCTGACCGCCATCGCCCGCTATCTCAAGTCGCTGCCGGCCAATGATCCTGCCGACCAGCCGCATCAGTACGAAGAGAAAGTCGCCAAAGCCTTGTGGAATGGCGACGACAGCCAGCGCGGTGCTTCGGTGTACATCGACAACTGCGCGGCCTGCCACCGCACTGACGGCCACGGTTACACGCGTGTGTTCCCGGCACTGGCGGGCAATCCGGTACTGCAATCGGAAGACCCGACCTCGCTGATTCACATCGTGCTCAAGGGCGGCACCTTGCCTGCGACGCACACTGCGCCTTCCACCTTCACCATGCCGGGTTTCGCCTGGCGTTTGTCGGATCAGGAAGTGGCGGACGTGGTGAGTTTTATTCGTGGCAGTTGGGGTAACAAGGGTTCGGCCGTGAATGCCGATGATGTAGCGAAGTTGCGTAAAGGCGATTTGAGCCAGGCAACTATCGACACTCGATGATTAGTTGCAACTAAAGAAACCCTGCTTGAGCAATCAAGCAGGGTTTTTTATCAATATGAAAACTATCTTAGTTACGGATTGATGATACTTGCATAGGCTTTGGCGAGCGCCGCCAGTTTGGCTTTGTCTGCATCGCCAATCACACCGTCGCGATCCACATCTTGATTGAGACGGTCAATGGTAAAGGTCTTGCCGCCGTCCTTAGAGGTTGCGGTGACCATGATCGAATCAACCAGCAATTCGCTTTCGGTCGAAGTTTGCGCATCCCACGCCAATTCCTTGCGCGCCAGCTGCATGGAAACCAGTGTATTAGGCTCCGACGGGCCGGGTTGCATCAGTTGCAGAAAGACACCGCGCGAATTGAAAAACGACATCACTAAATCCTTTTATTTAATAAGTTTTGAACACGAGCAAAGACTACAAATTCAAGGCTCGAATAACTAGCCGATAGTTGTTTCGCTAGTTTGCACATAACAACTTACTTATTGTCGACAAATAGCCGAAGCGCAGCATTTTTTGCCGGCCAGCCAAACGGTAGTGGCCAAAAACCGGCAATTGCGATTACTGTATGGATATACAGAACAAAGGATCCGACTGATGTCCATCGCCCTGCCCCCACGCGGCCGCGGCACCGCGACCAACCCGCACAACCGCTTCGCGCCGAGCCGTTCGGTAGCTGAGGACGACGGCTGGTATCAGGAAGTGCCCGAAACGCAGAACACCGAGGTGATGATCGAAACCGCGAAAACCATCATCACCCGTAACACATCGCCCGACCTGCCCTTCGATCGCTCGATCAATCCCTACCGTGGCTGC
Source organism: Pseudomonas sp. P1.31 (assembly GCF_001269815.1). Taxonomy (NCBI): domain Bacteria; kingdom Pseudomonadati; phylum Pseudomonadota; class Gammaproteobacteria; order Pseudomonadales; family Pseudomonadaceae; genus Pseudomonas; species Pseudomonas sp. P1.31. The sequence goes on along the minus strand of NZ_LHVN01000001.1, from coordinate 4,409 downwards.
GAACACGGCTGCATTTATTGCTACGCGCGACCCAGTCACGCCTATTGGGACATGTCGCCGGGACTGGATTTCGAAACTCGGCTGATCGCCAAGACCAACGCCGCGCAAGTGCTGGAAGAACAGCTGAGCAAACGCGGTTATCAATGTGCGCCGATTAATCTGGGCTCCAACACCGATCCGTATCAGCCGATCGAACGCGAACACAAAATCACCCGGCAGATCCTCGAAGTGCTGCTGCGCTACCGGCATCCGGTGACCATCGTCACCAAGGGTTCGCTGATTCTTCGCGATCTCGACCTGCTGACTGAATTGGCGCAGCAGCGGCTGGTGGCGGTGATGATCAGCCTGACCACGCTGGACGACGAACTCAAACGCATCCTCGAACCGCGTGCCGCTGCGCCGAAAGCACGCTTGCGCGCGATTCGGGTGATGCGCGAAGCGGGGATTCCGGTCGGTGTGCTGTGTTCGCCGATGATTCCGATGATCAACGACAGCGAAATCGAAAACCTGCTCAACGAGGCGCACGCTGCCGGTGCACAAAGTGCTGCTTATATGATGTTGCGCCTGCCACTGGAAGTGGCGCCGCTGTTCGAGGAATGGTTGGCCGCGCACTATCCGCAACGCGCTGCGCATGTGCTGAGCCTGATCCGCCAGAGCCGTGGCGGCGAGCTCTACGACAGCCGCTTCGGCGCCCGCATGCGTGGCGAAGGGCCGTTTGCCGACCTGCTCGCACAACGCTTTGCCAAAGCCATCAAACGGCTTGGTCTCAATCATCGCGAAGGCTACAACCTCGATTGCACAGCTTTTTGCCCGCCGGGCGCACAAATGTCGCTGTTGTAGATGGGCGTCGCAAAAAAAACGCCTGATCGAGCCTAAGCTCGACCAGGCGATTAATTACAACTTGATTAATTAAGCAAGAAGCTGATTAGAACCAACCCTTAATCCAGTCGACGATGGTATTGAAAGTATTTTTGATGTTTTCCCAAGCGTTTTTTACCCACACTACGAACTTCTCAACGATATTGCTGATCCAGAAATAAATCTCGTTGTACAGGTTACTGAAGAACGCCATGATCTTGTCAGCAACGGAAAGAATAGCGCCTTGGGTAGCAGGATACTTCTCGCCAATACCGATGGCCTTATCGTACATTTGGTCGATCTGTTTATTCGATGCTTCTTTTTGGCTTGCCCGTTTCTCCTCCATGCGTTTGCGGAATTCGGCAGCGGCGTCATCACCGCCGTTGGTTTTCTTGAAGTCCTCGGTATCCGCAGTGATCTGGGTTTGGATCACGGTAGTGCTAACTGTACCGCTTCGCTGAGAGTCGTTTTTCAGATCATCAATTGCAGCTTGCTCTTCAGGGTTCAGGGCAGTCAGTGTCGACAAAGTCGAATAAACCGGTTTAACCAGCGCCTGACGACGTGCACCAGGCGTATGGTCACAGTGCGCCTTATGATATTCGCGCAGCGCATTCATGGTAGTTGCAAAAATAGTCGAAGTAGTCATTTTCAATCCTTGAAAGTTTTTAATAAGAGCGCGAAAGTTGCGCCCACCGAAAAACTATAAAAATTAAACTATCAGACCGCAACTAGTTAGTTATTTCAAAAAATAAACACCCTTATCAACAACAACGAAACTTCGTTATTAACAACTAACTCATTACATCGCTACAGCCCTTGGATCAATGTAGCCCGATCGCTAAAAGGCAGACTGAGAGCGGCATCACCAAACCTTCTGTCTGCTACCTCGCCAGACGTCATTGATTTAGCGACAATTAGCACAGGTTTGAGGGGCTGGTATCCCCCCGTCGAAAACTGCCAGTCACGTTTTTTGTGACCTGGAACACACGTTCTAGAGCGGTTGATTCAGTTTCAGTTAAGTTTCGGCGGCTACCTTGTTCATCGAGTGACTGACCGGTCTGGATGACCGCGATAGTTTTAAACAGCCACTGGCTTCATACCGGAATACCGGGGAAGATTCCCTGAATCCGTCAAAGAGGATGAATCATGAGTGATAAGGATAAACAGCCGCTGGCTGCGTCGGCGCCGTCCCCAGAAGCGGAATCCGCCGATGCAGCGCTGCGCCAGATCGTAGATGGCTTTTTGCATTTTCATCATGAGATTTTTCCGCAGCAGGAAGAACTCTTCAAGAAACTCGCCACGGCCCAGGCGCCGAAAGCGATGTTCATCACCTGCGCCGACTCGCGCATCGTCCCCGAGCTGATTACGCACAGTTCGCCCGGCGATCTGTTCGTGACCCGTAACGTCGGCAACGTGGTTCCGCCTTACGGCCAAATGAACGGCGGCGTTTCCACCGCGATCGAATACGCGGTACTGGCGCTCGGCGTGCAGCACATCATCATCTGCGGCCACTCCGATTGCGGCGCCATGCGTGCGGTGCTCAACCCGGACAGCCTGGAAAAAATGCCGACGGTCAAAGCCTGGCTGCGCCACGCTGAAGTCGCGAAAACCATGGTGCATGAAAACTGTAACTGCGCCGACGAAAAAGAAAGCATGCCGATCCTCACCGAGGAAAACGTCATCGCCCAACTGCAGCACTTGCGTACCCATCCTTCGGTAGCCTCGCGCATGGCGAACGGTCATCTGTTCATCCATGGCTGGGTTTACGACATCGAAACCAGCGAAATCAAAGCTTACGACGCGGATCAGGGACGCTTCCTGCCGCTCGACGGCAGCCATCCGATTCCGGTGGCGACGCCCAAAGCGCGCTTCTAAATCTTCCTAAACATCTGTGTGGTTTGACGCCGGTCGCTGATTCAGCGACCCGGCCTTGCCATGCCTGAAGAAAACGTCGGGAGAATCGCCATGCGTGCGGCTCAATTGAAAGCGGTGTTGCCACGGGAGCTGCTCGCTTCCGTGGTTGTGTTTCTGGTCGCTCTGCCGCTGTGCATGGGCATTGCGATTGCGTCAGGGTTGCCGCCGGCAAAGGGTTTGATCACCGGGATCATCGGTGGTTTGGTGGTCGGTTGGCTGGCGGGTTCGCCGTTGCAGGTCAGTGGGCCGGCGGCGGGCCTGGCGGTGTTGGTCTTTGAACTGGTGCGCCAGCACGGCATCGAGATGCTCGGGCCGATTCTGTTGCTCGCCGGTTTTCTGCAACTGGTGGCCGGGCGCTTGAAGCTCGGCTGCTGGTTTCGGGTGACGGCGCCAGCGGTGGTCTACGGGATGCTGGCGGGGATTGGCGTGTTGATCGTGCTGTCGCAGGTGCATGTGATGCTCGATGCGTCACCGAAACCTTCCGGGCTGGATAACCTCGCCGCATTCCCGGCGGCGGTGGCTCAGGCCGTGCCGTCGTTCGGTTGGCAGGCCGGGTTGCTCGGGCTGTCGACGATTGCAGTGATGTGGTTGTGGGAAAAATTCCGTCCGCATTCGCTACGGTTTATTCCCGGCGCGCTGCTCGGCGTGGGGCTGGCGACGGGTGCCAGCTTGATGCTGGCCTTGCAGGTGAAACGCGTTGAGGTGCCGGCGAATCTCGCGGAAGCCATCGACTGGTTGAAGCCGACAGATCTGCTCAGCCTGGCTGATCCGACGCTGTTGATCGCGGCGTTCGCTGTAGCGTTTATTGCCAGCGCCGAAACGCTGTTATCTGCTGCTGCGGTAGATCGCATGCACAGTGGCGTGCGTTCGGATTTCGACCGCGAACTGTCGGCGCAGGGTGTAGGCAATATGCTCTGCGGACTGGTTGGCGCGCTGCCGATGACCGGGGTAATCGTGCGCAGTTCGGCCAACGTCCAGGCCGGTGCGACCACACGCTATTCGACGATTTTCCATGGCTTGTGGCTGCTGGCGTTCGTGCTGTTGTTGTCGAGCGTGCTGCAAAGCATTCCGGTGGCGAGTCTGGCCGGTGTGCTGGTGTATACCGGTTTCAAACTGGTCGACCTGAAAGCCTTTCGCGGTCTGAGTCGATATGGACGGATGCCGATGTTCACCTATGCCGCGACGGCGCTGGCGATCATCTTCACCGACCTGCTGACCGGTGTGCTGCTGGGTTTCGGTCTGACGTTGTTGAAGCTGGCGTTCAAGGCCTCGCGGTTGAAGATCAGCCTGATCGATCTGCCGCAGGACGGCGAGATGGAATTGCGTTTGATCGGCGCGGCGACCTTCCTCAAAGTGCCGGCGCTGACCCAGGTGCTCAACAGTATTCCGGCAGGCGTGACGGTGCACGTGCCGCTCAATAATCTGAGCTACATCGACCATTCGTGTCTGGAGTTGCTGGAGGAATGGGGCCGGGCGAATGCGGCGAAGGGGTCGAAGCTGTTGATTGAGTCGCGCGGGTTGAAGCGCAGGCTTGAAGGACGGATTCGCACAACAACAGGCATCGGTGCAGCCGGATAAAAATCTTTGTAGGAGCAAGGCTTGCCCGCGAAGGCGGCGTGTCAGACGACATCATCGTT